>PLTC01000207.1 GCA_003165295.1 Rhodospirillales bacterium | reverse complement strand
GACGCCGCCCCCCCCCCACGAGCATCGCGCACCCCAACTGGTACACCGTCCGCCGATAGTACTGGAAGCGCGCCCCCCCTTCGATCGTCGCATAGGCATGGTCCCTCTCCTTCGCCCAGTCAGGCCTGATCGTCAGGCTCCCGACGCCCGTCGCGAGCCAACAGCCTTGATTGTTATCCTCGTATTGCTTCTCCGCAGCATCCATCGAATCCTTGGCGAGGTCATGAACGCCAAGCTCGTGCGCCAGCATGCCGACAATGCAACCTCGGCTCTGTTGTTCGAAGAACCAGGGCGAGAGCACGATTTTAACCACATCACCTACCGTAACATCACGTACCACCGTGATCGTGGCGAGACGCGGTTCATCCTGAAGCATGATCCGTGTGGTCTTCCCCTCCAGATAATCTCTGACGATAGGCGCGCTTTGGAGGGCGTCGATGATCGACTGCGCCTTGGCGGCGTATTTCGGCCTCTCCGAGATGTTGGTGAAACGGATATCCGGGACGCATTGCGCCACGGTACCGACGGCGCTTCGCGCCTGGAGGGGTGGCCTATCCCCGGTGGCGGTGACCGGGTCGCCATGGCGCGCCGCGCGCGCGCCCATGGCCTCGGCCTCGCGCTCCAGCCCCGGGTCGTCGTTGCCCGGCGTACCGCCCGGCAACTGCCGGGTCGCCTCGACCCGCCCCTGCTTCTGCTGGACCACATGCCAGGTCTCATGCGGCAGATGGCGTTCCTGGCCGGGAGCGATATGGACGGTCGAGCCCCGGGTGAAGGCGAGCGCCGAAAGCTGAGCCGGTTCGGGCGAGTTGTAGTGAACCCGGACATCGTCCATGGCCAGACCGGACAGCGCCTCGACACCGGCCCGCAACCGGTCGGGAAGTCCACCGGACCCGGGAGACCGGGGAGCAACCCGAGTCCCGGACCCGTCGCCCTGCGCGCGACACTGGACCGCCGGCAGCGTCGCCGGGCCGGCAGCACCGCGAAACCGGTCCACCGCCGCCAGGCCATAGGCCGGCGGGACCAGGCTGGCGCCGCGGCTGCGGCCGGGGCTCAGCCGGGTGGGACGACTGGCATTGGTCTGCCGGGGTTGGCTGGTCCTGTCGGTGCTGCGTGGCATGGTGACTCTCCTGACCCGGGCTTCCCGATCACATGGCGCGGCTGTCCCTGGCGAATTCGCAACCGATCGGCCGGTTGCCGGCGGCCGGTGTGACCGCTCGGATGGCGTTTATGATCACGGTTCCAGACGGGCCAGGATCGCGGGCAATCGCCAAAAGGTCAAGACCGTCGGCCGGCACCCGGCGGTTCTCAGAACGAATGCTGGCAGACAGGTCATACCGGCGAGCCTTTTGATTGATCCGCGGGGGGATTTGCCCGCGCCCAGACCAGGGCTTTGCCCTGGACCCACCAAGGGCCGGCGGCCCCTGGACCCCTGGACTTAAGTCATGCGGGTTCAGGGGCGTGACGCTCCTGGTGGGGGTGTTCATTGCGCTGCCGGTATTACCAGGGATCTGCCGCGCCATCACGCGGAAACTCCGACGGGCACTCCGACCTCAAGACACAGCCGTTCACAGGCGCGGCCCTGGTTGACTGCAATTTCCACCAGACCGTTGGCGTTGGCGTACCACAGCGGCTCGCCGGGCGGAACGTCGGCAAAGGTGCGGTGACGCCGGATTGTCTGACCGTGAACCTCCAGCACCGTGGTCCGGCCCAACGTGCTGGCGCGCATCCCGACCATGGCATTGCCGTAGCCGTCAATGTAGACGATTCGGGACAGTTCGTCGGGCCAGACCGGCCGGGCGATGGCATCGGGCGCCAGCGGCACCCCGGGCGACGCCTCGCCCCGGGCCAGCCGGGCGGCGACCGGGGCGAACAGATCGCGGCCGTGGAAGGTCGCCGACAGGTTGGGCGGCAACCAGTCGATCAGCCAGACGTGGACCTCGCGCGAGCGCCGTCGGACCAGTTCAAACAGGCCATTGTCGGGACCCACGAACCAACGGCCATCGGCATGAAGCACCAATGGACGCCGGCCGGTGCCGACCCCGGGATCGACCACACAGACGAAGACGTCACCGGGCAGGAAGCCGGTGGCGTAGGCCGCCAGCAGATAGGCCGACAGTTGCGGGTCGAAGGCCGGGGCATCGGCGAACAGATCGATCACCGGCACCCCCGGCGCCGCCCGCATCAGAACCGCCTTGACCTGGCCGGTATACGGCCCGGCCAGGCCAAAATCGGTGAAGAGGAAAATCATGGCCCGTGCCCAACCCTGCCGGGGCTTCGCCCCTTGCCCTGACCAGGGCTTTGCCCTGGACCCACCAAGGGCCGACGGCCCTTGGAACCCATGACGTCATGCGGGTCCAGGGCCGTCACGGCCCTGGTGGGGGTCAAGGGGGCAACGCCCCCTTTTATTACTTCTTGTCGAAAGTGATCTTGAGCCTGAACACCCGGTCCTGGTCGTGTTTCCAGTTCTTCGCCAGTGCGCAGATCAGATAGCCGTTGGCCGCCTTGGTGAATTTCGGCTTCTCGATCAGCGCCTTTCCGATCGGCGCCTCGGCGAAAAACTCCACTTTGGTCCAGGCGGTGTCGGTGGGCGCCTTGACGAAGCCGTCGACATCGACGTTGACGGCGTTCAGCGGCAGCTCGGTGCAGATCTGCTCGCACGAAGCCTTGCCGTTCAGGGTTCCGGTGAGCGCCCTCAGGGTATTGGCCAGCGACGGGTCGATGGTGATGTACTTGCTGGCCTCCAGCAGCGGCACCCCGACACTGATATTGCCGAAGCCGATCACCGCCTTGGCGATGTCCTCGACGGTGTTGGGCGGCCGGCCGCAGGCCGGGTTGGCCTCGGCGGCCTGGAGTTGCGAGGCCGGCAAGGTGTCTTCGGCCGAGACTTCGTTGGCCCCGACCTTGAGGTCGATGGCAAGCCGGTCGGCCAGCGCCGCCGACGCAAAACCCAGCAGACCAAGGGCCACAAGGCCCGGAACAAGACGGTACATGGGGGAACGCTCCCTACCCGGTTGCCCTTACCCGATCAGACGACGGGCGTCGCCCATCGATACGACATTCATGACACCGCGGCAATCTCGGCGGCCCGGACGGCACCCGCCGACTCGCGATGATCGGCGGCCAGCAGCGTATAGACCGCCGGCAGCACGAACAGCGTGAACAGCGTGCCGATGGACATCCCGGCGACGATGACGATGCCGATACTGAAGCGGCTGGCGGCGCCGGCGCCGTTGGCCACCAGCAGCGGCACCAGCCCGACCACCATCGCCGCGGTGGTCATCAGGATCGGCCGCAACCGGACCTGGGCCGCCCGCTGAATCGCGGTTCGTCGGTCCAGATTCTCCCGACGCTGCAACTGATTGGCAAATTCCGTCATGAGAATCCCATGCTTGCTGATCAGGCCGATCAGCGTCACCATGCCGACCTGGGTGTAGATATTGATGCTCGCCACCCCGAAGAACAACGGCAGCAACGCCCCACAGATGGACAAGGGCACCGCCACCAGAATCACCAGCGGGTCGCGCAGGCTTTCGAACTGTGCCGCCAGGACCAGATAAATCGTGATCAGCGCAAACGCAAAGGTGATGGCCAGCTGGTTGCCTTCCTTGACGTATTGCCGCGACTCCGACAGATAGTCGTGGCTGACCCCGGCCGGCAGCAGGTCCGGGGCGGTCGCCTCCAGAAAACTCACCGCCTGGCCCATGGTCACACCCGGCATCGGCACTGCGGAAAAGGTCGCGGCGTTCAACTGATTGAACTGGGTCAGGGCGTTTGGATCGATACCGGTATCGATGGTCACCACCGTCGACAAGGGCACCGAAACGCCGCTGGTGGTTTTCACGTAGTAGTGCCCGAGATCGTCTGAAGTAAGCCGATCCCGACGTGGTACCTGGGGGATCACCTGATAAGACCGGCCGCTGTACTCGAAATAGTTGACGTAATTCTCGCCCACCAGCAGCGCCAGCGTATCGCCGATGGTCTGCATGGTCAGGCCCAGGTCGTTGGCCTTGCCGCGATCCACATGGATCCTCACCACCGGGTTGTTATAGGCGAGATCGCTGTCCACCACGATGAACAGGCCGCTCTTACGCGCCCGGTCCTTGACCGCCTCCATCATCGTGAACACCTGCCGGAAGTCGGCTGGCGAGTACAACACCATCTGCACCGGCATGCCGCCCACCGTTCCCGGCAACGGCGGCAGATTGAAGGCAAAGACATCCATGCCGGCGATGCTCCCCAGGCCCTGCTGGACCAGTGGCAACAGTTTCATGGATGAGCGGGTGCGCTCGCTCCAGGGCGCGAGGATCATCCCCGAGATATTGGTATTGACCCCCTGAAAGCCGTTGACCACGAAACGGGCGAAGGTCTCGGGAAAAGCGGCATAGGTCTGGTCCAGTTGCCGGCCATATTTCTCGGTGTAGTCAAGATTGGCGTATTGCGGCGCCTTGCCCATGGCGAACACCACCCCCTGATCCTCGGGAGGCGCCAGTTCGGCGGTACTGTGGGTGTAGAGGAAGCCGACCCCGACCAGCACCACCACCGCAAACAGCACGGTGACGGGCCGGTAGTTGAGGGAGCCGGCAAGGATGCGGCCATAGCGGCGGGTGACCGCGGAAAAGAAGATATCAACCCGCCGGGCAAACCCACTCTCGGCCATCTCGCGGGTCAGCAGCATCGAGCACATCATCGGCGACAGGGTAATCGCGATGACGCCCGAAATGATCACCGATCCGGCCAGGGTGAAGGCGAACTCCCGGAACAGCGAACCGGTGAGACCGGTCAGAAAGCCGATGGGCGCGTAGACCGCGGCCAGCGTGATGGTCATGGCGATCACCGGCCCCATAATTTCCCGGGCGCCGATCAAGGCCGCCTGCACCGGCTTCCGGCCTTCCTCGATGTGCCGGTAGACGTTCTCGACCACCACGATGGCGNNGGAACAGGAAGATCACGGCGATGACGATGACCACCGCCTGGATCAGGGTATGGATCACCTCGTTGATCGAGGACTGGATGAATTTGGTCGAATCGTAGACGATGTTCATGATCACGGTGGGTGGCAGGCCGTGCTCCAGAGTCGGGACCAACGCCCGCACGTCGCGGACGATGTTGAGCGGGTTGCCCACCGGCGATGACTGGACACCGATGAACACCGCCTGCTGGCCGTTCATCATCACCGACGAGTCGGTATTCTGCGCCCCCAGGTCCAGGGTCGCGATGTCTTCCAGGCGAACCAGCGCGCCGTCCCTGGCCTTGACCACCATCCGCCGGAAGTCGTCGAGATTGGTGAGCCCGGTATCGGCCCGGATGTTGGAAATCGTGAAATACCCTTTGGTCTGGCCCGGCGCCGACTGAAAGTTGTTGGCCTGGATCGCCGCCGAGACGTCCGTCGCGGTAATCTCGCGGGCGGCCATTTTCGCCGGGTCAAGCCAGACCCTCATGGCAAAGGTCTGGCCGCCCAGAATATCCGCCGAAGCGACGCCATCGACGGTGGCCAGCAGCGGCTGCACCACCCGGCTGAGATAGTCGGAAATCGCCGCGTTGGACAGCGTCGGGCTGGAAAAGCCAATGTACATCACCGCGGTCGTCTGACCGGTCGATTTGAGGATGATCGGATCGTTGGCCTCCTTGGGAATCAGGTACTTGACCTGATTGACCTTGGCCATGACCTCGGTCATCGATTTGGTCGGATCGTAATTGAGTTTGATATAGGCCGTGATTACACTCTTGCCCTGGGTCGAGGACGACGTCAGGTAATCGATGCCCTCGGCCGAGGCCACCGCCTGGGAAATCGGCTGGGTGATGAAGCCCTGCATCAGGTCCGGGGACGCCCCGGGATAGGTGGTGGTCACGGTAATGACGGTGTTGTCGAGCCGGGGATACTGCCGGATCGGCAGGTCGAAGAACGCCCGCAGGCCGATCAACAGGATCAGCAGACTGACCACCGTAGCCAGAACCGGCCGGCGGATGAACAGATCGGTAAAACGCATGGTGATACCCCTCCCGGAACCGCCGGCCGCCTGCCCGCCCACGATCCCCGCGTGCCGGCGAAAGACCCTGCTTTTCGGTTTGATGGTTCGAACCGCTTGGGTGACGACGCCGTTTCGCCGTTTCAAATCCGATTGTCGGTGATCGGACTGTTTCAGTTGATCGGCGTCACCGCCGGTTTGCTCAGAACCGTGTCGTTGACCGGTAACACCACCACCGTCCCGCCGTGAAGCTTGACCTGACCGGCGCTGACCACCCGGTCGCCGGCGGCAACGCCTTCCAGAATGGCCACCTTGCCGTCGTGCCGGGGACCGGTCTTAACGAAACTCTGCACCGCCTTCAGCACCGGCAGGCCGGCAGCGTCCCGGCCGTCTTCATGGACCAGATAGACCGATTCACCGTAGGCGGTGTAGTCCACCGCGGTTTCGGGCACGGTGACGACTCCCGGCCGGGGCGGCAACAGCACCTGGATTTTGGCGAACATGCCGGGCAGCAACAGATGGTCGGGATTCGCGAGGCTGGCCTGCCCCTTGATGCTCCGGGTACCGCTGTCGACCTGGGGTTCGATGGTGGTCAGGGTCGCGGTAAAGGTCCGGTCGGGGAAGGCATCGGCCCGGACTGTCACCTGCTGGCCCGACACCAGGGCGCTCCGCGCCTGTTCGGGCAACGTAAAGTTGACGTAAAGCTGGTCGAGATCGGTCAGCGTGACGATGGCGGTGCCGGCCGCCAGATACTGGCCGACCTCCACCTGCCGCACACCCAGTTGCCCGCCGAACGGCGCCCGCACCAGCTTTTGGGCGATGGTCGCCTCGGCGTGGGCGATGGCGGCCCTGGCCGCGTCAAGCTGGCTCTGGCTCTGGTCCACCGCCTGTTGGGTCCCGAAGCTCCTGACCGCCAGCGTCCGCGAGCGGTCCAGGGTGACCTGCCCGTAGGTGCGCTGCGCCTCGGCGGAAGCGAGGTCGGCGCGATCCGGCGCATCGTTAAGCTGGACCAGCGGCGCCCCGGCCTTGACCGTCCCCCCGGCCTCGAACTGGATCGCGGTGATCCGGCCGCCAACCTCGGGCGCCACCGTCACCTGATGAACCGCGGTCACCGTGCCGATACCGTCCAGGGTGCGCGGCATCGCTTCGGCCACCGCCTCCACGGTGCTGACCGCCGTTGGCGGCGGCACGTTGCCGGCAAAGTAATTGGCGATCATCTTCTCGCGGAACTGCTCAAACCAGTAGAGGCCGCCGCCGACCACGGCCAGAATCAGCGCCACCAGCGTAAACCACACGGCGACCTTGAGCCGGCCCGGCCGCGCCGGTACCGGCGTCTGCGGCGCGCCGCCGGCGCTGGCTTCCGATGAGGCGATCGTTTCCGGTGAGAAGGTATCCATGCCCTCCGCTCCCCCTGCCTGTCGTAGTACCGTCAAGCTCAACAAAACAACCCGTCGGCAATTTCACCTCCCGACGCCCGCCTGTGGCGGCCGGGCCGGGAGCATTTCAGCCCGCCGACACGGTGGGGCTGCCGCCCCCGCCCTCCCCGGCGCCGACATCGTAGTGGCCCCCCGCCGTGAACACCGCCAACCGTTGCGGCTCGAAGGGCGCCGCCACGACTGCTTCGCGAAGGCCGATGCCCCGCAGAATAAAGCGCGCCGCCTCGGCGACGACGGTTTCCAGGTCGCCCTGATAGGGGTAAACGTCCTGGCCCGCCAGCCGGCCATAGGCAACCTGCGCCGCCACATGGCAGCCGAACCAGAAGGCATTGACCGGTGCGAGACCGCCCGGCAGCAAATCCCCGACCTGCTCCGCCGCCCGAAGACTTGCGGTATAGGTGGGGAGAATCCGGCGCCCGACATCGGCGAAGTGGACCCGGGCATACTCGCCATCCTCCATCATGCTGTGCAGCACCAATCGCTGCCGCGTGATCATCATCTGCCGGTCGCCCAGCGCCCCCAGCACCAGATGGCGCAGCATGCCGTAGGTCATCAGCACCAGGGTATCGGTGGACGGCGGCAACGCTTCCAGCCGGGCGAGGTCGGGATCGGCAAGGCAGCCGAGCTTGAGAATCTCCTCGTAAAGCGCCGCCTTGGTCGGAAAATGACGGAATACCAATGCTTCCGAAACCCCCGCGGCCTCCGCAATCTCCCTGGTCGTGACTCCGGAGAAACCCTTCCGGGCAAAGACCGGCGTCACACTGTCAACAATCAGGCGCCGGCGCGCGGCGCCATCCATCCGAACCTTGGCCATGGCCGGCAAAGTGAGCCCTTACTCACATCCGGTCAAGCGGCCCGACGGCCCCTGACCCGCGCGAGGCGCAGGTCAGCCGCGCCACCGGTGCAACGAGGAAAAGGGGCCTGAAGACCGGAAGAATGGTCCCCAATAAATCCGCGGTGCAGGCGCAAGACGGCTCACTGGAACCGGCGGAAACCCTTCCAAGCAGTCCCGATCACTTTCCCGAAATCAGAGACAGGACGCCTCGGGTCGCCGGAACCTCGAACGCTTCCGCCGCCTTTTGCGCGCGGGTCNNGACCCGCGCGCAAAAGGCGGCGGAACCCAAACCTTAGGGGACGGTATGATTGCCCGGGCCGGGCCAAAGGCACCGGCGGCAAGTCGCCACCCGTCACTGTCATGTCGGGCAAAAAAACACCGGGGTTTGGAAAATCCCCGAGCCGCGTCACCGGGGACGCCACGGCGGCTCCGGTGGCGGCCCCGGTGGCGCCCCCCCCCGAGCCGCGTCACCGGGGACGCCACCCGGAACGGCGCCGGGGTTCGGTTACATGATCGCGGACGGCTTGCGCAGTCCGAGCACACGGTCGACCGTGAACAAGGCTTCGCTCATGCTGAGGGCCGGATTCTTCTGCCGGTAAGTGGCCGCGGCGGCCAGGCGCCCGTCCCGCTGGTAGGCATCGCGCAAGCTGGGCAGCACGTCGGGGCACACGATCATCGTCGACTTGGGGGAGGCCTGAGAAGAAGTGTTCATGGTAGCCGCCGGGTTTGTTGATCGACTGA
This sequence comes from Rhodospirillales bacterium, assembly GCA_003165295.1. GTDB lineage: Bacteria > Pseudomonadota > Alphaproteobacteria > Azospirillales > Azospirillaceae > BOG-933. The sequence continues at coordinate 8,483 of PLTC01000207.1, read as the reverse complement.
CTATATGACGGGTCTTGGTGACCCATTTTTGGATGATCCATGTATCTTTTATCTCAGCCGGGGGCGGCAAAAACTGCCGGGCCGGGCACGGCGCAAATTGCCGGCCCACCCCGGCAATTTCGCCCTCGCCGGGCCGAACCTGTCACGGTCGGCGATCCGGCGCCGCGTACTTCAGGTCATCCACAAGGTTGGCATGTCCCTTGCTGGTCAGAGAGCACGCCCCAGCCAAGCGGAGACCACCCATGAGCCCGTACGACAATCCCCCCGCCGCCGTCTTTGGTTTGACCGAGCGGTTGGAGCCGGTGTCGCCGGGTTTCGATGGCCGGAACACGCCGCCCCTGCCCCCTTTTCTGTTCGACATGGATGGCGCCAATCCCAGCCGGCGCCTCGACCAGGCACTGGCCTGGGCTGCCGAAGCCCAACAGATCATCGCCGCCCAGAACGAGCGCATCGCCTATCTCGAAACCCTGACCATGACCGACGAGTTGACCGGCCTGCTCAACCGTCGGGGTTTTTTCAGCCACTTTCAACGTGAACTGGCCCATGCCCAGCGCAATCCGGCGGCGGGCGGCGTGCTGATCATGATGGATGTCGATGCCTTCAAGGTAACCAACGACACCCATGGCCACGAGGCCGGCGACGCCGTGCTGCGCCGGGTCGGTACGCTGCTGGGAACGCTGGTGCGCCGCCAGGACGTGGTGGCGCGCCTGGGCGGCGACGAATTCGCGATCCTGCTCACCAGCGTCGAGCCGGAACCGGGCATCGAGCGTGCCGCGACACTGGCCTCCCGGCTCAATGCCCAAACCCTGACCTGGAACGGTCGGATGCTGCCTCTGACCCTGAGTGCCGGCAGTTGTCCTTACGGCGCCGGGGATCGCGAGGAGCTGGTGTTGCGCCGGGCCGACGCCGCCATGTACGCCCACAAAGGCCGGCGCAACCCTGGACGCCGCGGTCACCGCTGAGGCAGACTTCCGGGTGACCGGGGCCTGTCGGGCCCCGGGCTCACCCGCCTTGTCAACCAGCGACCCCCCATGACCTCACCCGCCGCCGCCATCCGCCGCCAGTTCCGCCGGTCTCTGGAACAGAGCCGGTGCCGCGTCACGCCCTACCGCCATTGGTTCCTGGCGGAAGTTCTGCCCGCGGAGACCTGCAACGGCCTCACCGCCTTGCCCTATACCGCTCCGGTGGTTCTGGAAACCTATGGCCGGCGCGAAACCAACAATGCCTCGCGCACCTATTTCAATCCCGAGGCCCGCGCCCGCGCCCCGGTGACCGACGCCCTCGCCCGGGCGTTTCAGGACCCGGAAACCACCGGCCTGATCGAACGCCACTGCGGGGCGACACTGGCCGACAGCCTGTTGCGGATCGAATACTGCCAGGATACCGAAGGCTTCTGGCTCGAGCCACACACCGACCTTGGCGTCAAACGGTTCACGCTGCTGATCTACCTGTCGCGCGGGCCAGGCAGCGAGGAGTGGGGCACGGACCTGCTCGCCGGCCCCGACCAGCCGGTCGGAACCGCGCCGGCACCCTTCAACGGCGGCCTGATCTTCATTCCGGCCAACGATACCTGGCACGCCTTCCACAAGCGCCCGATCGCCGGCATCCGCAAGTCGATCATCGTCAATTATGTCGGCCCCGAATGGCGCTCGCGCCATGAACTGTCGTTTCCCGAGCAGCCCGTGGGTGGAATAAGCCGTTAGGGCGAAGGATTTTCGGGGGCGCGCGGCGCCCCCGGCCCCCCGCGCCAAAGGCCGGCGGCCCTGCGGGACCGGGGAGGTTTGACCGTGTCGCGGCGTTGCCTCGGGGGAAACAAGCTGCTAGGGTCCGCCCCGACGCGAAAGCGGGTCCTCGAAACCAGGCCAAGAAAACGGTAAGTCCCATGAAGGTCAACGCCAACACCATGCGCCCCGGCCACGTTATGGAACATAACGGCAAGCTGTGGGTGGTCGCCAAGATCGCGATCGTCCAACCCGGCAAGGGCGGCGCCTTCATTCAGATCGAGATGAAGGACGTGCGGACCGGGACCAAAACCGTCGAGCGATTTCGGACCCAGGAATCGGTCGAACGGGTGCGACTGGACGAGCACGAGATGCAGTTCCTGTTCTCCGAGGGCGACTCCTTCACGTTCATGGACAACAGCAGCTTCGAACAGACCACCATCCCGCGGGAGGTGATCGGGGATCCGGCGGTGTTCCTGCAGGAAGGCATGCCGGTAACGGTCCAGAGCTATGAAGGGGCGCCGCTGGCGGTGGAACTGCCCCAGACCGTGACCCTGCGGATTCTCGAGGCCGACCCGGTGGTCAAGGGACAGACCGCTTCGTCATCCTACAAGCCGGCCAAGCTGGAAAATGGCGTGCGGGTGATGGTTCCGCCCCATGTCGAGGCCGGAACCCGGATCGTGATCGACACCGCCGAGGGTACGTATCTCGAGCGGGCCAAGGACTGAGCCTCCAGCACCAACGATCGCCGCCCGACCCCGAACCTGCGCCAGAACCTGCGCCAGAACCTGCGAAAGAATCCACCCCGGCCATGGCCCCTCGTTCCGCCACCATCAATGTCATGGCCCGCGCCGCCGAAAAGGCCGGACGTCTGCTGATCCGCGACTTCGGCGAGGTCGAGCAGCTTCAGGTTTCGCGCAAGGGGCCGGCCGATTTCGTCTCCACCGCCGACACCAAGGCCGAAAAGGCGGTCCGGGCCGAACTGTCCAAGGCCCGCCCCGACTACGGCTTCCTGATGGAGGAGTCCGGCGGTTCCGACGGCAAGGACCGCAGCCACCGCTGGATCGTCGATCCCCTCGACGGGACCACCAATTTCCTGCACGGCCTGCCCCATTGGGCGATCTCCATCGCCCTGGAGCGGGAGGGTGAAATCGTCGCCGGCGTGGTCTACGAACCGGTCCGCGACGAGCTGTTCTGGGCGGAAAAGGGCCAGGGTTGCTTCCTCAACGCCCAACGGCTGCGGGTCTCCGAGCGGCGGCGCCTGGATGACGCGGTGGTCGCAACCGGAATGCCGTTCAAGGGGCGGGGGAACCATCCGGCGTTCCTCGACCAGCTTTCGGCGGTGATGGCCGAGGTCGCCGGCATCCGCCGNNTCGATCTGGCCTACGTCGCCGCCGGACGTTATGATGGCTTTTGGGAAACCGGCCTCAGCCCGTGGGACGTGGCGGCCGGCATCATTATGGTGACCGAAGCCGGCGGCTTTGTCACCGAAATCAATGGCGGTCGCAACCCGCTGACCGGTCCCGACATCCTGGCCGCCAACTCCCACCTGCACCGCCCCTTAAGCAAGCTGCTGACCGCCACCACGGAAAAAAAGCCCGCCAGGCCCGTGGCCGGCTGATCATTCGGCAGGCTTGCCGACCCCGAAATGGGCCAGCAGTGCGTCCAGCTTGCCATTGAGACCATCAAACCGGGTGCTGAGACCACTGACCTTGGCGTCAAGGCCGCTGACCTTGGCGTCAAGGCCGCTAACCTTGGTACTGAGGTTGTTGACCTCGCGTTTCAGTTCGGTCTGATTCTCCATCAGAACCGCCTGCCCTTGCTTCAGCGCGCCGACGTCACCCTTAAGCTGGCCGACGTCACCCTTGAGTTGACCGACGTCGCCCTTGAGCTGACCAACATCATCGGCCAACTGGTCAAGCTTGGCGCCCTGCCCGGCCAACGCCGCACTGTGGCGCTGGTCCATACCTTCGAGTTTGCCCGCAATCAGGGACAGGCTTTCGGCGGTGGAGTCGGCGGGGGCAGGCTTCTTGACGGCGCTCATGGGTACGAGATCCCGGTTGATGCGGGAGTAGTGTGCCATAGTCTGATCGCGGCTTGAACCCCCATTGTCGATCGCCACCGGCCCCCGAAACCATGTGTGGCGCAGCAAAGGTCAGAGTTCGACCGCCGGCCGCCGCCGTTTGAGCAGCACATAAAGCGCGCCTTCGCCCCCGTGCTGAGGCTGGGCACGGTGGATGGCGACGATCATCCGGCGCAGCCCGGGTTCGGCCAGCCAACGCGGCGTGGCGTTGCGCAGAACTCCGCCCCCCTGACTCACCGCCCCCTTACCGGTAATGACCAGGACACAACGCCGACCGGCACGCTGGCTCCCGTCGAGAAAGCGGGCCAGTTCATCGTGGGCCGCCGACTGGGTCAGGCCATGGAGGTCGATACGACCATCGATCACCAGTTGACCACGTCGCAGCCGCTCGTCGGTGCGGCGATCAAGACCGGCACTCCGGCCCAGTTCCAGCGGCGGCAGGCCCGGCCGGGGTGGCGTCTGGACCGGTGGTAGCACCGCCGCCGAAGCCGGCGGGGACGCGGACAAGGTCCGCGAAGGCGCGGGATCGGCTACAATCGCGACCGCCATCGCCGCCGCCGGCCGCGATGGCGGCACCAGCCGCACGGTGTCGCGCATAGCCTCGCGCCAAAGTTCCCGTTCTTCCGGCGTCGGTACCCGCTGTCGGGGCGGATCGGCCATGGCGTGGCGCCGCCGTCGCGATCAGGGATCGCGGCTGAGGCCGTGAGCGGCCAGTTGGGCCAGATAGTCCGCCCACAACTCATCCCGGCGCCGACCCAACTCGTAAAGTGTGGTCCAGGAGTAAAGGCCGCTGTCGTGACCGTCATCAAACACTAACCGCACCGCATAGTTGCCCACCGGCTCGACCGCGGTGATGGCCACCTCGCGACAGCCAGCGACCACCCGCCTGGCATCCTGGGCACCATGGCCCCGAACCTCCGCCGATGGGCTTTCCACCCGTAAAAATTCGGCGGGCAGGCTGAAACGCGCGCCGTCGTCAAAGGAAATCTCCAGACGGCGCTCCGCCCGCCGCAGCCGGATCTCCTCCGGCCAGGGCCGGGTTGCTCCTGAAAGGCCCGGCGAAAAGGCCGGTGGCGTGGGCATCAGCCGGCTCCGCCCTCGCCAGCCGTGCCGGCCTCCAGCCGCCGTCCCTCGTCCACCAGCATGATCGGGATGCCGTCCCGGATCGGATAGGCCAAACCGGCCTTATCGCTGATCAGTTCACCCGCTTCGGCGTCATAGCGCAACGGGCCCTTGGTCAGCGGACAGACCAGGATCTCCAGCAGCTTGGGATCCACCGTCCTCACGCCGCGGGTCTCCGCCGGCTGGCTGTCTTCGCTCATGGGTTCTCCCTCTTCCGATCCCTGATCCGACGCGGCCACCCTAGAACATCCGCCGGTCAAAAGGGATCAAAAAACGTCCTGCGCCCCGGTCTTCCCCTGGCAGTCCGGTGATGGGACACCCGCGCCGCCCCGGCTCCCGTTCCCGCGGGGCTCGAGCGCGCTGACCAGCAGGGTATTCCCTTCGATCTCCACCACCACCACCCGGGCACCGGCCGGCCCATCGGCACCGCGGCACTTCCAGACGGTACCATTGGCCTCGACCCGGCCCTGGCCGTCCACGATCGGCGTCTTGATCACCGCAACCTGACCCACGATCTTGTCCCGGAAGCTGTTGCCGAGCCGGGAAACCGGCCCGCGCTGGCCAGCAGTCCAGAACAGCCGGTTGCCGAACACAAAGAAGCCAAGAACAATCACCGCGGCCAGGACGAGAAAGTGCGCGGCCGCCATGTTCTGGTAGATGATTGAAACATTCGAGAGCACACCGAAAAAAAAGCAGGCGGCGGCCAGCCCCAAAGCGATGAAACCCTCGACAAACACCTCGAGAATTCCCAGCAGCAACGCACCGGTGAACCAGTACCACATGACGTCATTGTCAAGCATCGACGCATCCGTAACTTGCCCGCCGCTCTGTCAGTGACAGACCGACCGGTCCCGGTCACGACATTCGACGGTTGCCATTTCGATCAACGAGATCAGCAACCGTGCCCGCTCCGCCAGCGTCGGCGCCTCCAGCAGCGCCTGCTTTTCGTTGGCCTGGAACGGGCAGATCATCGACAGCGAGGTGACCAGCCGTTCATCGGGGGCGCCCTGGATGGTCTCCCAGTTGGCGGCAATATCGTTCTTCTTCAAATAGCACGGCAAAACCCCAAGCAACCGGCTGCGATCAAAACCTCCGGCCTTGTCGCACTGGAGATCCGCCCGAAACTCGTCCCACATCGGAACCACCCGCCGATAACCATGGCGCTGTTCCAGTTCCTCCCGGATACGGAACCGGCAGACTCCGGTCAGCGTCACCAGATAGCGGCCATCCTCAAGGTCCCGAAAGGCGGTGATCCGCCCGGCACAACCTGTGGTATAGACCGTCGGGGTCTCGGGGGTGACCGGCTGAACCATGCCGATCATGCGATCCCCGATCAGGCAATCTTCGACCATCGCAACGTAACGCGGTTCAAAAATGTGCAGCGGCAGCCGCCCCCGGGGCAGCAGCAGAACCTCCGTCAACGGGAAGATCGGCAAGGTACCGGGAAACGCTCTGTCGGGCAGTTCGTCTGGCATTTCAATCATGCCATCAACATGGGTTCCTCACGAAAAGAGTATAGAGGACAATCGACGGCGTGATGAAATCGTCAACGGATCGGCGGGTCCGAACACGTCAAAAAACTTGACCAGCTGCTTGCGCGCCTGCTGCTCGTTCCATTCGCGATTGCGGCGAACGAGTTCCAGCAGGGCATCGACCGCGGCCTCGCGCCGGCCCTCGGCGAACAACGCCAGCGCCAGATCAAAACGCGCCTGATGATCGTCGGGAGCGGTCGCCACCCGGCCCTGCAACTCGCGCACCGGCCCCACCGCGCGGCTCTGCTCGGCGACTTCCAGCGCCGCCCGGGCCGTCGCCAGCGCCTTGTCGCCGGCCAGACGCTCCGGCGGCTTGTCCAGCAGCTGGCGCGCCCGCTTCAGATCGCCGCGGGCGATCAGGGACCGGATCAACCCGGCAAAGGCCGCGCCGTGACCCGGCTCGTGGGTCAGAATGTCCTGGTAAATCTCCCCGGCGGTGGCGGCGTCGCCTTCGTCAAGGAAACGTTGCGCCTCGACCAGCGCATCCTCCAGGTCGTTGCCGGTTCCGGCGCCGGCGCCGTTGCCGGCCAACGTCAACAACCGGTCAACAAAGGCCTTAAGCTGCGACTCGGGCAGCGCCCCGACGAAGAAATCCACCGGCCGGCCCTGGAAAAAGGCATAGACCGCCGGTATTGACTGGACCCGCAACTGGCCGGCAATCGCCGGGTTGCGGTCGATATCGATCTTCACCAGCCGCACCGCCCCCTTGGCGGCACGGACCAGCCGTTCCAGGGTCGGTCCCAGTTGTTTGCACGGCCCGCACCAGGTGGCCCAGAAATCGACGATCACCGGCACCGCCCGCGAGGCCTCCACCACATCCGCCATGAAGGCGCGGTCGGACCCCTCCTTGATCAGGTCGTTGGCGGCGGCCCCGGCAGCGGCACCCGGCGCCTTGGCGCCCAAAGAACCGAACAAACCTTTCATGCGTCACAATCCTTGCTGGATGGCACCATAAAATGAGGCATGGCAGCGGTCGGGGCAAGTGTTCCAAGAGCACCGCTCCGGGAGGTTCGACCGCCCGGCCCTTCCGGTACCGGGTGATGATGAGACAGCATCCGGCCGTCTAGATACAACCTTTCGCCCGCCGCCCGCAAGACACCGGCTGGCGGCGGACGCCGGAGGACGACACCGGAGGGTGGCCAGAGCGTCCGCGCGACGCTATGGTGGCACGAGCCAACCGCGTCGCCCAGAGGAGTCCCAGATGAGCACCAGCGCCTCTCCGACTATCAATACCTTAGACGAACTCCTGGTTCACGCCACCGAAGTCGAGGCCGAGGCCCAGGAACGCTACGAAGATCTCGCCCGTCAGATGGAAATGCACAACAACCCCCGGGTCGCCAAGCTGTTCCGGGCCATGGCGGAGGTCGAGAAGAAGCATGTGGATCGCCTCGGCATCCTGGCCAAAGACCGTAACCTGCCCTCGGTCAACCCCTCCGATTTCGAGTGGCCAGACCTGGAAGCGCCGGAAAGCGTGCCGATCGGCGAAGGCCATTACCACATGAGCGAGCATGAGGCCCTGGATCTGGCCTTGGAGTGCGAAAGGCGGGCCGGAGATTTCTATGCCGCCATCGCCACCGGCTCGACCAATCCCGAGGTCAAGGCCCTGGCCGGCGCCTTCGCCGAGGAGGAACGGCGGCACCAGGAGTTGGTTCAGAAATGGATCGACCGGCTGCCGCCCCGCAAGGCCCCTCTGCCCGACCTGGACGAGCCGGTGGACCAGGAATAAGCCGGCAGAGTTCAGTCCCTCAGGACCAGCACGACCGGGGTGTGGTCGGAGGCCCGGTCAAGCCCGCGCGGCTGCCGGTCGATGGTGCAGGACTCCAGCCGATCGGCCGCCTGGGGCGACAACAGGAAGTGGTCAATCCGCAGCCCCAGGTTGCGCGGCCAGCAGCCGGCCTGATAGTCCCAAAAGGTATAGGCCGGCGGCTGGCCGGGAACCGCCGGGTGCAGCGCGCGATAAGCCTCGGTCAGCCCAAGGTGGAGCAGCGCCCGGTAGGCCTTCCTGGACTCCAGGCGGAACAGGGC
>PLTC01000251.1 GCA_003165295.1 Rhodospirillales bacterium | reverse complement strand
GTGGGTGAAAGGCGGATAGGCATGGGTAATTGCGGCCCTACGGCATCAGATCGGCGGGGGCCACCGGGAACCAACGCCCTGCCTCGGGGTCAAGGCCGCACAGACCTTCCCACAGGTGGTAGCGGTTGGCCCAGGCGACCACCGCCAGACGATAACCGGTCCGGTCAGTGGGATCGAACAGCCGCCAGTCGGCGGGTGCAAGGCCGCTGTAGCCATTGATGATCGGCAGCCCCCAGGCTTGCGCCACCATCACCGCGCCAAGCTGATGCGACCACCGATGATAGGCCGGGGACGGCGTCGCCGGCAGCCGCACCAGCGCCCGACAAACCCCCGGAGCCGGTGCCGCCGCCTCGGTCCCGGCGAAGTCCCGGGACCGGCTGAGAGTTCCGGGCAGCAGATTGATCTGTTCCACGATCAGCGCCATCGCCACCAACCCGACCACGGCCTTCGTCGCCGCCCGGGCCCGTTGCCACGCCCCATGCAGCCCCACCGCCGCCACCGTGGCCACCGCAAACGACAGCACCAGATTGAAGCGAAACACCGAGCGAATGCTCCGGCCGCCGGGCATCCCCTGGTAGACCAGCGACCACAGCGACCATTCGTCCACCCGGAGCATCAACAGCCAGCACACCACGACGCCGGCGCCCAGCACCAGCGCCAGCCGCCGGGTTCCGGGTGCGACGGCGGCCACCGGCCCGGACGCCAGCCGGACCACCGTCGCCGCGAACACCAGCAGCAGCCCCCAGCTCAGGCCCTTGCCCAGTTCCCCGCCCCGCCCCGCAAGCTCCGGCCACAACGCTCCGGCCACCGGCCCCCACAGGGCATTGCCCCGAGCCTCCAGCCACTGGCCAGGGTCGGGCAGCGTCGGCATCACCTCCGACCACGGTCGCCCGGCGCTGTGCAGGGCGACCGGGCCGTAAAGCACCAGGAACGGCACCAGCCCCAGCCCCAGCGCCGCCGCCACCACCGGCAAGGACCGGGCGCGCGCCCCAAGCCAGCGCCGCACCGCGGCCAGTGTGCCCCGGGGTCCGGCCAGAAACACGGCCATGGCGAGACCGACCCCGGCCATGACCAGCAGGTACACGCCGACAAACCAGCCCACGTAGAACGACGACACCAGAAGCGCCGCCAGCAACGCCGCCGCCGCCGCGCCCACCGCGCCGCCGCCGGTCCGGGTATAGCGCCAGAGCAGCCAGGCCAGCCAGGGCAGCGCCTCAACGGTCATCATCTGAACATGACCGACGGTCAGAGACTGGTAAAGCGCGGTGCCGGCGGCGAAGGCACCGGCACCGGCGAGCGCCGCCGGCCACGCCAGCCCCAAGCCACCGCGCAACCACACCATCATGCCGGCAAAGCCCAGGGCCGAGGCCACCATCAACGTCGTTGCCAGCGCCGCCACCGGCCCAAGACCGGCCCAGCGCGCCGCCACGTAGTCGGGCGCCAGCAGGACCAGCGCGTCGCTGTAGCCAAGCACCCCCGGAACCGGAAAGAAGAAGCCGGGAGAACCCCACGGCTCGGCCGCCAACGTAACCCGGTACCAATGCTCCAGAACCGCCAGATTGAACCGGCCATCACCCGGATCACCCGGCACTGCTTCGAATCCCGAAAGCAGCGCCACCCGATTGAACAGCGCCAGCGCGAACCCCGCCACCGCCAACACCGCCAGGCCCTTCGCCAGTCGCTGCGCGACCGCCATGGTGATCATCAACAACATTTTGTCCTGGCAAGAGTGCTCACGCGACGCGCCGGGTCAAGCCCGTCGAACCAGCCGATCGGCAGTTCCCGTCCGCCCAACCCACCCGGGACGGCACCGGCCGATGATCTACCAAAGGACAGCCGTCGCTGCTATGCTCGCCCGCCGGACCATCGGGTGCACAGGGCGGAGGCTCCTTGGCTTCGGCACGGCGCGGCATCCGGGGATCCCCGAACCAGGGACCAGCAGTCCTTTTGGAGCCTCCGAACGCGGACCGCACATCATGTCCGACACCGTAAAAATCGGCGACCGCTTTCGTCGGCCCGGCCTGTTCCTGGAGATTTACCGGGTCGTCGCCCTTCGCGCCTATGACCGCCGTCTGGTGCTGGCCGATCTTATCCTGGAAGACCGGCAGGACGACACCCTGACCATCCCGGTTTCAACCCTGCTGAATCCCCGGCAATGGCGTCCGGTCGGCGGATAGCCGCTGTGACCCGGCAATCACAGCACCGCCACAACACCGCCCCCCGACTCCGAATCGCGAAACGAAACCCTTTGCGTTACGCCGCCTGCCGCTCTATGTAACTTGCAACTGCGACAAACGGTCGCAGCCTGCACGTCGAGCGTTGGGTGCGTCGACACGGCGGTTTTTGCGTACCGATGGGTTTTGGATGCCCGTTGCCTGGGGATGCCGGATACCGGCCAACGGTACTGTACGCCGTAACAGACCCTGATCAGCGTTCCTGCCGCCAACCGGTCCCAGCCCGCGCGCGGCCAGGCCAGGAGTCCGCGTCAGACGAGGCCCAACCAAACGGGGAGACTATCCGATGATCAGGGACAGCCTGGTTTTATTGGCCTTCCGGCAATTCGCATCGACCATTGAGATCGAGAAGTCACTGGACGGAATTGCCGGTCTGGACGACCTGAAGGCCTGGTTCCTGCGGTTGCCGTGGGATGAGAAGGCGTTCAAGGTCCAGGACGACCGAACCTCCACCGACCGTTCAGACGGTTCCGCCGGCAACTGGATGGCCCGGGTCTGTAAGGACGGACCACGCCTGATCCTGACCCCCACCGTCAATGTTTTCAGTGCCGGCACCGTCGTCCGGGGAAGCCGGTTCTGGAAGCGGCTGACGGTCGCGCTGGATCAGACCTACAACGGCTTTCACCTGGACCACCCGGGCGGGTTGTTTGCGTCATCCCTGGCCGAGAGCGCCGGCACCGCGTTCAATCGGTGGAACAAGGCCCATTTCCATCTGTGGACCCGGGCACCGGCACCCCCCGTTCGGGATGACCACGCCACCGCCAAAGCAATCCAGGACCGTCAGACCTATTCCATGTTCTATCAATAGCGATGTTCTATCAATAGCGATGACGCCGCACCGCGCCCGCTCAGCCGACACCGGTCGGGCGGGCGGCGGCGGCGCTGGCCGGTGACCGGGCCGGATCCCGGCGTTGGCATTCCAGCAGAATATCGCGCACGATCGGTCCCGCCACCACCGAACCGCCGCCGCCATGCTCCACCACCACCGCCAGAGCATAGCGCGGGGCATCGACCGGGGCAAAGCCGATGAACAGCGCGTGGTCGCGCTCACGCCACGGCAGGTCCTCGTTCTTGATCACCCCGGTCGAGCGTTCGGCCATGGTGATCCGCCGCACCTGCGCGGTTCCGGTCTTGCCCCCCATCTCAAAGCCCGCCTCGGTGATGCGCGCCTTGTAGCCGCTGCCGCGGGGACTGTTGACCACCAGATTCATCCCCTGGACCACCACATCCAGGCTGGCTTTGCTCACTCCGATCTCGGGCCACACCGTCTGTTCCGAAACGCCCTGACGAATCTGCCGGACCAGATGCGGCTTGACCGCAAAGCCGCCATTGACCAGCCGCGAGCACATCACCGCCAGTTGCAGCGGGGTGGCCAGCACATAGCCCTGTCCGATGGCCGCCACCAGGGTTTCACCCTGCTGCCAGGGCACGCCCAGGGTCGCCTGTTTCCACTGGCGCGACGGCACCAGACCTGACCGCTCCCCGGACAGATCCAGTCCCAGGGTTTCGCCCAAACCAAGACGGTAACACATCTCGGCGATGCGATCGATGCCGAGCCGCCGACCGACATCGTAAAAATACGTATCACAGGACTGGCGCAGGGCGTCGCTCATATCCACCGAGCCGTGCCCGCCCTTTTTCCAGCAATGGAAGCGGTGGTCGCCCAGGTCCAGGTAACCCGGGCAGAAGACGGTATGATGCGGCCCGATCACCCCCGCTTCCAGCGCCGCCAGTGCCACCACCGGCTTGAAGGTCGAACCCGGCGCGTACTGGCTGGCGATGGTCTTGTTGGTCAGCGGCGCGTTCGGATTGGACAGCAGGTCCTCCCACACCTCGGCATTGATGCCGGTGGAGAAGCGGTTGGGATCAAAGCTGGGGTTGGAGGCCATGGCATAGATGCCGCCGGTATGGACATCCATCAGCACCGCACTGGCGCTCTGCTCCTCGGCCAACCGCTTCTGGGCAAATTGCTGGAGCGCCACGTCCAAAGTGAGGGTAACCTCGTGGCCGGGCTGCCCCTCATCCCGGGACAGTTCGCGGATCACCCGGCCGACCGCATTGACCTCCAACTGGCTGGTGCCGGCAACACCACGGAGGTCCTTCTCCCAGTACTTCTCGATGCCGGCCTTGCCGATGCGAAAACCCGGCAGCGACAGCACCGGGTCCCCCTGAATCTCCGATACCGCCACCGCGCCGACGTAACCAAGGATGTGAGCGGTGGCCTCGCCGAACGGGTAGTTGCGGATTTCGCCGACCTCAATCGAGACCCCGGGCAGATCGGGCGTGTTGATTTCGATCTGCGCCACCTGATCCCAACTCAGGTTTTCCTTGACCGTCACCGGCACAAAGCGACGCTTGCGTTGGATTTCCCGCAAAATGCGCCGCCGGTCGGTGTCCGACACCGGCACGATCTGGGTCAGCAGAGTCAACGTCCCGTCAATGTCGCGGACCCGTTCCTGAACCAGCACCACCCGGTAATTCTGCTGATTGACCGCCAACGGCACGCCGGAGCGGTCGACGATCAGGCCGCGCGAGGGCGCCACCAGCCGCAAGCTGATCCGGTTCTCGTCGGCGAGCATGGTATAGCGGGCGGACTCCACCACCTGAAGGTAATACAGGCGCCCGACCAGCGTCGACAGCAGGCCAAGCTTGAGGCCACCCAGGACCAGCACCCGCCGCGTCAAGGTGCGGTAGCGGTCGGTATCACGGTTCACGGGACCTCCGTTGAACGACATCCCCCTGCCCCGGCGCGTTTGTCTCCGGTGACGGGAAGCCCGGCCGCGGTTCATGGCGGCCTTCGGGTCACAGCTCTTTCAAAAACGCGCGATGAACGCGGATGAACAGCCAAGCAAACACCGGAAACAGGGCCAGCGTCAACAGTGCCTGGAACAGGGCGGCCTCCAGCGGGACCACGGTCAGTTCCAGCACCGAAAACGCCAGCCACTGAACCAGCGCCGCCCCGAACATGATGAACCCGAACCCGACCCACAGCAGCACGAACGAGTTGGCCAGGAAAAACCCTCGCTGGGACACCACCACCCATTGGCAGAGCAGCAGCACCAGCGCGGTCATGCCCAGCGGCGCCCCGGTCAGCGTATCCTGGAGCAACCCGATGACGAAGGCGACGCTCGGACGGATCAGGTCGGGCCGGTGGATCGCCCAGTAATAAACCGACATCAACGCCAGGGCCGGCGCCACATCCTCGTAACAGGGCAGATAAAGCGGCACCATGCCGAGTAGAACCAGCATCACCGTAACCGCCACCGGGGCGAGGCTGCGCCCGGCCTGATCCAGTCTCTGCCAGACACTGACCGTCATCTGCCGACCGTCACCGAACGCCGGAGAAGTGATCCGCCTCGCCAACCAGACCGCCGGGCAGGCCGAAGTCCACCAGTTCCACATGTTCGAGCTTGCCAAGATCCACCATCGGCTGGACCTTGACCAGATGATCGCCGACGGCCGAAACCACCCCGATGGGCAAACCCACCGGAAACAGCCCGCCATCCCCTGACGTCACCACCCGGTCACCCACCGCCACCGGCGCCTCGGGCGGCAGATAGAGCAACCGCGGCTGGTCCGAATTGTCGCCGGCCAGCACCGCCCGCTGGCGCGTGTTGTCCAGCATCACCGGGACCCGGGTATTGATGTCGGTAATCAGCAGCACCCGGGCGGTCCACTCGCCGACCTCGACCACCCGGCCGATCATGCCCGCCCCGGCCACCGCCGCCTGTCCGCGACGCACCCCGTCGCGGCGCCCGGCCGTCACCAGCACGTCACGCAGGAACGGCCCTCCTGGCGCCGCAATCACGCGCGCCGAAATGAACGTCGCCCCGGGCTCCGGCTTGTAATGCAGCAACCCGCGCAGGCTGTTGTTTTCGGCCTCCAGCCGCAACGCCACCTGCTTCCATTGCAGCAGCGAGGCGTTTTCCAGCCTCAGATCCTTGTTCTCCCGGTGAACTTCGCTGATGTCGACCACGGTCTCGACCACACCGGCGACGGTTGCCGCCGGCCGCGAAATCGCGTCGAGAATCGGCACGAAGGCGTCGGTCACATGGGCCCGGATGCCCTCGATCAACACGGGGTCGATCTTGCCGAACATCATCAGGGCGATCGAGGCCAGCAGCAACAGCAGGAACGAGAACCGCTGAACCAGCGTCTTCAGCGCGGTCAGCCGGCTCATCGGTCTTGCAGTGCGTGGTTTCACGATAACATTCCATGATTATCGTTCAAGGCCAGCCGCACTGGAGCCCCGAACCGCAGTCCCGGCGGGCCACCAACCGGCCATAAAACCCCAACATGCCGGTTCCACAGTACAGGATCAGTACATGGACACCAAAACATTTCTCAGTGTTTTCATCTCTTCGAGCGCCCGCCCGGTGCCCAGCGCAACACAGCTCAGCGGGTCATCGGCAATCGACACCGGCAACCCGGTGGCGTGGCGCAGCACATAATCAAGGTTGCCGAGCAGCGCCCCGCCGCCGGTCAGCACGATCCCCTTGTCGACGATGTCCGCGGCCAGCTCCGGCGCGGTATGTTCCAGGGCGACCTTGACCGCTTCGATGATCGCGCTGACCGGCTCGGCCAGACTCTCGGCGATCTGGCGTTCGCTGATGATCAGTTCCTTGGGCACACCGTTCATCAGATCGCGGCCCTTGATCTCCAGGATCCGGCCCTCGCCGTCCTCGGGCGGACAGGCCGAACCGATCTCCTTCTTGATCCGCTCCGCCGACCCTTCGCCGACCAGCAGGTTATGGCTGCGCCGGATATAGCCGATGATGGCCTCATCCATCTTGTCACCGCCGACCCGCACCGAGCGCGAGTAAACGATGCCGCCAAGAGACAACACCGCGACCTCGGTGGTGCCGCCGCCGATATCGACCACCATGGAACCGGTGGGCTCGGTGACCGGCAGGCCGGCGCCGATGGCCGCGGCCATGGGTTCCTCGATCAGGAACACCCGCCGCGCACCGGCCGACTCGGCGGATTCCTGAATCGCCCGGCGTTCCACGGCGGTCGAACCCGAAGGCACGCACACGATCACCTGCGGGCTGGCGAAGCTCCGTCGATTATGAACCTTACGGATGAAATGTTTGATCATTTCCTCCGCGACCTCGAAATCGGCAATCACACCGTCGCGCAGCGGGCGGATCGCCTGGATATTTCCCGGTGTCCGGCCCAGCATCATCTTGGCTTCGTCGCCGACGGCCAGCACCTGTTTCCGGCCTCGAACCGTTGCGATGGCCACCACCGATGGCTCATTCAGGACGATACCCCGCCCCTTCACGTACACCAGCGTGTTGGCGGTCCCGAGATCGATGGCCATGTCGGCCGACAGGATGCCGAGCAGTTTGGAAAACATGGTGGTGGTTAACTCTTCATCCGGTTGACACGGCATTCGGAAACCGCCGGGCGCGAATCGTTGGCGCTTCCGGCGCGGCCCCCGTTCCATAGAGCAACAGCCAGAGGCACTCAAGCAGAGAGTGGCGATGGCGCCGTCCGCTGGCGTTTGAGCAGCAGCTTGTTAAGCGCGTGGACATAGGCCCGGCACGACGCGACCAGGGTATCGCTGTCGGCCCCACGCCCGACCACACCGCGGTCTTCATCCTCCAGCCGCACCGTGACCTCGGCCTGGGCGTCGGTGCCCGCGGTCACGGCGTGGACCTGATACAGCCCCAGCCGCGCCTCATGGGGAAACAACTCCTTGATCGCATTGAAGGTCGCGTCCACCGGACCATTGCCGCCGGCCTCGGTCCCGCGGGTCTCGCCGTCGATGGTCAACACCAGCAGGGCGCGCTGGGGGCGCCGGGAACCCGCCACCACATCCAACGATACGAACTGGATACGGTCCCCGGCATGGCCAATCCGATCGTCCACCAGGGCAATCAGGTCCTCGTCGAAAATTTCCTTCTTTTTATCCGCCAGTTCCTTGAACCGCTTGAAGGTTTCGTCGATGACGGCGTCGTCCGGGGCGTAGCCCAGGTCCCGCAGCCGGGTGCGGAAGGCGTTGCGGCCCGAGTGCTTTCCCAGCACCAGCCCGGCCTTGTCGGCGGCGGCGCGCACCAGCCCGACCGATTCCGGGGTCATGATTTCGTAGGTGCCGGCGTGCTTGAGCATGCCGTCCTGATGGATGCCCGCCTCGTNNACGATGGCCTTGTTGGGCTGGACCACGAAGCCGGTGATCGCCGACACCAGCCGCGACGCCTTCATGATCGTTTCGGTGTGGATCGTGGTGGTATAGGGCAGCCGGTCATGGCGGGTCCGCAGCGCCATCACCAGTTCCTCCAGCGCGGCGTTGCCCGCCCGCTCCCCCAGGCCGTTGATGGTACATTCGACCTGGCGGGCGCCGTTGCTCACCCCGGCCAGGGAATTGGCCACCGCCAGCCCCAGGTCATTGTGGCAATGGACCGACAGCACCGCGCGATCGATATTGGGCACCCGGTGGCGCAGCATGGCGAACAGCGCCCCGTATTCCTCGGGCACGCCATAGCCGACTGTATCGGGAATGTTGATGGTACGGGCGCCGGCGGCGATGGCCGCTTCGACGCAGCGGCACAGAAAATCGTGCTCGGTCCGGGAGCCGTCCTCGGCACTCCATTCCACATCGTCCACCAGATTGCGGGCGTAACCCACGCTTTCGGTGACGGCCTCCAGCACCCGGTCCGGCGACATCTGAAGCTTGTACTTCATGTGCAGCGGACTGGTGGAAATGAAGGTGTGGATGCGCCTGCGCCCCGCGCCGGCCAGCGCCTCGGCGCAACGGTCGATGTCCCGGCGCTGGGCCCGGGCCAGGCCCGCCACCGTCGAATGCCGGATGCGCCGGCCGATGGCCGACACCGCCTCGAAGTCGCCGTTGGACGCGATGGGAAAGCCGGCCTCGATCACATCGACGCCCAGTTCCTCGAGCACGGCGGCGACTCGGAGCTTCTCTTCGAGATTCATCGAGGCGCCCGGTGACTGTTCACCGTCGCGTAACGTGGTATCGAAGATGATGACGCGCCGGTCGGTCGGCTCGCCGGCGGCGGCAACCGCCGCGGTGCCGGTCGCGGGAATGGCGGCAACCGCTGCGGTGCCGGTCGCGGGAATGGCGGCAACCGCTGCGGTGCCGGTCGCGGGAATGAGGGTCATGGCGGAAATCCTTGGCGGGGCTGCTTTCGGTACCCGGGAGTGACGGCCGGTCGCAAGGGAATTTGGGCATCCGGCGGTTTGCGGCAAGCCGCAAGGGTCGGCCCCCGGCCGCGCCGACGGCCGCGCCGACGGCCGCGCCGACGGCCGCTCCGCTTCTTTAACATGGCCCGAGTCGCCGTAACCTGCCAATCTGGCGGCGGGCGGTCTGTGGCCAACCCGACGCCCTGGGGCGACCTGGCCCGCAATCACCGCCGTCGTCCTGGCCGCCATGTTCGGCTTGCCAAGCCGCCTGGGCGCTGACATGGATGGTGCGGGGCGCCAGCCCGGGTCCCGGGCGGGCCTTACCGTCCCGGACGGCGGGGCGCCCGTGGCCGGACACTTCGACCGGATTTCGGGCACCACTGCCCGGCCCGCTTCAAGCTGCTAAGGTACCAGGCATGTTTACCGGAATTATCACTCATCTCGGAGAGGTCGCCGCCATCGAGCGCGGCCCCGACATTCGTTTCACCATTGCCAGTGGCCTCGACACCTCCGAAATCCCGCTTGGCGCGTCCATCGCCTGCAATGGCGTCTGCCTGACCGTGATCGACCGCGACTTCGGCACGTTTACCGTGGAGGCTTCGCGGGAGACCCTTGACCGCACCACACTCTGCGCCTGGACCGAGGGTACGCCGGTCAACCTGGAGCGGTCGTTGCGGCTTGGTGACGAGTTGGGCGGGCATCTGGTCTTCGGTCACGTGGACGGGGTTGCCGACGTGGTTGAGATTACGCCGGTCGGGGGCAGCCTGCGGTTCGATTTCGAAGCCCCGTCGGAATGCGCCCGGTTCATCGCGGTCAAGGGCAGCGTGGCCCTTGACGGCGTGTCGCTGACGGTCAATGAAGTGGCCGGTCGCCGCTTTTCCATCAACATCATCCCCCATACACAGCAATGCACCACATTCGGTTCCATGACGCCGGGACGGCCGGTCAATCTCGAGGTGGACATGTTGGCGCGCTATGTCGCGCGCCTTTCCGAAGCAGTGTAACATCGGACATGCTCGACGCCCTTTCTTCGACCGAAGAGATCATAGAAGAGGCCCGGCAGGGCCGGATGGTGATCCTGGTCGATGACGAAGATCGGGAAAACGAGGGCGATCTGGTCATCCCGGGCGACGCCGCGTCGCCCGAAGCGATCAATTTCATGATCCGCTTCGGGCGCGGCCTGGTTTGCCTGGCGCTGCCCCGGGAGCGGGTCGATCAGCTGCGCCTGCCGCTGATGGCCCGGCATAACCAGACCCGCCACCAGACCGCCTTCACCACCTCCGTCGAGGCCCGGGTTGGCGTCTCCACCGGCATTTCGGCCGCCGACCGCGCCCGTACCATCCAGGTGGCGATCGATCCCGAGGCCAGCGCCTATGATCTGGTCAGCCCCGGCCATGTGTTTCCCCTGGTGGCGCGGGACGGCGGGGTCCTGGTGCGGGCCGGCCATACCGAGGCGGCGGTGGACATCGCCCGTCTGGCCGGGCGATCCCCCGCCGGCGTGATCTGCGAGATTCTCAACGAAGACGGCACCATGGCCCGGTTGCCGGATCTGGTGCCGTTCGCCCAGTACCACGGGCTCAAGATCGGCACCATTGCCGACCTGATCGGCTACCGCCGGCGCACCGAAACCCTGATCGAACGCACCCTCGACACCGAAATCGTCAGCCGCTTCGGCGGGCGTTTCCGCCTCGTGACCTACCGCAACACCGTCTCGGGAACCGAACACGCGGCGCTGATCCGGGGCGATGTCGCCGATGGCGCGCCGGTGCTGGTCCGCATGCACGCCCACGAGGTGCTCGACGACGTGATCGCCGAGCAAAGCGCCGGACGCGACGTGAACCTCCAGGCGGCCATGGCCATGATCGCCGAGGCTGGCCGGGGCGTCGTGGTGATGCTGTGCGAGCCTCCCGAAAAATCGCTGGCCGAACGGGTGCAGGCCCGGGTCTCGGGGACGGCGCCGCAGGGGGCGGAACTGCGCGACTACGGCGTCGGCGCGCAGATCCTGCTGGACCTGGGGGTGCGGCACATGGTCCTGCTGTCCAACCATCGCCGAACCATCATCGGGCTCGACGGCTACGGCCTGACCGTGGTCGGCCATCGCCCGATCGCCGTCGACGGGGTGCTGTCCGGGCGCAAAGGAACTGCCATTGATGGTTGACACTCCCACGCTGCTGATCGTCGAAGCCCGCTTTTACGACGATATCGCCGATGAGTTGGTCCGCGGTGCGGTGGCCGAGATCGAGCAGGCCGGCGCCGCTTACGAACGGCTGTCGGTCCCAGGCGCCTTCGAAATCCCCGCGGCGATCCAATACGCCGTCACCTCGATGGATTTCTATTCCGGCCGCCGGCGATTCGACGGGTATGTGGCGCTCGGCTGCGTCATCCGGGGCGAGACCACCCATTATGACTATGTCTGTGCCGAAAGTGCCCGCGGCCTCCAGACTCTGGCCCTGACCCATACGCTTGCCATCGGCTACGGCATCCTGACCGTGGAGAACCGGGAACAGGCCTGGGTCCGGGCCTCGGTCAAGCACAAGAACAAGGGCGGCGGTGCCGCCCGCACCTGCCTTGACATGATCGAGTTGAAGCGCCACTTCCGGCTTTATCCGCGATAATCGGGTTCCCATGGCTCCCCCCAGCAAGGCCGCGAGGCGTAACCGCCGTGGTCGCGGCTCGGCCAAGGCACGACGCAGTGCCGCCCGGCTCGCCGCGGTCCAGGTGCTCTACCAGATCGAACTCCTTGGCGCCGAGCCGGAGGCGGCGCTGGCGGAGTTCCTCCAGCACCGGCTTGGCCATGAGGTCGACGGGGTTTCTTATGTTGCCGCCGATCCGCCCCTGCTTTCGGCCATCGTCCGCGGCACCAGCGTCCGGCGGGCCGACATCGACGGCATCGTCTCGGCGGCCCTGGATCCGCGCATGCCGCTGGACCGGATCGAAGTGTTGCTGCGCACGATTCTGCGCGCCGGAACCCTCGAGCTGCTGGCCCATGCCGACATCCATCCGCGGATCATCCTCAGCGAATATGTCGAGATCGCCCATGCTTTCTATCAGGGTCGCGAGCCGGGCGTGATCAACGGAGTCCTCGACCACATTGCCCACCGGCTGCGCGCCGACGAGCTCTGTCGGCCGGAGCCGCACGATGACGGCGACTCCGAAGACTGAGGCACCCGGAGCGGCTCCGGGTCCGACGAACCCCACGCTCGGGGAATTCGGGCGAATCGAGCGATTCCTGCGGCCACTGGCCGCCGGCTGCCCGGGCGCCCTGGAACTGACCGACGATGCCGCCGTGCTCACGGTGCCGCCCGATTGCGAGCTGGTGGTGACCACCGATGCCATGGTCGCGGGCATCCACTTCCTGCCCGACGACCCGCCCGCCGACATCGCCGCCAAGCTGCTGAGAGTCAACCTGTCCGATCTCGCCGCCATGGCGGCGGCACCACTGGCCTACACCCTGGTCCTGTCCCTGCCGCGGACCGTCGACGACGACTGGCTGGCCACCTTTTGCGCCGGCCTCCAGGCCGATCAGGCGCGCTACGGCATCGCGCTGGCCGGCGGCGACTCGGTGGCGACCCATGGTCCCATCACCCTTTCGGTTACGGCCCTCGGTCTGGTCCGGCGCGGTCGGGCGCTGACCCGGCGGGTTTGCGTCCCGGCCGAGCGGATCGCCGACCAACGGGTGTTCGTCACCGGGACCATCGGCGACGCCGCTCTTGGCCTCGCGCTGGTCCAGGGCACATTGGGGCCGGACACGCTGGGGCCGGACGCCGTGGCGGCGCTGGTGGCGCGGCTACGCCGGCCCGAGCCGCGGCTGGCGCTGGGCATGGCCCTCCGCGGGCTGGCGACCGCCGCCATCGACGTTTCCGACGGCCTGGTCGCCGATCTTGGCCATATCGCCGGCGTCACCGGCTGCGCCGCGGTCATTGACTGCGCCCGCCTGCCGCTGTCCGGGCCGGCACGGACCCTGCTGGCCCGCCAGCCGGCCTTGCTGGCGGCCATGGTCAGCGGCGGGGACGACTATGAACTGGTTTTCACCGCCGCCGCCGCGGACCGGGCCGCGGTGGCGGCACTGGCCGCCGAACACAAGGTCGCCATCACCGAAATCG
This sequence comes from Rhodospirillales bacterium, assembly GCA_003165295.1. Classification (GTDB taxonomy): domain Bacteria; phylum Pseudomonadota; class Alphaproteobacteria; order Azospirillales; family Azospirillaceae; genus BOG-933. Next base: position 1,821 of record PLTC01000251.1, on the reverse strand, counting down.
GCTGGCTGGAGGCCGCTCCCGCCGGCCGGGTCGAGGTCCTGGATGCCGAGGGCCGGTCCCTCGCGCTCGCCCGGCGCGGCTGGAACCACTTCGCCGGCACCGGATAGCAAAAAGGCTGCGGCATCACCGGACAGCTTTACCCGTGGCCAGGACCGGGGTATGGCTGGGCTCGCGGGAACTGGGAGCTGGAGCCGGCCATGAAGGGTATCGTTCTCCTGATGGTGGGAATCATCCTGCTGCTTCTCGCGGCGGCCGGCGGCTGGTACGCCTATAACAAGTTCATCGCGCCGCCACCCGACGCCGCCGTCGGACAGGCCAAGGCCAAGCCGGCCCCGGGACCACCCCCGGTCTATGTCCGGCTGGCCCCGTTCACGGTGCCGGCCATCGGCGCCGAGCGCCCGGAACAGTTGATCACCTTCGTCATCGTTTTGATGGTCCGCGACCAGAGCGCCGAAAGTCAGGTCAACGACCGGATGCCGCGGGTCATGGATACCTTCCTCACCACGCTTTACGGGGCCATTGATGAAGGTGAAATGATCAATGGCAGTCTCGTCGACGTTGCCGGTGTCAAAAAACGGTTACAAGCCGCCTGTGACCGGTTGCTGGGAAGCGACGTTGTCAAAGAAGTGCTGGTTCAAACCGTGCTGCAACGCCGTTTTTGAGCCTGCCAGGTGTCTTCCCGGATCGAAGTCGGGCGAAACCCGCCCGCCGACACCGTCGCAACCGTTGCATTGTCGGAAGCCCTCCGGCATGCTGCCCCCACACAACGCCCGGCCGGTGCCGCCGTCGTGACGGTGGTCCCGAGCAACGGGACATACCCAAGAAGTTCTAAATGAATTTGGGGGAATCGATGAGTCTTGCATTTGTCTTTGTCATCCTCTGCGGCTTGCTGGCGCTGGCTTACGGCGTCTACGCAAGCAGGCAGGTGTTGGCGGCGAGTGCCGGTACCGCGCGCATGCAAGAAATTGCAAGCGCCATCCAGGAAGGCGCGCAAGCGTACCTGAACCGGCAATACACCACCATCGCCCTGGTCGGCGTGGTCATCGCCATTCTGCTGTCGGTCACGCTCGGACCCAAGACCGGTGTCGGCTTCCTGATTGGCGCCATCCTGTCGGGTGCCGCCGGCTACATCGGCATGAACGTGTCGGTGCGCGCCAACGTCCGGGTTGCCGACGCCTGTACCCGTGGGCTGGCCGACGGCCTTGACCTCGCCTTCAAGTCGGGGGCCATCACCGGTTTGCTGGTGGTCGGTCTCGGCCTGCTTGGCGTCACCAGCTATTACTTCGCCCTGACCCAGTTGATCGACCCCTCGGTCGACCCGGAATTGGCGCGGCGCAGCGTGATTGAAGGGCTGGTCGCCCTCAGCTTCGGCGGCTCGCTGATTTCGATCTTTGCCCGTCTGGGTGGCGGCATCTTCACCAAGGGCGCCGACGTCGGCGCCGATCTGGTCGGCAAGGTCGAAGCCGGCATCCCCGAAGATGATCCCCGCAATCCCGCGGTCATCGCCGACAATGTCGGCGACAATGTCGGCGACTGCGCNNTGGCGGCCGACCTGTTCGAAACCTATGTCGTCACGATCGTCGGCGGTATGTTGCTGGCGGCCATCCTGTTCACCGGCCCGGACGCGACCAATCTGATGTTCTACCCGCTGCTGGTCGGCGGCGTGTGCATCATCGGCTCGGTTGCCGGTACCTTCTTCGTCAAGCTCGGCGCCTCCAAGAGCATCATGGGCGCGCTCTACAAGGGTCTGATCTACAGCGGCCTGATTTCGCTGGTGCTGATCTTCGTGGCAACTCTGGCGCTGGTCGGCCTCGACACCGA
>PLTC01000081.1 GCA_003165295.1 Rhodospirillales bacterium | reverse complement strand
CCGGGTGGTGGCGGCGCTGCGGACCGCGGGACTCGACGCCGGCACCAACTATCCGCCGCTGAACACCGCGTATCCCCACTGGTTCGGGGCGGAATGCGGCGAGGAGGCCGCCGCCTGGGGCCGGGAGGTTCTCAACCTGTGGGTGACAAATGATACCACCCCGGAGCGCGTCCGGCAGGCGGCGGAACTGATCGAAAAGGTTATTGAGGCGGAATGATGCCATGACCGGTCATCCCCTGATCCGAATATCCGATACTTTTGGGTCAGATTCTCGCCGCGATGGCTGGAACCAGTTGTTTGCCCGGCCCCGATTCGCTCCGGTTCATCCCGAACCCTCGGTGATCCGCTGGTTGTTCCGTAGTTTTCCGCGGGATGAGGCGGCCCGGGTGTCGCTGCTGGATGCGGGTTCGGGTACCGGGCGGCACGGGCTGTTCGCGGCGGCGGAGGGCTATCGGACCACGGTGGTCGATTTTTCGGCGGTGGCGGTGGCTGCTGCCGTGGCTGCGGCGGCGGGCCGCGGCCTGTCGCTGAGCGGAGCGGTGGCCTCGGTGGATCGCCTGCCTTTCGCCGGGGACAGTTTTGACGCCGTGTTATCCTATGGCGTGCTCTACTATCTGCCCTATCCGGGCTTGCGGGCGGCGGTGGCGGAACTCCACCGGGTGCTGAAACCGGGCGGTCGCGCCTTCGTGGTGATCAAGAGTGCCGGGGACAGTCGGGGCCAACATGGTACGTCCCTCGGCGATTATCAGGTTCGGCTCGACCGCACCGTGGAGGGCATGAGCTGGAGCACGGAACTGGGAATGACTCTGACCTTGCTCGACCGCACCGGCCTTGAGGACTGCTTTTCCCGCTTCGATCCGGTTTTGGTGGACCGCTCGACCGTGACCTTCGGCAATGGCCGGTTCCAGGACGAGGAATGGCATCTGGTGTTGGGCAAGGGGCCGTGACCATGACGTCATTGGGGGCGGCAAGGGGTGGACCCGGGCATTCCTGGTCGGGTTCCGGGTCATGACCCGGGCGCCGCGACTGGTGATCCGCGTCGATGCCGATCATCTGATCGGGCTTGGCCACGGAGTGCGCTGCGCCGCACTGGCCGAGGCATTGGGCGAAAGCGCAGTGGTGACGGTGGTCGGCGCCGGCGCGGTGCTGCCGGGGCTGTTTCCCGGCCGCGGGACGGTGCCGGTGGTGGCGGCGGATGACGACGACGGCTTTGCCCGGATTCTGGCTGGCCTGGGGCCGGCGGCGGTGGTGATCGATCACCCGCGGCGCAACGGTCCGTGGTCCCGGCTGGTGCGCCGGGCGGTGCCGGGGGCGGTGGTGGCGGTGATCGACGACGAGGGCGGTGACCTGGACGCGGATCTGGTGGTCAACGGCACGGTGCTTGAGGCGTATCACCGCTATTCCGGTCTGCCTGCACGGGCGCAGGTGCTGGCCGGGCCGCGCCACACGCTGCTGCGTCCGGTCTTTGGCCGGAGCCGGTGGCCGGCGGCGGGAGCCGGGCCAGGCGTCGGGCGCGAAGCCGGGGTGCTGATGGTGGTGGGCAGCGGCGCCGGCGCCGCCGACTGGGCGCGGTTTCTGGCCTCCGAGGTGCTCGATCGGACCGGTTGGGGCCGTTCGCGGCTGGTGGTCGGAGCGGCGTTTCCTGACCGGGCGGCGCTGGTCTCGGCGGGCGACGCCGCCGGCATCCAGGTGCTGGTCGGGCAGAGCGGGGCGGAACTGGCGGCGCTGCTGGCTTCGGCTCCGGTGGCGCTGATCACCGGCGGCATGATCGTCTACGAGGCGCTGGCGGTGGGGGTGCCGGCGGTGGTCTATCCCCAGATTCCGAATCTCCTTCCCGAAGCGCGCTGGCTGGCCGGGCGGGGCTGTATCCATGACCTCGGCGCCGGGGGCGGCTTCGATGCCGCGGCGGTGCGGGGCGCGGTGAACACACTGCTCGGAGACCGCGCCGCCGCCGCCGGGATGTCGCGGCGCCAGCGGCGGTTGATCGACGGCGGTGGCGCCGGGCGCATGGCTGCGGCGCTGCTGGCGCTGGTTGCCGGTGCGCCCCCCGTCCCTGACCGTGGGCCCGCGGCCTGACCCGGTGGCGTGGGCTTTGATCCCGAAGCGACATTTGATCCCGAAGCCGCTTGTCCCCCAGCGGCACTTTGTGTCAGCATCCCGATCCTGGGCGAGCTTGGGCTCCCGAACAGCGGGGGCTTGAAGCCCGACCGGAGATGGATATTTTCTGGATCATCAATCGGGGAGGGTGAGATGACGAAGTTCTTCGGTCTGTTGCTGGTTCTTGCGTCCGTCGCGGCGGTTTCAGCCTGTGCGGAAAACAATACGCTGGCTTGCGGCTCCGTGCCCTATCACACAAGCTGTGCGCCCTGATCGGTCGACGACCGGGGACGATAAGGCTTCGGCGAGCCGTCGGCGTACCGCCGGCGGTTCACCGTTTTTTCGGCCGGGTGGCTGTTGATGCCGGCACGGTCCGGACCACCGGCGAGGTCTCAGTGACGGCCGCCGTAACCGCCATGACCACCGCCAAAACCACCGCCATGACCGCCGCCGTGAAAACCACCATGGCCATAGAACCCGCGACCGCCATGGAACCCGCCGACTGCGCCGTTGCCGCCGGTGACGTAATACGGCGCGTAGTAGCCGTCATAGCCGTCATAGCCGTAGTAGGATGGATACCAGGCGCCATAGTCAGGACCCGGAACCGCGGGATAAACCGCACATCCCGAAAGTGCAATGCCGATGACGCCGAGAACCAGCAGCCTCCGCGTCCGGCTTACGCCCGGCATGCCAGAAGCGTTATTCATGAAATGCCTCCCGGCCGGCGTGTCCCGGCCTGACCTTTACGGGGCCGGACCTTTACAGGTCTAACCCGTACTGAATCAGTTGGGGGGCCGTTGCGGCCGGGCAAAGGCTACCGCAGATCACCAGCCAAGCGTCAGGTTCATGGCCTGATGGTGTCGCCGCGGTCAACGGGTCAGCGATTGGGGGTCATGCGCCGGCACCACTCCAGCGCCCGGTCCAGCATTTCGTCGGCGACGGCTTCGGTCCCGCTGCCCGCGCCATCCCGCACCGCGAGCAGAAACACCGCAGCGCGCATCAGCCCTTCGGCCAGTTGCTCGTCATCGAGACGGGTCTCGCGGCTCATCACATAGAGGTGATTGAGCACCTTGGCGAACTCCGAGTCGCTCAACGGCATGGAGCGCCCCGTTTACCATGATCAAAAGGTGGCGGTTCCCATAGCAGAGGCGGCTACCGGGTGTCCAGGGGTTCGCGTCGGCGCCGGTCGTCGGTGTGCCGGTCATGCCGAGGCGTTATCGTCCGGTTCTGGGGTGGGAAAGCTTCAGCCGGTCACCAGGGGCGAGACCGCGGCACCGACGGCGCATCCCGTAACGAAGACCGTTCCCAAGGCCGCACCAATCAGGATCGGAGAGACCGGCATCAGCAGGGCACTGCCGATCATGGCGAGTATTTCGGGTGGTCCGACCGCCATGGCAAGGCCGGTTCCGGCGGTGCCGGCAACGGCACACCCGATCCCGTGGCTGGCCAGATGGCTCGGGTGGTTGGCCCCCGGGGCGGCGGCGGTTCCGGTAACGGCCGGTGCGGCCGGGGCGGCCGACGGCAGCGATGGCGCGCCGGCCACGGGTGCCGCTTCGGTGCGTTGGGTCGGGCCGACTGCGGGCCTGGACGGGGCGACGCTGTCGGCAACGGTACGCGGGGAGGGCGCGGTCGGCATCGCCGCGGCTGCCGGCGGGGGGCTCGTGGTTCCGTCGGGGCTGGCGGGCTCGCGGTGGAGCACCACCACCACAATCATCAGCACAGTCAGCAGGAACGCGAGGAAGGTTCCGCCATTCATGGCTTTCTCCAAGGGATTGGGTCGCTTTGCCCGAGAGCGCGGTCGATCAGGAACCATCCGGCCATCGGGGTCAGGATCGATCGTTTCCACACATACCGGAATACCAGAGTCAAGCGCAAGGGCATGGCGCTGGGGCATGGCGCTGGGGCATGACGTCGGTGGACCTGGCCGGAAACAGTCCGACTTCGCGATTCACCCCTTCATCCTTCCAGCTTGACCGGCCGTTGCCGAACCGGTTTCCTGCCCCGTCGGCGTCGAAACGGTGTCGGCGTCGGCAAATCTTGCGGATCGGGTCACGATTGGATGATGTTCGACAGACTGTTTAAATTCTGGAGCGCAAAAGACGGGACACGAATCGTCAAGATTGTGAAGGGCGAGGCAATTCGCCATCCCGATGGGCCGGCATGGCATGCCACCGCCTGGGGACCGGCCAAACCGTGTCCCATGTGCCGGGAACCCGGGCGGCGGCTTCGCCGGATTCAGGAGGGCATCCTGATCGGCACCGGCCGCAATCGCCGGTTCGAACCCACCGGGTCTGATTTCCAATGCGATTGCGGCATTCTTTGGGGCGACGAGGCCGGCAAGGAGTGACCGCGGGTTGCGGGTCAGTTCGCCCGCCAGGGCAGCATGCGACCGAGGATGCCGTCGCGCCGGACGAAGGTGTGGTAGCCGGTGGCCAGCACGTGGAGGCTGACCAGGCCATACACCGCCCATTGTCCGGCATCGTGGAGCAGGGCGCCGAGTCTGGACAGGTCGTGGCTGACCGGCACCAGCGGCGGGATGGTGAACAGGCCGAAGATCACCACCGGGTGACCGCCGGCGGCCGACATCAGGTAGCCGCTGACCGGCATCGCGATCAGCATCACGTACAGCAGGATGTGGGCAACATGCGCCGCTGCCGCTTGCAGCGGTTGCAGAATTCCGGTCAGGGTCGGGCGATGGTCGAGCTGGCTCCAGATCACACGCAGGATGCTGAGGACCAGGATGGTGATGCCGATGGACTTGTGGAGACTGTACCAGTCTTCCCGCGACGGATCGGTTCTTTCCAGGGTGGTCATGTACCAGGCGATCGGGACCACTGCGAACATCAGGGCAGCGGAGACCCAGTGAAAGGTCCGGGCGAGAGGGGAGTAGCGCCCATTCACGGTCCGGGGCTGGGGATTCTCGATGGTGTCGGACATAAATGTTCCTCTCCAGTTCCTGATCCGGCCCGTCAATCGTTTGGTCGCGCCGGTATCGCCAAGCGATGGGCACTATAACCGGGAGAGCCGCCGGCGGCCAATCGCCAATCTTCATGGGTGCAGGCGCGGGCGGCACCATTCCGGTTGCCAGCCAGGCGGCAAACCGGCTAAATCACCCGGGCGTCGCCCCGAACGCTCCGGCCTTCGTCGCGGTTCCGGGCGCGGTATGGTGACTGACCATGATCTCGTACACCGACGACGAACTGGATTTCGTTTCGGAGATTTTCAACATCGGCGTCAACAAGGCGGCGGCCTCGCTGGGCGTGCTGGTCGATCGCGAGATCTCCCTTTCGGTGCCCAATCTCTGCCTGATCCAGGCCATCGATCTGGTTTCGGAACTGTGCATGACCACCGACACGGTGTGCGGTGTCTTCAAGCGCATCGCCGAGCCGCTGGACTCCTATGCCATGATCCTGTTTCCCAAACAGGAAAGCCTCAAGCTGGTCCGTTACGTTCTGCCGCCGGCCATGGCGGGCGAACCCCAGGAGCAGTTCTATGGCGACGCGATCATCGAAATCGGGAACATCCTGATTGGCGCCGGTCTGGGCAGCATTGCCGACTCCTTCGGAATCGCCATCAACCTCGACTTGCCGGTGGTTTACATCGAGCATCCGTCCGAGTTTTTTCTGAGGTCAATCGTCATCGACGACTTATGTGAGTATTTTTTGAACATAAGAATCAGCATGGCGGTCGAGAATACCGCGCTGACGTTCTATTGGGACTTTCTTCTGCCTGATAACACTTTCGCGTTCCTCAAAAATCACATGAGCCGGTTGATGGCCGGGCCGACCGGCCAGTGTGGCAATGCCCTGGTGTAGAGCGGCGGAAACGGCGACCCCGGGAGCGGGCCGACTGTAAGTCGATATTGGTATTGTACTATCGCCCGGTTTTCAGAACCGCCGCCACCTGCGTCAGCAAATGTTCCGACACAATCGGTTTGGCGATGACCGAGGTGCAGCCGGCTTCCAGGGCGGCATCCCACTTGGCGGTATCGTCAAAGCCGGTGGCGGCGATAATCGGGACATGGCGCGTTGCCGGGCAGGCGGTAAGTTCCGCAGCCACCTGACAGCCGTTCATTCCGGGCATGGAAATGTCGAGGACGATGGCGTCGGGACACTGCCGCAGTGCCTCGGCGATCCCGGCCGGCCCGTCCGGCGCCGAACGGGTCGCATGGCCGGCATCACCCAGGGCGTCGGCAATGATGTCAATCATCATCTCGTCGTCATCGATAATCAGAATATCAGCCATGGTCGCTTCATTTCCCCCTGAACCCCCACCAGAGCCTTTTCCCGGACCCACCAAGGGCCGGCGGCACTGCGGAACCCCGAACCCAGGTCATGCGGGATTGGGGGGATTGGGGTCAAGGATCGGGGTGACCAAAGGTTGAGAGGAGGGGGGCAGGCGGGCCACGGCGGCCAGGGCGGGGGCGAGGACGCGGGCCAGTCCGTCGAGCAATCCGGCGTCGATCCCGGCGCCGTCGTGGGCGAGGGCGGCTTCGATCGCCTGCGCCGCCGTCATCACCGTGACCACTTCAAGGGTTCCGGCGATGCCCTTCAGGGTATGGACCAGGCGTTCCGCATCGCCAACGCGGTCGGAGGCGATCATCAGGCGCAGTTGCGGCACGGTATCGGCGTATTTGCTGCCGAAATTGCGCAGCAGCTTCAGCAGCAACGGCTTCTTGCCGTTGACTCGCCGCAGCGCCGCCGCAAGGTCGAAGGGCGGCAGCGTCGCCGGCAACTGGTCCATCGACACCGGCGGCACCGGCGGCGCCGGCGGAACCACCCCTTCCGGTGCTGGCGGCGTCGGCTCTCCGGGCTTGATCCAGCGCGCCAGCGTGGCAAAGAACTCTTCGGGTGCTATGGGCTTGGTGATGTGGTCGTTCATGCCGGCCGCGGCGCACCGCTGACGTTCCGCCGCCATGGCATGGGCGGTCAGGGCGACGATGGGCAGACGATGGTCGGGGATGTGCTGCCGGATCAGTCTGGTGGCGGCGACGCCGTCCATCACCGGCATCTGAACGTCCATCAGCACCAGCCGATAGGCGTCGGGATTGGCCAGCACGGCGTCCGCGGCCAGCCGGCCATTTCCCACCACATCCACCACGGCGCCGGTCTCGGCCAGCAGTTCGATGGCCACCTGCTGGTTGGTCTCGTTGTCTTCGGCCAGCAGCACCCGGGCGCCCCGCAGGTCGGGGGCGGCGGCCGGTGCCCCGGTCAGCCGCTCGGCCGAGGTCGGCTCAAAGGCGCCCGGCCGGCCAAACAGCGCGGCGATGGCGTTGAACAGCATCGATGGCTCGATGGGCTTGACCAGAAAGGCGTCGACGCCCAGGGAATCGGCCCCGGCGATCACCTCGGGCCGGCTGAAGGCCGTGACCATGAAGATCGCGGGCAGGTGGTCGCAGTCGTGTTGCCGGCGGATGCGCCGGATGGTTTCCAGCCCGTTCAGCCCCGGCATGTGCCAGTCCATCAGGATCAGGCCAAAGGGGTCGCCGCTGTCGTTGGCGTGGGCGATCTTGGCCAGCGCCCGTTCGCCCGATTCCGCGACATCGAAGGGGATCGACCAGTCGCGAAGATAACTGGCGAAGGTCTCGCGGGCGGTATCGTTATCGTCAACCACCAGCACCCGGGGGATATTCAGCGATTCGACGGCGCGGTTGCGCATGGGCGCCGATCCGGTCTGCACACCCAGCCCGACCGAGAAGGTGAAGGTGCTGCCGACGCCCGGCGTGCTGTCGACGCCGATCCGGCCGCCCATCATTTCCACCAGCCGCTGGCAGATGGCCAGCCCCAGACCGGTGCCGCCAAAGCGGCGGGTGATCGAACTGTCGGCCTGGGAAAAGGGCTGGAACAGTTGGCTTCGGTGCTCCGCGCTCATGCCGATGCCGGTGTCGCGGACCGCGAACTCCAGCGCGATCCGTTCGCCCGCCCGCTCCAGCACCCGCACCGAGAGCACCACCTCGCCCTGCTCGGTGAATTTGACGGCGTTGTTGGTCAGGTTGAGCAGGATCTGCCCCAGGCGCAGCGGGTCGCCGACCAGGCTGAACGGGACGTCGGGGGCCACCGAGAACAACAGTTCGATGCCCTTTTCGGCGGCGCGGATTGAACTGATGTTGGCGAGGTTCTCCAGCACCGAACTCAGGTTGAAGGGGGCGGTCTCGAGATCGAGCTTGCCGGCCTCGATCTTGGAAAAATCGAGAATGTCGTTGATGACGCCCAGCAGCGCCGCGCCCGCCGCCTTGATCTTGATCAGATAGTCCCTTTGCCGGGGGTCGTGGGTTGCCTTCAGCGCCAGTTGGCTCAGGCCGATCACCGCGTTCATCGGCGTGCGAATCTCGTGGCTCATATTGGCCAGAAAATCGCTTTTTACCTGGGTGGCGCTTTCCGCCGCGGCCTTGGCCGCCCGCAACTGCTCCTCGGCCAGGCGGCGCTGGGAGATGTCCTGAAGCACCGCCACGATTCCGTTTTCGGGCCGCTCCACGTCGATGGCCTTGGCCTGGATCGCGCACCAGACCGTGCTGCCGTCCCGGTGCATCAACGGAATGTCGCCGATGAAGCGGTCGCCCGACAGGATCACCGAATAGAAGGCATCGCCATAGGTCTTGAAATCCTCATCCGACCCGTGGAGGTCCCGGGTCGATCGGCCGAGCAACTGGCCGGCATGATAGCCGAACATCCGCTCCAGACCTTCGTTGCAGCGCACGATCAGGCGGTCCTTGAGAAAGATGATACCGGTCAGGGCATGGTCAAGGATCGCCTGCTGCTCCAGCATTGACTGGTGAAGTTCGGCGGTACGCTCGGCAACCTGCCGCTCCAGACTGTCATAGAGCCGGGCGTTGTGGATCGAAATCATTGCCTGCGCCACCAGAATGCGCAGGAATTCGACCCGGGCCTCGATCAACGCGCCGGCGGCCAGGTTGTTTTCCAGATAGACCATGCCCGCCACCTGCGACGACCGCTTGATCGGCAGGCACATGGCGGCTTTGGGGCTGGCCTTGCGTACATAGGGGTCGTCGCCGTAATGGTCCGAGCGGGTCAGATCGGCTTCGATGATTTCCTGTCCGGTTCGGGCGACGTAGCGCAGCACCGAGAGCGGGGCGAGATCGCTCTGGTGTCCGTTGAGATCCACCGGCCGGGATTGCAGCACCTCAACGGCATCGCCGACGGCTTCGGCTTCCAGGCGCCAGGCGTCGTCCTGCCACAGGAACAGGCGGACGATCTGCGCGCCGGCATTCTCTCCGGCGATTCGGATCAGCCGCTCCAGCAGGCGGCCCAGACTGACCTCGGAGGACAGGGCCTGGGAGGCTTTGACGATGGTATTGATGTCAAGGGAAGACAGGCTTTGGGTCCTGCTGTCCGGGTCGGAAAACGCCGACTCCGCCGTCTGAAGGAAGGGGTGTCGGGCCGCCAATTGCGCCGCCTTGGCCTCGGCGCCCCAGGCACGGTACAGCCGGACCGCCTCTTTCAGGAACACCCGTGCCACGGTTTCGTGATTCCGGTCCAGCCAGAAGGCCCCCTGCAATTCGTTGGCCAGGGCTTCGAGGGTGACGGCGCCGGCTTCCCGGGCGAGATCCGCGGCGCGCCGATACGCCTCGACCGCGGCCACGGCATCCCCCGCCCGGGCCGCTTCGGCGTGGGCCAGCCATTTCCGGGCGGCGAAATTGTCCGGGCACTGGGTGGCCCAACCGTCCAGCCGGCCAAGAAGGTCGGCGATCCGGGTCCGCAGCGCCGGGGCGTCGGCCCGGTCGCCGCCACGCGCCAGCAGGCGGATCCAGATCAGCGCGGCGTAGAAGGTGGCCTCGGGGATTTTACATTGTCCGGGCACGAACTGTTCGACCACCGGCAGCTTTTCCGCCATGGCTTCGGCTTCGGCGGTGTCGAAGAGATAGGCGGCGCGGATTTTGCCATGATAAAAATAGGCCAGATGCAAGGGCGCCTGGGCGTAGTCCTGGAGAAAACGCGCCTCGCTGAAAACATCGTCGTCATAACTGTCGGGGCTGCGGGTCAGTCCCATCAGCTGTCGGATTGCCTGCACCGCGCCGGCCCGGGTGCAGTCGACCATGTCGGCCTGACCTGTGCTCTGGAGCAGGACCAGATCGGTTTCGCAGATGTTCAGGAGGTCGGGCAGCGGCCAGCCTTCGATCAGGCGATCGGTGGAGCGGACCGCGACGATGTAGCCCAGGGTGGCAAAGTCGCCGCTTTCCAGGCCCCAGGCGTAAGCCTGGTCGTAGAAGGCGTTGGAGGTGCGCAGCGGCCGGTTCCAGTAATTGGTAAAGGTCGCGAACAGGAAATAGACGCTGCACCGGATCGAGGCATTGTGGCGGCGGTTGGCCAGGTCGATGGCCATCTGGCCAAAGGCGAAGCCGGTGGCGTATTGCCGTCGCAAAAAGGCGATGATGAAGGCATAGTTGACATAGGCAAAGGACGAGATGTCGCAATGGCCCCGGGACAGCGACAGCACGGTCATGCGGACTGTGGTTACGGCGTTGAGCGTCGGTTTGCCGGCCAGATAGCTGGCGTACCACATACCCAGCAGCAGTTGCATGGCGGCCAACAGTTCGGCGGCTTCCAGTTCCGGCGCGTCCATGATTGCGGTCATGGCGCGATCGGCGGACAGCCGGGCGATTTCCGCGAAGTCCTGCTGGATCAGTTCGCCCAGGGCCGCCTCGTCTTCGGGAATTGCGATGCCCAGCAGCCGCAGGCCGGCACGCTGAATCTCGATGGCCTTCAGGAACTGCCCCTGGAGCTGGTACTGGCTGGCCTGCACCGACAGGCAGCGGATGCGGTCGAGGACGGTGGTGCAATGTTTGAGCGTCACCGGATAGAGGGCGTCCGCGATCGTGAAGCGGCCGGTGAGGTAGGCGGCCTCGGCGGCGCCCAGATGCAGGTCGAGGGTCCGCCGGTAATCGGTGTGCCAGGTGTCGGCCGGCAGCAGGGCCAGCCCGATCTCCATATGGCGGAAGGCCGCCTGATAGGCGGCGGAACGGCGCGCCCGCATCCCCGCCTGCCAGTTGAGATCGGCCACGGTGAAGCGTTCGGCCGGCTGGTCGATCAGGTTTCGCCCGGCATTGAACTGTTCGACGATGTCGAACAGCCGGCTCTGCCGGCCCTCCGCGCCCCCGCCGGCGGTGCCGCGCAGCAGCAGCCGGCCGATCTGCAAATGGCGGCGGCGGCGGTCGTCCTCTTCGACCAGGGCATAGGCGGCCTGCTGGACCCGGTCGTGCAGGAAGCGGTACTCGATCCGCGAGGGCTCGTCGCCGGCCTCGTCGGCGCCGACGCTTTTGTACCGGCTGTCCAGGGGCAGAACATAGCCGGCCTCCAGCGCCGGCCAGAGATGGCGCTGGGTCTGCCCCGGCGATTGCTCATGGATCACCGCCAGCGTCTCAAGATCAAAGCGGTTGCCGACGCTGGCGGCCAACTGCATCAGGTCCTGGGTTGCCGCGGGCAGCCGCTGGATTTTGCCGAGCATCAGCTCCACCACATTGTCGGTGAAGCCGGCGCCGTCGATGCGGGCGATGTCCCAGGTCCAGCCGTCCCGGGCGAAGTCGTAGACCAGCAGCCCGGCCTCGTGGATCGCCTTGAGGAACTGGTTCAGAAAGAACGGATTGCCGCCGGTCTTGTGGTGGCACAGCCGGGCCAGCGCCGCACAGTCGTCGGGCGGGGCCGACAGGGTGTCGGCCAGCAGCGCGGTGATGTGGGGCCAGTCCAGGGGCGTCAGGGTCAGCCCGTGCAGCGTCACCCCGCTTCGCAGCAGCTTGTCGCGCAGCGTCATCAACGGATGGGCGGCATCGACCTCATTGTCGCGATAGGCGCCGATGACCAACAGGTGATGCTCGTCTGGATCGCGCATGAACATGTCGATCAGGCCAAGCGTCGGCGGATCCGCCCATTGCAGGTCGTCAAGGAACATGACCAGCGGATGCTCGGTTCGGCAGAACACCTGGATGAATTTCTGGAAAACCCGGTTGAGCCGGTTCTGGGCCTCCACCGGCGGCAGCGGCGGCGGCGGGGTGGTCGGGCCGATGATCAGCGGCAGTTCGGGAATCAGTTCGCCGATCACTCCGGCATTGGCGCCGAGGGCGCCCTGCAACCGCTCGCCCCACAGGGTGATCCGGTCCTGGGATTCGGCCAGCAACTGCCGGATCATCTCGCGAAGCGCCTGGATCAGAGACGAGTAGGGGACGTTGCGTCGGTACTGGTCGCATTTTCCGACGATGAAACAGCCGCGGCGGGCGGTGACCGGCTTGTGAATCTCGTTGACCACGGCGGTCTTGCCGATGCCCGAATAGCCCGCGACCAGCGCCATCTCGCACTGCCCGGCGGCGGCGCGCTCGAAGGCCTCCATCAGCACCCGGACCTCGGCCTCGCGGCCGTAGAGCTTCTGGGGAATCTCGAAGACGCCGCGCCGGTCGTGGAGGCCGATGGCGCCCAGGCCATCGGTGTGTCCGTCGCGAACCAGCGACCGGCACATCTGAAGGTCGTGGCGAAGCCCGCTGATGGTCTGGTAACGGTCCTCGGCGTTCTTCTGCATCAGCCGCCGGAGCACCGCGATCAGCGGTGGCGGGGCGTGGTGAAGCGCGGCGGCGGTCCATTCCGGCTCGCGGGCGATGTGGCAATGGACCAGTTCCATGGCGTCGGTGGACTCGAACGGCCGCCGCCCGCTCAACAATTCGTAGAAGGTGACGCCCAGCGAGTAGTAGTCCGAGCGGTAATCCACGTAACGGTTCATGCGCCCGGTCTGCTCGGGCGAGATGTAGGCCAGCGTGCCTTCCAGCAGGGTGGGAATCTGGGGCGTTTCGGCGTCCAGCCCCAACTCGCTGCACAGGCCGAAATCGATGATCTGCAACCGGCGGTCGGCGGCGCACCAGACCAGATTGGCCGGGGTCAGGTCTTTGTGGACGATCCGGTGGCCATGGATCGCCTCCAGGGCGTCGCAGGCCTGCACGGCAATGTCGAAAAAATCGGTCAGCCCGGCCACGGTGCCGTCGTGGAGGTGGGTGTTCAGGGCGCGGCCGTTGATATCCTCCAGCACCATGGCCAGATGGCCGGACCGCTGCAACAACTCCAGGGCGTGGGCGATGCCGGGATGGCGGATGCGCCGGGTAATCTCGTATTCGCGCCGGAAGCGGGCGACTTCCCCCGGGGAGGGGGTGCCGGTCAGCACCTTGAGAATGACCGGCACCCGGTTCCCCGCCGGGACGGCGCGACACACCAGCGATTGGACGCCCCGATGGAGAACGCCGATCACTTCGAAGCCGGGAATCGCAATCATGTCCTGTACTGCCAAGGGTAAGAAACGACACAAGAGGACGTAGCCCCCCAACCTTCAGGCGTCGCGGGCGATGGGTACCGGATAGTTGGTCAAGGCCCGGGCCGCCTGCAACCCCGAGATCACCGTCGTTTCGACGCAGCCGAGATTGAGCGATCCGGTGTCGATCCAGTCCCCGGCCAGGAACAGGTTGGTGAAACCCGAGCCCCCGGCGGTCAGCCGGTACTGGTTGGTCCCGGCCTTGTTGCAGACATAGCGCAGCGTCGGTTCGACTTCGCCGCGGAAGTATTGCCCGTTCAGCCGTTCGACGCCGGTCCGGTTCTCCATATCCACCAGCGCCGACCAGTCGAAGCCCTTCCCGTCCGGTCCGGGCAGTGTCGGCCACAGATAGGGGGCGTAGGCGTCGAGCCACTTCCGGCCTTCGTTCTCCACCTCCGCGTTCTGCTGCTGGGGATATGTCGGATTGTCCTTGATGAATTTTTCGAACCCGGCGCGGGTTTTCGGCAGTTCTCCCGGTCGGTTGTTACAGAAATAGGCGATATTGAACGGCAAGGCGTTCTGCGGCCAGTTTTCCTTGTCGAGTGTCTGGTCCATCGCCGCCCAGGTGTTGAACGGCTCGGCATAGGCATCCATTACCGGACTGGTCAGGGGCCAGCCGGTTTCCTCCAGGTTGACGTTCAGCCACAGCTGCATGGCCTGGACCGCCGAGGTGTTGGCGTGGTCCAGCATCGCCCGCCAGCCTGGGTTGGCCGCCGCCAGCTCTTCGGTAATATAAGGAAGCGCCGCCACCGAGATGCCCAGCACCACCTGATCGAAATCCTGGCCCCGGACCAGGGTTCCGGTGGCCGGCGGCGTCCAGTTGGCCCACGAGGATTCGAGATCGACGTGACGTCGCCGCAACGCCTCGCCCTGAACCAACTGGTCGTAATTGGGCTCCGATGGCCAGCAGGCCAGCCCTCTGACATCATAGAGCGGATTGTATTCGGTCAGGCCGGCCTTCAGCGTCGCCTGGACGGCGTAGTCAATGGCGCTGATCGCGCCGTCCTTGACGTGAAGATCGGTGATCTTGTGGAAGAACCTGAACTTCACGCCGCGCTGCTTCAGTGCCTGATAGAGCGGCGTGAACACGGTGTCGCCCATACCGGCCTGCATTTTCCACATGATCGCGCCTTTATAGCAGGCGACCACCAGCACATAGCTGTGCAGTAACTCACCGGCGGAAACGTTGCCGCCGATGCCGACGCCTTCGCAGTCCGTTGTCCTGCCGTCGGGGAAGCCGAGATAGAGATCATAGAAGGCGCGGACGATGGCCGAATTGGCCAGGGCCGAAGAGGCGCCGTTTGCCATCAGCCAGTCGGTGAAATTGTACTGATTGATCGACTTATAACCGGAGGTAAGCACGCCGTCCAGGATCACGCCCTTGGCGATGACCACCGCGAGTCGGGCCAGGTCGGCGATGCGGAACACCGAATTGATGGATTGGGCAAAGGGTTCCAGCAACGCCTTTACCGCCGGGGCCAGCCTCGGCGCGAGGTCGGAGGCAACCGTCTCGAGCAGCAGGGTCAGGACCTCCTTCAGGAAACTCAGGAAGTTTTCGATCAGATCGAGAATTTCCTCGAGACGCTTCGCCCATCGCCGATTCTCGCCGGGGTCGGTTAGGGTCTTTGCGAAGGCTTTGGCCTGGTCCGGCAGCGCCGGCAGGGCCGCGAGCAGGGCGGTCAACGGGCGTCCCAGTGCCTGCCGCCCGTCGGTGCCCAGATGGGTCGCCATGAGGGCGTCGATCTGGTCCAGTTGGGGCAGCGGGAGTTCGATCGCCGCCGCCAGTTGCGTCAACATTTGCTGAAGGTGATGGAACACCAGCGCCGGATCGGGAGCGATGACCGGGGCCTCGTCGCCGGGGGTTCCGGGCGTGGTGCCGAACGGAACGTACCAGGTCTGCCACGGGCCGCCCAAATGGGGCCGCCGTTCCTGAACCACCGTGCCGTCACGCAACCGCAGCTCGTCCACGAACTCCTGGACCACGATGCTGTTGTGGGGCTTGAAGGCCATGTCCCAGGTGGCCAACGGCGTGTTGGGCGCCCGGTTCAGTTCGGCATAGCAAGTGCGGATCGCCCGGAAGGCATTCTCGTAATAGCCGAACCAGATGTGCAGCCCGTGCTCCTCGATCCGGTCGGCGACGGTGCGGTTGCGGCCGCTGGCGCCCTTGCCGCCCAGCCGCCAGCCCAATTGGTAGACGGTGATCTCGTACTGGTCCTGCCAGCCCGGGACCTCGGTGATCCCGAAAGCCGCCGAAAGGGCGCCGGCGCCGCCGCCGAGGATCGCGATCTTTTGCTTTTTGTTGGAAATATCGGCCATGGTTCGTCCTGTCTCCAATGAAAAGTCAATGGCGGTGCTGAATCCGTGGGCTTGAACGACGGTCAGGTCCTGGTCCTGTCGGGCCGGGATCACGCCCAGCGCCGTGGCCAGAGGAAAACTGTCCAGGTTCTGAAAGTGCAGGTCATAGGTCATCGGCGGCCGGGTGAACGGCCAGACCGTTACCTTTTTTAACTTCGACAACTGAAAGGATGCCGCCGTGATGCTGCGGGTTTCGGCCAGCCGGGCATCGCCGATCGAGGGAAACTGCTTGAGAAAGATCGCCGGACACAGGTCCAGGAGCGCATTGACCAGGCCGATGAAACCCTCTTCCAGCCGCGCCCCGGCGAGCCCGCTCAGCGCCCCGATCAGGCGGGCGAGGGCCGAGTCGGGGGGCGGCGCCACCACCAGGCTCCGGGCGGCGGCGGTCGCCCCGGCCAGCAGGCGCCCGAGGACCGGGGCCAGTTGGTCGCGGAGGATGCCGGTCGTCGGGGCTGGGGATTCCGAGGCTGCGATTTCCGAGGCTCCGCTTCCGGCCGGAAACTCAACCTTCAGGAACTCATATAACCGGGCGGTCTCGTCCCTGCCGAACTTCCTGAACCCGACCGCCGAAGCGGAAAAGCGCGGATCGAGCATGAGCGCCTCGTCGCCGCCCTTGCCCTTGCCCGTGACCTGGAAACTCGCGGGAGTCTTGAAGAAGCCGTACACCTCGCGCCCGGTGGCAATCGCGGAAAAGCTGTCGGGAAACAGAAAAGGCAGAAACAGCGCCGGTTGACCGCTCTGCCGGTCCACGCACGGAATCCAGAACGACAGCTCGTGATAAGTTTCATTGCCGCAGACCACGGCTTCCGAGAGGCGGACCGCGAAGGTCATTTTCGACATGATCATGATCACATCGGTAACGCCGTCAAAGGCCAGGCAATGATACGAGGCAGCGCCTTGGGATGGCAGGTTTATAAAGCGATCAAGCAGCCCATTGATCGCATTTTCGTCGCATTTCAGAAAGAACCAGGCCAGCTCGGCATCGTTAAACTGGTAAGGCTGTATGGTGATGGGGCTTCCTGCGATTTCCTGAACGTATGGAAGACTCTCCGTCATCTTCTGATTCTCCGCGGGAGCGACTCGGGGTCGGGATCGGGCATGAACGTTACGGCGTAAGCCAGGACGGTGCGGTGCCGCGCATACAATTGTCTTCGCGCCAACCACCGCAATTCACATTTTCAGGAATCGCCGGGCGACTTTAGCCTAAATAGTAAAGTATGGACACAACCTCATGCACGCCGAGGGCGCCGGGACCGTTGGGTGCCCGACCGTGGGTGCCGCGCGATGGGGGCAGGCCGCTGCCGTAACCGGACCGTTGTTGATCCGAGGTCCTCGAAAGAACAGAGAGCGATGACGGCGGGACGACGAAACCAGACGGCCGCCTTACGGACCGACGACCTCGAAATGAGCGTCGCCGCTTACCAGCGCCTCGACCTGGATGGCCACCCGGTCCATCTCACGCTGGACCTCGAAGCCCAGGCGCATGGTTTCGCTCCAGTCGGTACCTTCGGCGGCCTGTTCCAGGCGGCGGGCGGCCTCGGCCAGGGGGCGGGCGCCGGCGGTGCCCGATGAACCCTTGAGGTTGTGGGCGCAGTCCCGTAGCGTGGCCGGCCGCCGGCTTTCGAGGGCGCCGGCCAGTTCCTGGCAAATGTGCCGGCCGACCGTGACGAAATCGCCAAGCATTTCCCGGATCAGCGCCGGGTCGTTGCCGCACAGTGCCGCCAGCGCCGCGGGATCGATGGCCGAAGGTGCCGGTGCGGTGGCCGGGGCCGGGAGCGCGGGCGGGAGTGTGGTCGGAGCCGGCGGGTTCGGGTTCGGGGTGATCCAGCGTCTTAGTGCGGCGCCGAGGGTGCCCAGTTGCAGCGGCTTGCACAGATAGTCGTCGAGGCCGGCGGCGCGGAATCGCTCGGCCTCGCCTTCCGAGGCGTTGGCGGTGACGGCGATGATCGGCAGGTGGCGGCCGGTGCTGGACTCGCGCCTGCGGATGCGGCGGGTCAGTTCGAAGCCGTCCATTTCGGGCATGTGGCAGTCGGTCAGCAGCAGCGCATAGTCCCGGTCCGCCAGCGCCGCCAGCGCCTGGTGACCGTCGTCCACGATGTCCGCGACGACGCCGAGGGCGTTGAGCTGCATGGAAATCACCCGGCGGTTGGTCGCGTTGTCTTCGGCCACCAGCACCCGCGGCGGCGTGCCCCGGGCCGGGGCCGGGGGCGGCGGCGCGGCGGGAGCGGTGCCGGGGAGCGCCGGGCGTTCGGGCCTGTGGTCGGGAAGGGTTCCGGGGCGGTGCCGGTCGTCGGTAAGGCGGCGGTTATGGGGTTCGGGGTCCGGTGACAGCCGGCCGGCGGCGATGGCCACCGCCCGGGTCAGGACCGAACGCCGCACCGGCTTTACGACGGTCAGAGAGGCGTCCGAGGCGCGGGTCCGCCGGATTTTCCCTTCGCCGCTTCTTTGGGCGATCAGGACGCCGGGGGTGGCGAAACCGGCCTGACCCAGCCCCAGCGCCTCGCGCACCGCCACCACCGACGCCTGGTAGAGCCGGGCATCCAGCACCACCACGTCGAACGGCCGGCCGGCGGCCAGGGCGGCATGGGCACCGTTGAGCAGCGATGGGCCGTCGCCGCTGGGGGTGACCCGGGCGCCGGCCGCGGTCAGGTAACGGGCCAGGAAGTCGCGGGTGAGGTCGCAGCCGACGGCCAGCGCCACCTCCAAACCGGCGAGGGGCGGCGGGTCGGCGCCGCCGGTCCGGCCGTCGCCCGGGGCGGTAATCGTTTCTCCCGGCGGCACTTCGAGGGCCACGGTGAAGGTGAAGGTCGAACCCTGCCCCGGGGTGCTCGAGACCGAGACGTCGCCGCCCATCATTCCGGCCAGTCGGCGGCAGATGGACAGGCCAAGCCCGGTGCCGCCGAAACGGCGGGCGGTGGAATGCTCGGCCTGGGTGTAGGGCTGGAACAGGGTCGCCTGGGCCGCCAGGGGAATCCCGATGCCGGTGTCGGTGACGCTCACCACCACCTGGGCGCGGCGGCCGCGGGGGGTGGTTTCAAGGTCCTTGAGGTCCACCCGCAGCACCACCCGGCCATGCTCGGTGAACTTGATGGCGTTGCCCCCCAGGTTGAACAGAATCTGGCGCAGCCGCAACGGGTCGCCGATCAACGCCGGCGGCAGCGCCGGATCGACGAAGGTCAGCAGGTCCAGGTCCTTGCGCCAGGCCCCGGGGGCCAGGGTTTCGGCCACGCCCTCGACCAGCGCGGTGAGCGACACCGGCACCGTCTCGAGCACCAGCATCTCCGCCTCGATCTTGGAAAAATCCAGGATGTCGTCGATGATCCGCAGCAGGGTGGTGGCGGATTCGCGGATGGTGCTGACGATCCCGGACTGCTCGGGGTCCAGCCGCGACCGTTCCAGCAGTTCCAGCATGCCGAGCACGCCGTTCATGGGCGTGCGGATCTCGTGACTCATGGTGGCGAGGAAGGTCGATTTGGCGCGGGTCGCCTGCTCGGCCTGTTCCTTGGCGGCGCTGAGGTCGGATTCGGTTTGCTTCAGACGCGAGATGTCGTGAATCCAGCCAAGATAGCTGCCTTCGCCGTCGAAGGCGTCGGGGTCGCCGGACAGCAGCGCCCAAAAGACCGAGCCGTCGGCCCGGCGCAGCCGCAACTCCGTGTCGCGGACCGCGAGCCCGTGCCCGACCCGCTCGAGGTAACGGCGGCGGTCGGCGGGGTCGGCCAGCAGCGTCTGCATGTCGACCCCGAGCAACTCCGCCGCCGGCCGTCCGAACAGTTCGGCAAAGCGCAGGTTGGCAAAGGTCAGCCGGCCGTCGCGGCCGATGGCGCCGACCCCCACCGGACTGCTTTGCAGGATCGCCCGCAGATGCTCGCGGCTGGCCAGCAATTCGCGGGTGCGCTCGGCGACCAGGCGTTCGATGAAGACGATGTGTTCGTAGGACCGCAACGCCGCGATCACCGAAATCACCAGATCGTCGGAGCTCAGTTCGGCCTTGGACCGGTAGTCGTTGATGTCGTAGTCGAGAATCACCTGACGCTGGGGTGCCTGTCCGGGCTGGCCGGTGCGCAGGATCAGCCGGATGTCGGTGTTGCCCAACTCCTGGCGGATCGCCCGGATCAGATCCAATCCGGCGTGATCGGCCTCCATCACCACGTCGATCACGGCGACGGCGATGCCGCGGTGACGGGTCAGCAAGGCCCGGGCCTCGGCCGCCGAACCGGCGTGGAGCAGGCCGAGCGGTCGGTCGCGGTAGCGGACATCCTCCAGGATCAGGCTGGTCATGGCATGGACGTCGGGCTCGTCATCGACCACCAGTACCGGCCACGGCTCTTCCCCGGCCTGCCCGCCCTCGCTCTCGGCGACGAAGACCAGTTCCTCTTCGCCGGCGGCGGCGGGTGGTGGAGCGGTGGGGTCGGGAGCGGTCATGACGCCACCCGGGACTCAAGGGGCGGTGCCGGGGGCACCGGCCCGGGCTCGGGCAGGGCGGCGGCGGGCGAGGGCGTGCGGCCATCGGTGTCGGCCCGGGTTTCGGGATCGCCCGGGCCATCGGGATGGGCCGGGGCTTCGCGGGGCAGGCGGATGTGAAAGGTGGTGCCGCTGCCTTCGGTGCTGTCGACGGTGATGCGCCCGCCGCAGGTCTGCGTCACCAGATTGAACACGATGTGAAGGCCGAGCCCGCTGCCGCCGCTGCCCCGTCGG
Source organism: Rhodospirillales bacterium (assembly GCA_003165295.1). Classification (GTDB taxonomy): domain Bacteria; phylum Pseudomonadota; class Alphaproteobacteria; order Azospirillales; family Azospirillaceae; genus BOG-933. Next base: position 19,648 of record PLTC01000081.1, on the reverse strand, counting down.
GTGGTGAAGAACGGCTCGAATATCCGGGCCCGGATGCGGGCCGGAATGCCGGTGCCGTCGTCGCCAAAGCAAAGGTCGATGTCGTCGGCATCGGCCGGCGCCGTGGCCGAAATGGTGATGGTGCCGCCGGCCGGCTTGTTGTCGAAGGCATGGATCAGGGCGTTCATCACCAGATTGGTCAGAATCTGGGACAGGGCGCCGGGATAGCCGTTGACGGTGAGGCCCGGCGGGCAATCCACCACCACCCGGTGCGGCGTGGTGCGCAGGCGCGGCCCGAGGCTGGTGACGACTTCGTCGATATAGGTCTTGAGGTCGAAGCGGCGCAACTCGGCACTGGCCTGATCCACCGCGATTTGCTTGAAGCTGCGGATCAACTCGGCGGCGCGGCTGAGATTGGCCGACATCAGGCGCGTCGATTCGGCGGCGGCGGTGGCGTAGGTCAGCAGTTCCGACTTCTTGAGGTTGCTGCCCTGGATGGCCGCGACCAGTTGGCGGGTACGGTTGGTCAGGTGACTGGCACAACTGTAGGCGATGCCCACCGGGGTATTGATCTCGTGGGCGATGCCCGCCACCAGCATGCCGAGGGAGGCCATCTTTTCCGCCTGGACCAGGCTGGCCTGGGTTTCCTTGAGTTCGGCATAGGCCCGTTCGGTGGCCTGCATCGCCGCCAGGGTGTCGGCGGCCGATCGGGTTTCGGCGGTGACATCGGTATAGGTGCAGACGAAGCCGCCCATGAACAGCGGGTTGGAGCGGATTTCGATCACCGTGCCGTCGCTGCGCGGGTGCTTGACCATGAAATACTCGGTGGGCATCCGTTCCCAACAGTGTTTCAGCCGCTCGGCCGGTTCGTCGTCGCCGAATTCGCCGCGCGCCATCTGCCAGCGGATGATTTCATTGAAGGTGGGGCGTTGGGTCAGCAGTTTGAGCGGCATGTTGAGCAGTTCGGCCGCGCGCCGGTTGAAGGTCACCAGCCGCAGCGCCGGGTCGAACATGATGATACCCTGGTCGACATTCTCCAGGGTCGCCTGAAGGATCGCCCGTTCCTGGGCCAGATCCAGTTCCGCCTGCTTGCGTTCGGTGATGTCGGCCAGGATGCCGGTCAGGCGCAACGCCACGCCGTGGGTGTCGCGAATCGCAGTGGCCCGGTCCTCCACCCACAGATAACGGCCGTCCTGGCGGCGCAGGCGGTAGACGTTACAGTAGCCGGCGGTTTCACCGACGATGTGTCGCAGCGATTCGCTCAGCACCCGGTCGCGGTCCTCGGGATGGATCAGGGATTCGAGCGTCGTGGTCGACATGGACAACCCGTCGGGGCCGTAGCCGAGAATCGCCGGGAATTCCGCGGACCACCAGATCTGTCCGGTGGTCAGGTCCATGTCCCACACCGAAGACCGGGTGGCCGCGATGGCGAGGCTCAGTCGCTCCTCGCTCTTGCGCAGCGCTACCTCTTCGTAGGCGAGCTTGACCAGCAGGCGATTGTAGGCGGCGATCAGGTTACCCAGTTCGTCATTGGCCTGCCATTCCACCAACTCGCGGCTGCCCTTTTGTTCGGCCAGCCGGATGGAGGCGATCAGTCGGGCCAGCGGAACCCCGATGGTCAGGCGGTACGCGGTCAGCGCGGTGATCACGGTGACGACCAGCAGCAGGAACAGCAGCCAGATCGCATCGCAAACTTCTTCGGTGAGGGCCTTGTTGACCGGCTCGTAAGAATAATAAAGGGTAATCCGGCCGGTGGGGTGTCCGTCGACGGCGATCTCCCGGCTCAATCGGGGGGTCGGGTCGGCGCCGGAGGCGGCCGGCCGGTCGGCTGACAGGCAACCGGCTTCGGGCCAGGAGAATCGGAACGGCGGGACCTCGGCGGTGACGTCGATGCACTGGACTTCCGGGTTGATCGCAATTGCCGAGATGATGTGGCGTGTGCTCTTGAGATCGACGGCCGCCAGGCTGCCGGCCAACGCCGAGGCATTGATGTCGGCAATGCCTGCCACCTTGGCGGCCAGTTCCTGCCGGAGATCGATGCGTTTGGTGTAGAAGAACACCGTCGCAAACGCGACCGTGGAGGTTGCCAGGGTGGGAATCAGGATCAGCAGGAATTTTGCCCAGGCGGCAGGGATTCTTGCCCATATGGCGGCTCCGACCATCGCCACTGTTCCTCTCTGGCCCGTCTTTGACCCGTTGCCTCGCCGGCCACCCCGGTCCCCGACGCCCCTATACCAGATGTGCGATGTCCTGTCTCGGCATGGGGGCCGGAACCGGGACGGTGCAAGGTTTTGGCCGGAGGTTGCCGAGCGGGCTTGAGGGCCAACCCGGGTTAGGCTAATCTCGGTGACGAAAAAAGGGGAAAACGAGGCGAGGGGCAACTCTCTCCGGGTTTGCTTTAACATTGAAGGCTGAGGACCAAGTCGCAACAGGCGCCGTCCGGGCGAAATATCCCGCGGCATCGGCAGTGCCTGACCAGGACAGCGGTCGTCGCAAAAGTGAGGACAGGATGGAGTTTCATGCGCGCAACCTGGCAGATGCAATAGAAGCGCGTCTCACCGGGCGGCTGGAGTTTACCGACCACGATCGTTTGCGGGACATTGTCGCACTATTGGATGGCCCCAATCTGCGCCGGTTCGTGGTGGATGTATCAGGGCTTGATTTTATTGATTCGGCCGGGCTCGGCATGATTTTAATTCTCCAGGAGGAGGCCGAACAGAAGAAAATTAAGCTGATCGTGCGCGGGCCGCGTGATGATGTCAAGCGTTCCATCGATCTGGCGAAAATCGGTGAAATCGTGTCTATCGAATATTAGTGAGGCGAGCATCATAAGCTGTCCTTACACCGTCGTTGCCGATCTTATCCCGGCGGATGCAGGCGGGCGATGTGCCGTGCGGTTCAATGCGTTCGGCCAGGGCGACGACGAACCGGGAACCGTGACCCGGAATTATCGGGTGCTGCTGGTTTCGGAGGTTGACCGGGGTTCGCTGGCGGTCGCGCTCAGGGGACCCTACTCGGCGTTGATCGAGTTGGGTGGCGATGACGAACCGGTGGGCGATTGGGCGGCGGTGGCGATCTCCGGCGCCGGCTTTTATCTGTCTCTGACCACCGCCACCGGCTTCGGGCTTCAGGTCGCCGCCCTGGTCAGCGACGAACTGGTGGCGCGCGGGGTGGTCACCGGCGAGCAACGCTCGGTGGTGGAATTGTGTTTGCAGGAGGCGGTGGCCAACGCCATCGTCCACGGCAATCTGGGCATCGCCAGCACCGCCAAGGATTATCCAGAAGGCTACCGGGTTTTCAGCCAGTTGGTGAATGAGCGTCTCAACGACCCGGTTTTGCGGCGCAGACGCACCGACATCTTCACGCGCTGGTCCAGTCGCCTGCTGGATATCAGCGTTGCCGACCAGGGTACCGGTTTCGATACCTCGGTGATTCCCACCGAGGTCGACGGCACCAGCCGCTCGGGGCGGGGCTTTGTGTTCATGCGCGCGCTGGCCGGTCGGGTGGCGGTGACCGACGGCGGTCGCTGCACATCCCTGCGGTTTATGTTATGAAGGGCGGGCGCCACCGGAGGGGGAAGGACCGCCCATGACCATTTCCCTCGATGATTGCCGTGTCCTCATTGTTGATGACAACGAGTTCAATCGGAAGTCGCTTTCTCTGTTGCTGCTGCGCAGCGGCATTCGGAACATCGCCTTCGCCAATGACGGCGTCGACGGCCTGGCCAAAGTCGAGAGCTTCCGGCCCGATCTGGTTTTGCTGGATGTGGCCATGCCCAGGATGAACGGGCTGGAAATGTGCCGCCGGTTGCGCAGCGACGCCCGTTATGCCGATCTGCCGATTCTGTTCCAGACCGCCCTGGACCGCGACGAGGAACAGGTCGCCTGTTTCAACGCCGGGGGCAACGACTTCATCAGCAAGCCGATCCGGCCCGGGGAGTGCATGGCACGGGTGCGCCACCAACTGGAGCGGCGCAAATTATTCATTGATCTGACCGTGTTCCGCGAGCGGGTGGAGAAGGAGTTGCGGCACGCCCATGCCATGCAGCTTTCCCTGTTGCCCGAGCCGCGCCGGGTGGCCGAACTGGGGGAGACCTATGGCCTCGAGATCTACAGCCATTTCGAGACGTCCTCGGAGCTGGGCGGCGATCTCTGGAGTGTGTTCGAGGTCGATGCCGATCGGGTCGGTTTCCTCATCGTGGACTTTGCCGGACACGGGATCACCGCCGCCATCAACACCTTTCGCCTGCATACGCTGTTCGAGCGGAGCCAGGCGCGCCGGGGCGAACCGGCCGAGTGGCTGACTTATCTCAATGCCGCACTTAAGGATGTACTGCCCACCGGGCAGTTCGCCACCGCCTTTTATTGCGTGCTCGACAAGCGGACCAACCTGCTGACCTTTGCCGGCGCCGGTGCCCCCAATCCCATCCTTGGGGTCGGCGGCGACCTGACGCTGCTCGACTCGTCGGGGCTGTTGCTCGGGATTTCGCATCACGCCCGGTACCGCACCCAACAGGTGACGTTGCCGCCTGGGGGCTTTCTGCTGCTCTACAGCGACGCGCTGCTGGAGTGCCGCGGAACCGATGGCGTGGCCTTCGGCCAGGAAGCGGTGCTGGCCCAGGTCCGCAGGACGGCGGCCGACGATGGTGTTTTGGACCCGGTTGCGGTCCTGCTCAAGCCGTTCTTTGAACGGGTCACCCGACCGTTACGCGACGATCTGACCCTGATCTGGATCCGGCGGCGGTAACGCCCGCGTCTCGTTGGTCCCCGTGCGCCGGGATCATGCCCTCGACCAGGATCGTGCCCGCAATCGGGATCAAACCATGGACATTGAGGTCAGGCCGATCCGATAGTGGTCGATGGTTGCCGAAAAGCCCGATTTGAAAAAGTTAATCGAACCAATTTTGGTTGAACGGTCCTGATCGGTGCTACAGATACCAAGGTAAAATCTTTGACAGGATTGTCTTTTCAGATAGAGTAGGGCACTGTACAGGGCGTAGTGACCGGGCTCGGTCTTGTCGAATCCGCCGATGTTAAAGTAACAGGTGCGATAGTCCGGGCCGGTGGCGACGTCGGTCAGGCCGATAGCCGCGCCGATCCGCCCGTTTTCGGTGTGCCAGGTCAGCAGGACTCCGGCCTTGGTGGCCATCATGTATTCCTGATAGTCCATTGACGGACCATAGCAGAACTTGTCCGCAAAGAAACCTCGGGCTTCGCCGAATCCCCAGGATACTGTTGGCTGACGGTGTCCGTATCTGGTGATCAACGGGCGGTAGCTTTTGCGCAGATGGGACCAGATTTCAGTGTCATTGCGCGTCAGGTCCACATGGATGTTAACAAAATTGCGAAGGCCGGCGAAGCCCACCGACAACCCGGCGGCGGCGGTGGCGGTCAGGTCATCGACCAACAGCCGGACTCTGGGAACACAATAGACCCGTCTCAGCAAGCGAAGATGCCGCAACACCGTTCGTATCGCCGATTGTCGTTGCGACGGTTCATCGGTGCCGTAAATCAGCGTCACCGGTGGCCCAGAATTATTGATTTCATTGTCATAGATCACGCAGCGGGCGTCGATTAGCACCTGATCTCGCCGCATTACGAGAAATGAGAGATCGCTTTCCCGTTCCTGTGCCAAATCATCGTAGATGCGATTTCTTATGAAGGGTGCGGTAATACCGTTCCGGGGCCACGGCAACCCGGGCATTGTTGCGGTGCGCCGGACCACCCGATTGTTTTCCCGGGTATCGAGCCAGTCCGTATCGATCGCATTGAAAATGAACGAATGACCGGCACGTTTCAGATAGTGGCGGATGGCGTTGGCCTCAATCGGCGCCGTCTGGTTGAGCAGCGCGATGATTTGCGCGCCATAGGCGGCTTGTCCGCCGGAACCGCTTCGTGAATTCAGCTCTTCGAACAAGGCCGGTGTATTGGCGGCGCCCTGGCGTCTGACGAGGTCTGCGACGGTGGCCGGTTCGGTCATGGGGCGGGCTTCCTGGTCCTGTGAGTCCAGGGGCTTTGCCCTGGCCACCATCAAAGGCCGGGGCCGTTGGAAACCGGGACCTTACGCCAAGGGTGGGTGACGATCGGTGCCGTATTGGAGAACCTGGACCTTCTCCAGCGTGACCAGCCCGCTGCCGATCATGCCGTCGAGAACCGGCAGGAAGCGATCAATCCGCTCCGGGCTGTCGACGATTTCGATGACCATCGGCAGGTCCTCCGACAGTCGGAGAATCTTGGCGGTATGGATCCGGCTGGAACGTCCGAAACCGAGCGGACCACGCAGCACGGTGGCCCCGGCCATGTGCAGTTCCCGGGCCTTGAAGACGATGGCCTCGTAAAGCGGGCGGTGCTGGTACTTGTCCTGCTCGCCGATGAAGATGCGCAGCAGGATGGCGTCCTTGGGCACTTGCATCGCGGGCCTCCTACTTGTTGATCGCCATCGCGGTCGCGACCCCGAGCCAGACCCCGACCAGGCAGAACACCAGAGACAGCACGATGTTCAGACCGGCATCGAACCACTCGCCATCCTGGGCCAGGACCAGGGTCTGGTAGCTGAACGACGAAAACGTGGTGTACCCACCGCAGATTCCGGCCATGACGAACTGCCGCCACTCGCCGGGCACCAGCAACCGGCCGTCGGCCGCGGTCAGCGTCGCGAAGAAGCCGATGACGAAGGAGCCGCTGACATTGATGATCAGGGTGCCCCAGGGAAACGTCTGTCCGAACCAGTTGGCGATCAGGCCCGACAGCCAGTAACGGAGCGTTCCGCCCAGCGCGCTGCCGAGTGCCACGAGCAGATAGGTCATTCCCGGCCCTTCAATTCCGTCTTCGTCCGCGCGCCGGTCCGATGCGGCGCGTATCCGGCCGCCGCCGCCCGAGCGGACCAGTATGGCGATGGTTCCCGGTCGGTCAACAGAAAACCCGGAGAAAGCCCAGGGACAGGCGGCGCCCGGTCGTCCTTGCTCTTGACGGCCGGACCCCGGTCCCGAATGTTTGAAGCATGACCCTGCACAAACTCGAAGCCGCTCAGATCGGCTACCCGCTCCACGCCGCCGATCAGACGGACGGAGGCGGGTTCTTCGCCCTTTCCAGCCACAAGCGCGCCCGTGAAGCGATCCGTTTCGGCCTGGACATGACCGGAATCGGCTTCAATACCTTCGTGGTCGGCGACGACCGCAGCGGTCGGATGACCGCCACCCGGGAATTGCTGGAGGGCTATGTCCGGGACCGGCCACCCCAGGACGATTGGGTCTATCTCAACAATTTTCTCAAGAGCCACCGGCCGCAACCCTATCGTCTGCCCGCGGGCGCCGGCAGCGCGCTGCGCGACCGGCTGGCGGTGCTGGCGACCCGGCTGGCCTCGGCCGCAACCAAGGCGGCGCTGGCCGAGGTCGACGCGGTGATTGCCGGGTTCGCCCATGTGCCCGAGCTGGCGCCGTGGTTTGCGCATCTGCGGCGCGACGTGGAGACCCATGCCGGGGCCTTCCCCACCGCCGCCGACAGCCCGGACACCCCGGCCCGACGCTATGCCGTCAATCTGCTGGTCGACCACAGCGGCCAAACCTGCCCCCTGGTGGTGATCGAGCCGAGCCCGACCTATAGCAACCTGTTCGGCAGCATCGAATATGTGCGTACCGCGGGCGGACTTGCCACCGACTTTACCCTGATCCGGGCGGGCGCGCTCCATCGGGCCAATGGCGGCATTCTGGTTCTGCGTGCCGAGGCGCTGGCCAGGGATGCCGGGGTGTGGGAGACGCTCAAGGGCGCGCTCCGCGACCGCAAGCTGCGAATCGAGGAGCCGCACCGCACCGGCGCGGTGCCGATCGCCGGCGCCCCGCGCCCGTATTCGATCCCGTTCGACGCCAAGGTGGTGATCGTCGGCGCCCCGCGCTGGTATTACGGCTGGTTCCTCGGGGATCCCGAGTCCCGGGTCTATTTCAAGATCAAGGCCGATATCTGTGACGATCTGGGGGCCACCGCCGATAATGTTGCCGCCTATGTCGGCCTGATCGGGCGCTTTGCCGCGGGGCATGATACCCGGTGCGACCGGGCGGCGGTTCAATTGCTGCTCGGGATGGCCGCGCGCTGGGCCGAACACCGGGAAAAGCTGTCCTCGCGCCTGGAATTGCTTGACGACCTGATCGGCGAGGCGGCCCTGATCGGCCGCCGCGCCGCCGACGGCAAACTGATTCGCCGCGTTGATGTCGTTGCGGCGGCGGCGGAGCAACGGCGACGGGTCAGTCAGGGCGAGGACCGGTTGCATCGGGCGATCACCGACCGCGCCGTGATGGTGTCGACCGCGGGGACCGCCCTTGCCCAGGTCAACGCTTTGATCGTGTTCGACAAGGTCGACCATCGGTATGGCTCGCCGTGCCGGGTCACCGCCCGCACCTGGATCGGCCAGTTGGGCGTGATCAACATCGAGAGAGACGTGAATTTGGGCGGACCGATTCAGCATAAGGGAGTGCTTGGCCTGCACGGCTATCTTTCCGGCTGTTTTGCCCGGACGATGCCCGTGTCGTTTTCCGGTTCCGTGACCTTCGAGCAGAATTACGGCGGCATCGAAGGCGATTCGGCCTCTCTCGCCGAGTTGCTGGCGCTGCTCTCGGACCTTTCCGGGGTGCCGCTGCGCCAGGACCTGGCCGTGACCGGCTCGGTCAACCAGCACGGCGAAATCCAGTCGGTGAGCGGGGTCAACCCCAAGATCGAAGGCTTTTTCCGTACCTGCGTCGAACAGGGCGGCCTCTCGGGCAGTCAGGGCGTGGTCATTCCGGCGGCGAATCTGATCAATGTCATTCTCCACGACGACATCGCGGCCGAGGTTGCCGCCGGCCGCTTCCATTTATGGACGGTGAGCCGTGTTGAGGACGCCGTGGCGCTGTTCGCGGGCCTTGCGGCCGGCGAGCCCGATGCCACCGGTCACTACCCCGCCGACAGCGTTTATGGCCGGGTTGCCGCCCGCCTTGGGGAATTCGACCGCATTCTGACCGCCCGGGAGAACCCGCCTCGGGGGTAGCGGCGGCGACGACCGGCGCCCGCTTCCTTCCGTCGTTACGTAAGTTTTTTAATTTGTGCTCTTGCCAACGTCTTCGGCTTGGTGCGACCTTACACGTCGAACGATCGACTTACCGAAGATTGCTGCCATGGCCCTGCCAATTCTGACCATCCGCACGCGCACGCTCCTGATCGTCGCTACCGCGGTTATGGGCATGCTGACCATCGCCACACTCGGCCTCCAGGCGCTTTATGCCAACCTGCTCAATGATCGGCGCGACAAGACCGAACAGATGGTTACGGCGGCCTATGGCGTGATCACTCACTACGAATCGCTGGCCCGTTCCGGCGCCCTTGCGGTGGCCGACGCCCAGCGGGCCGCGCTTTTGGCGGTTGGCGCCATGGGCTATGGGGACGGGGGCTATTTCTGGGTCAATGACATGACTCCGGTGGTGCTGGCGCACCCCGATCAGGCCCTGGTCGGCAAGAATGCCGGCGATGTCAGGGATGCCAGCGGCCGGGCACTGTTTGTTGATTTTGTCGACACGGTCCGCCGGCAGGATGCCGGCTTCGTCTCTTACCTCTGGCCCCGGCCCCATACCTCCCAGCCGGTTCGCAAGCTGTCTTACGTCAAGGGGTTTGCGCCCTGGGGCTGGGTGATCGGCAGCGGCATCTATGTTGATGACCTGGATGCCATTTTTGCCCGGGAAGCGTGGCTGGTCGGTGGCATCGCTTTGTTCGTGGTCGGTTTCGTGACGCTGTTCAGCCTGATGGTCGCCCGGGGCATGATCCGGCCCATCGAGGCCATCACCGCGGCCATGCATCGGCTGGCCGACGGCGAACTGACGGTCGCGGTGCCGGGCGCCGAACGCCGGGACGAGGTCGGGCTGATGGCCAAAGCGGTCGCGGTGTTCAAGACCACCGCCGCGGAACGGACCCGGTTGGCCGGGCATCACGCCCGGGAGGCGGCCGAACACCAGCAACGCCAGGAGCGACTCGACCGTCTGACCCGGGAGTTTTCGACATCGGTGTCGGAACTGTTCAACACCGTGTCGGGTGCGGTCAAAAGCGTTGCCGCCGCCACCGATAACCTCAATCAGGGCGTCGGTCAGACCTGCCGCGACAGCCAGTCGGTGGCGTCGGCCGCCGAACACACCAGCGGCAGCGTTCAGTCGGTGGCGGCGGCCGCGGAACAGTTGTCGGCCACCGTGTCGGAAATCGGCCGTCAGGTCGCGAACGCGACCAGCATTGCCACGGCTGCGGTCGGTCAGGCCGGAGAGACCACGGAGCGGATTCTCCGCCTCGACCGGACGGTGGGCGACATCGGGGCGGTACTCAAGCTGATTTCCGGCATCGCCAGTCAGACCAACCTGCTGGCGCTGAACGCAACCATCGAGGCGGCGCGGGCCGGGGAGGCCGGCAAGGGCTTCGCGGTGGTGGCGGGAGAGGTCAAGAACCTGGCCAACCAGACCGGCAGCGCCACCGAGGACATCGCGCAGCGAATCACCCAGGTCCAGCAGGAAACCGCGGCGGCGGTCGCGGCCATCGCCAGCATTTCGCAGACCATCAACCATATCAACGAGATTGCCGCGTCCATCGCCTCCGCCATGTCCCAGCAGGGGGCCGCCACCTCGGACATCGCGCTCAACGCCGCCAGCGCCGCCAGCGGCACCCACGACGTTTCGAGCCGGATTACCGGGGTCTCGCGGGCCGCCGACGAGGCTGCCCGAATCGTCGAGCGGGTTTCCAGCGCCGCCGATCAGGTCTACAGCGAAACCGAACAGCTTCAGACCGAGGTCCAGGGCTTTCTCGGTCGCGTCCGCCATCTGATGGACGGCGGCGAAGAGGCGGGCCACGTTGAACTGCCGTCTTTGAAGTGGACCAACCGGTTCAGCGTCGAGCACGAGAGCCTGGACCGGGATCATCAGCGGCTGTTCGCGCTGTTCAACGATCTGTGCCAGGCCATGCGCGCCGGCAGGAGCAAGAACGTGATCGCGGCGGTGCTCGACCAGTTGATCGAGTATACCGCGGTCCACTTCCGCCGCGAAGAGGACCTCATGACCGCCGGGAACTTCCCCGACCTTGCGACCCACCGCAAGGCCCATGAGGCGTTCGTCGCCAAGGTGCTGGAAGTCCGGGAGCGTTTTACCCGCGTGGCCTCCAACACCCTGGCCATGGAAACCCTGGACTTCGTCAAGGACTGGCTGATCAATCATATCCAGAAGTCGGACCGGGCCTACGCGCCTTATGTGCGTCCGGCCGGGCGTCGGGCGGCCGGGTGAGCCCCCCGTGCCCGCCGCGGGCTCCGGGCGAAGGCCGGGCCGGGTGGGGGAGGGGTGAGGCGATGATGACAACCGATGGCGCACCGGTGACGGGCGCGGACGATGCCCTGACCGCGGCGCTGCGCTGGCGGGCCCAGGGTCGGGGCGTGGCGCTGGCGACGGTGATCCGAACCTGGGGCTCGGCGCCTTGTCCGGCGGGCAGTCAGTTGGCGGTGGACGAGGCCGGGGCCATGGTCGGTTCGGTGTCGGCCGGTTGCGTTGAGGGCGCGGTGGTCGATCAGGCGTTGCGGGCGATTGCCGATGGCGAGCCGCGGTTGCTCGGCTATGGCGTCACCGACCAGCGGGCGTGGGAGGTCGGTCTCGCCTGCGGCGGTCGGATCGAGCTTTATCTTCAGCCGGTCGGTCCCGCGGACGGCAAACCCGGGTTGTTGGAGCGGCTGCTGCGGCTTCGGGCCGAACGGCGGCCGGTGGCGCTCGTCACGGATCTGGTGATGGGGCTTCAGACGCTGGTCTTCCCGTCGGTGGTTCACGGCGGTTTCGGGCTCGAGGAACCGCTGCTGGCGGCGGCCCGCGACTGTCTGGCCGCCGACCGCAGTGCCGTGGTCGAGGCCGGCGAGGACCGGCGGCTGTTCGTCCATGTGTTCGCGCCGGTCCCCCGATTGCTGGTGGTGGGGGGCGTCCACATTGCCCAGGTCCTGGCGCCGATGGCCCGGCTTGCCGGTTTCCAGGTGACGGTGATCGATCCCCGTCGGGGCTTTGCCGCGGCCGAACGCTTTCCCGGGACCACGGTGGTGGACGCCTGGCCCGATGAGGCGCTGGTGGCGGCGGGGCTCGACCCTCGTTCGGCGGTGGTCACCCTCACTCATGACCCGAAGCTTGACGATCCGGCGCTTGGCGCGGCGCTACGGGCGCCGGTGTTCCATATCGGCGCCCTCGGCAGCCGGCGAAGCCACGCCCAGCGCCTGGACCGCCTGCGCGCCCAGGGCTTTGCCGAGGCCGAACTGGCGCGCATCCACGGTCCGGTCGGTCTCCGGATCGGCGCGGTGACGCCCGCCGAGATCGCCGTCTCGATTCTGGCCGAACTGGTTGCCCGGCGCCGGGGCATCGGGACTCCGACGGCGGGCGCGGCGAGCGCGCCCGGGCCTGTCGCGCCGCGGCTATCCCCAGACTTGTCCACACCTCTGTCCACCGGGCTGGGGATAACTGCTGTCAATCCCAAAACTGACCTTTGACCTCGGGCCGGCGGCTTCGGGACGCTTTTTTGAACGTGACGGTGAACGACGGTTCCGGTAGAACTCTCATCAATCCGAACAGTGACGGTGGTTCCTGGTGTTTGACCATCGGAGTCCGACCGGCCCCTTGATCGGAAAAACGCTCTCGTGATTTTCGTGATGGTGGCGATCGCGGGGGCTCACCTGATTGATACAGACCCTTTCTTGGAGAGGATGCCAATGGGAAACGGCCCGGTCCCCGCAGCCAGTGAGCCAAAATTCTGGCGCATTGTCTCTGTATTGAGCATATTGATCGCCGCTGTGGCAATTGTACTGTCCGCCTCCTTTGCCCAGGATTTCAAGGCCCAGCAGGCGCGCGCCGATCAGGCTGTCCAGCAACTGGCCGGCGTAACCGGTGAGCGGGATCAGGCCAAGGCCAAGGCTGACGAAGTGGCGGCGCAAATCGGGGCGCTGACCGCGGAGCGCGATACCCTCAAGGCCCGGGCCGACGAACTGGTCGGCAAGCTTGCCGCCAGCGGCAGCGAGACCCTCAAGGCGAAGGTGGAGGAACAGACCCGGCAGTTGGCCGCGGTGACCAAGGACCGCGACCAGTTCCGGGCCAAGGTCGAGGAACTGACCGCCGAACTCGCCGCGGCCAAGACCCCGCCGGTCACCGCCGGCGAACAAAAGGGCGAGAAGAAGCCCGCTCATCACGAGTCCCACTAAGAAGACGGCGAGCCTGCCCAATGGGGGCTTTGGCCCCTTTCCCCCGACCAGGGGCGTTACGGTCCCTGGTCGGGGGGCAAGGCCGCCTTTTTTTGTGATGCTTTACGCTCGCCGGCGCTATTGGGGAGGCCGGTGTTCGCGCACGAACCTGGCGAGCTTTCGGTCTTCGACTTTCATATGATCAGAAATCGTAATGATCAGGCCGCGGACTTCGTCACGCATGATCGATTTAACAACATCCAGCCGGATTAAAATCGAATTAAACTGCTCGATAATTTCCAGGTGTCGCTTTTTATGTTTTTGACACTCGGGATACTTCACTTTAGCCATGAGGCACTCTTCGTCATTGAAATGACGGATATAATAATTGAAATACTCAAGTATCCATTTTTCCATTTCGACATGGTCGTCGTGACCGCCGATTTTTTGCCAGATTTCGTTTAATCGACGGACGATGTATTGGTGTATATCATCATTCTTCCGGTCTCCCGTCTCGAACGAGGCGTCCCATTCAATGAGCATCTCTTCGGCTCCCTGGCTTGTCGGGTGCGGGCTAATCCTGCTGGCGACAACCTGATGTTTCTTGCCCAGACTCCCAAGCACTGTCCCGGTCAGCCGGTTCTGGTCGGTGCCGTTTTGGCGCGGCGGCTGGAACCGGCAAGGCGCCACTGTGTCGCAGTCTGCGGAATTTCGCAATGCGGCAAAACTGTCGGCGACTAAAGGTTTCAATCGGAGGGAACCCGACGGCCACGGCTTCGCCGCGAAGGGTGGTCTCAAACCGAGGCGACCAGCGGCGCATCCCGGACCGCGACCCGTCTGGCCCGGCCGAAGCCGTTGAAGGCGGTGCGCAGGCAGCCGCCATAGGCGCCCACCAGCCCGAATTCGATCCAGTCGCCTTCGGCCACGTCGTCGGGGATCAGGAACGGACCGGCGATGCGGTCCAGGCTGTCGCAGGTTGGCCCGAACAGGGTGAACGGCGCGGGCGCCGCCGGTTCGCCGCCGCCGGGCCGGATCAGCCGTGCAGGGTAGCACAACCGGGAGAGGCCGGCATCGGCGAGGCTGCCATAGAGTCCGTCGGTGAGGTAAAGCGCGTGGCCGCGGCGCTGGAGTACCCGTGTCACCACCGAGACCCCGGCCGCGGTCAGCGCCCGTCCCGGTTCGCACCACAGCCGGCAGTGTCGGCCCAGACCGAGTCGGGCCACGCCCCGTTCGATGGCGGCCAGGAAAGCGGCCGCCGGCGGCGGTTTCAGGCCCGGATACGCCACCGGAAAGCCGCCGCCCACGTCGAGAATCTCCAGGTTGACGCCGGCCCCGGCGACCACCCTGCCAGCCAGCGCCAGCGCCCGCTCGTAGGCCTCGGGAACCAGACACTGGGAGCCGACATGGAAGCTGATGCCGAGCCGCCGGGCGTACCGCCGCGCCGCCCGCAGCAACGCCACAGCCGCCTCGGGGCTCGCCCCGAACTTACCCGACATGCCGCACAGGGAGTCGCCGTCGGGAGGCAGCGCCAACCGGACGATCAGGCCGAGATCGCGGGCATCGCCGGTTTCATGGCGCAGCTTGTCCAACTCATCGGGAGTATCAAGGGCAAAGTCGCGCACCCCGGTCTGGTGGCAGGCGGCGGCGATGGCCGAACGTGCCTTGACCGGGTGCATGTAATGCAGGCCCGCGCCGGGAAAAAGCCGCGCGACCAGCCGGAACTCCGCCGGAGAGGCCACGTCGAAGTGACGAATCCCGCCGTCCCACAACGCCCGGAGGACCATCGGGTCGGGATTGCACTTGACCGCATAGAGCACGTCGCCGGGAAAGGCCCGGATAAAGGTCAGTGCCGCTTCGGCCAGCGCCGCCGGCCGCACACAATGAAGCGGCTCGTCGGGACGCAGCCGCGCCACCATCTCGGCCACCGAAGGCAACAACACACCGCCGTCCATCGCGTGCTTCCCGGTTCAGCAGGTGCCATAGAACTGGCCTGCAACCGTTCCGGTTGCAAGGCCCCGGGGTTCCGGGGGCAACACCCCACAGGCCCCGGGTTCCGATGAGTCGTTGAAATGAAAGGGTTGGGTGGGTTCTGCCCACACCCGCAAAGGGCCGGNNCCTTCGCGGGTGCAGGGCAGAGCCCTGTAAATTCAAGAGTTATCCTTCGCCCAGCATCCCCAGGGCCTGCCGGAGTCTTTCCACCGCGGCGGCGGCGGCGGCCCGCCGCTCCTGATTCTCCTCGACCACCTCTTCGGGGGCCTTGGCGACGAAGGCGGGATTGCCGAGCTTCTGGTCGATTTTCGCGATTTCCCCGGCCAGCTTCTCGATTTCCCGGGCCAGCCGGGCGCGTTCCTGGTCCAGGTCGATGATCCCGGCCAGAGGCAGGATCAGGGTCGCCTCGTCGAGCACGGTCTGGACCGCACCCTGGAGGGCCGGGCCGGTGTGAAGGTCCACCGAGGCCAGCCGGGCCAGACGCAGGATCAGCTCCCGATGGCTGGCCAGCCGCGCCGTCGCCACGGGGCCGGCGTCGCGGATCAGCAACACCGGCTGGGAGGCGGCGGGCACATTCATTTCCGAGCGCACGGCGCGCACCGCCGAGATCAGCCGCACCACCCAGTCCATTTCGGCGAGCGCGCCGTCGTCGATCAGCGTGCGGTCGTGGTGGGGCCAGGGCGTCGAGATCAGCCGGGCCGGTCGGCCGGCGATACCGGTAGGCGAGAGCCGTTCCCATAATTCTTCGGTGATGTAGGGCATCACCGGGTGCAGCAGGATCAGCAACTGATCCAGCACCCAGGCCGTAACGGCCCGGGTTTCGGCCTGAGCCGCGGCGTCGCCGCCGGTCAGGATCGGCTTGGTGAACTCCAGGTACCAGTCGCAAAAGGTACCCCAGGTGAACTGGTACAGGGCGCTCGCGGCCTCGTTGAATTTGAACACCTCCAGCGCGGCCGAAACCCGGTCGCCGGCGCCGGCCAGTGCTCCGACGATCCAGCGGTTGACGGTCAGCGACAGGTTCGCCGGGACGAAGCCGGGTTGGGGCAGGCAGCGGTTCATCTCGCAATAGCGGGCGGCGTTCCACAGCTTGGTGGCGAAGTTGCGGTAGCCCTCGACCCGGGCCGGCGAGAGCTTGATGTCCCGGCCCTGGGCCGCCAGCGCGGTCAGGGTGAAGCGCAGGGCATCGGTGCCGTATTCGTCCACCAGATGCAGGGGATCGATGATATTGCCCTTGGATTTGGACATTTTGTGGCCGTGCTCGTCACGGACCAGGGCGTGGATATAGACGGTGCGGAACGGCACGTCGCCCATGAAGTGCAGCCCCATCATCATNNCGACCCAGAAGAAGATGATGTCAAAACCCGTGACCAGCACATCGCTGGGATAGTAGCGGGCCAGCTCCAGGGTCTGGTCGGGCCAGCCCAGGGTCGAAAACGGCCACAGCGCCGAGGAAAACCAGGTATCGAGCACGTCCTGGTCGCGCCGTAAGTCAACTGCGGCGCCGTAGTGGCGGGCGGCGGCGGATGCTGCGGCCTCTTCGGTTTCCTCGACGAACACGGTGCCGTCGGGGCCGTACCAGGCGGGAATCTGGTGGCCCCACCAGATCTGGCGGCTGATGCACCAGGGCTGGATGTTGCGCAGCCAGTCGAAATAGGTCTTTTCCCATTGAGCGGGAATGAACTGGGTTCTGCCCTCCTCCACCGCCACGATGGCGGGGATGGCGAGGCGCTGCGCATCGACATACCACTGGTCGGTCAGCCACGGTTCGATCACCACGCCGCCGCGATCGCCGAACGGGGTCTGGATCGTGCGCGGTTCGGCGTCGTGCTCGGTGCCGTCCTTGTCGATGTGGGGAACCAGCAGGCCCAGTTCCTTCATCGCTGCGACAATTTGCAGGCGAGCCCCGAAACGGTCCTGGCCGATAAACCGTTCGGGCACCAGGCCATCGGCGGTCTGCACCACCTGCGCCTCGGCGTCGAGCATGTTAAGCATGTCGCCTGCGCGGATTCCGGCACGTTTGCCGACTTCAAAGTCGTTGAAATCGTGCCCCGGGGTGATCTTGACCGCGCCCGAGCCCAGCTCGGGATCGGCGTGTTCGTCGGCCACCACGCGCAAGCGCCGGCCGGTCAACGGCTGTGCGATATAGGCGCCGATCACCGATTGATAGCGCGGGTCATCGGGGTGCACCGCGACCACCATGTCGGCCAGCATCGTTTCGGGCCGCGTTGTGGCGACTTCGATATAGTCGAGGCCGTCGGCGCGCACGACCCCATCGGCCAGCGGATAGCGAAAGCGCCAGAACCCGCCCTTGACCTCGCGCGTTTCGACTTCAAGGTCGGAAATCGCGGTCTTGAGCCGGGGATCCCAATTGACCAGTCGCTTGTCGCGATAGATCAGCCCCTGCGCGTGGAGGTCGACGAAGACTTTGACCACCGCGCGGGTGAAATGCGGGTCCATGGTGAACTGTTCGCGGCTCCAGTCCATCGAACAGCCAAGGCGCCGCAACTGGCGCGTGATCGTGCCACCACTTTCGGCCTTCCACTCCCAGACTTTGGCAATGAAATCTTCGCGCGTGTAATGGGTACGCTTGTCCTGCCGCGCCTCCATCTGGCGCTCGACAACCATTTGCGTCGCGATTCCGGCATGGTCGGTGCCGACCACCCACAGCGCATCCTTGCCGCGCAGCCGCTCGTAGCGGATCACCACGTCCTGCAAGGTGTTGTCGAGCGCGTGGCCGATATGCAGGCTGCCGGTGACGTTCGGCGGCGGATTGACGATGGTGAACGGCACCGCGTCGGGCCGCGCGGGGCGAAACGCGCCGCTCGTTTCCCAATGGTTGTACCATTTCGCCTCGATCGTGGCGGGTTCAAACGTCTTCGCCAACGATTCAGGCCCGGGCCCTTCGTTGACAGTCTGGTGCGGGGTGTTCTCGGTCATGACCGCAGCGCCTTGCCATCCCCGGGCCCCATCTGCAACCATCGTTGGAGGCGCTTGCCCAACTCCATGATTTCCCGCATGAAGCAGGCCGATGACCCAAGCGCCCGATTTCACCTTGATCCCCGGCGAGACCGGCGACACGCTGGTGTTTACCGGGGACATGCTGGTTTCGACGCTCGGGCCGATCGACCGGCAATTGCGTGAGATCACCACGCCGATTGCGCAGATCGATCTGGGCGCGATCACCGCCATCGACACGGTCGGCGCGTGGATCTGCTGCCGCATTTCGCGCGACACCGGGGCGACCATCGTCCATGCCGACGACGCGGCAACGCGCCTGATCGGCGCATTGCGCCAGGTTGATGACGGAGGCCCGGTCGCGCGGTCCCGGCGCCTGCCGGTCTGGCTGCGCGTGCCTGAAATGGTCGGTGAAAGCGTGATTGGCCTGGCGGTCGGGGCTGTCGCGGTACTGAGTTTTGTCGGGCAGATGATTCTTGCCGGCGGAGGGTTGATGCTCCGTCCCGGGCGTTTTCGCTATCGTGCGCTGGTGCACCAGATGGAACTGGTCGGGGTCAATTCACTCGGCATCATCGGGTTGATGAGCTTTCTGGTCGGGATCGTTATTGCCCAGCAAGGTGCAGAGCAGCTGCGCCAGTTCGGCGCAGAGATCTATACCGTCAATCTGGTCGGGCGGATCTCCATGCGCGAACTCGGCATCCTGATGACCGCGATTATGGTCGCGGGCCGGTCGGGATCAGCCTTTGCCGCCGAAATCGGTACGATGAAGCTGACCGAGGAAGTCGATGCGATGCGCACCATCGGGGTCGCCCCGATGGAAGTGCTGGTGTTGCCGCGCGTCATGGCAACGGTGCTGATGATGCCTTTGCTGGGGGTCTATGCGGCAGTGATCGCGATCATTGGCGGTGCCTTTCTGTCGCAGTTTGCGCTGGGTATCCCGTTTTTCAGCTTTCTCTTGCGCATCCAGGAAGTTGTGCCGATTCATGACGTGTGGGTCGCGCTGGTCAAGGGGCCGGTGTTCGGCCTGATTGTCGCGCTGGCGGGCTGTTACCAGGGCATGCAGGTCAGGGACAATTCCGAGGAAGTGGGCAAGCGCACAACGGCGGCGGTGGTCCTGGCGATCTTTACGGTGATCGTGCTCGACGCCTTTTTCGCGGTGTTCTTTACCGAGATAAACTGGGGATGAGCGCGAGCGATCAATCTGTTGCGCAGGCCGCCGATGCCGAGGCCGTGCCCGCCGGTACCTCGGCCGATAACGGCGAATTCGCCATTCGGGTGCACGGCTTGCGCAATGCGTTCGGTACGCATGTCGTGCACGAAAATCTCGATCTCGATGTCCGGCGCGGCGAAATTCTGGGCGTCGTGGGCGGCTCGGGTACAGGCAAATCGGTGCTGATGCGCGCGATCATCGGGCTGCAAATCCCCGACGCCGGGACGATCGAGGTGCTGGGTCAGTCGATTACCGATGCGCGCGATGATGCCGAGATTTCCATCCGTAGCCGCTGGGGTGTGCTGTTCCAGGGCGGCGCGCTGT
>PLTC01000283.1 GCA_003165295.1 Rhodospirillales bacterium | reverse complement strand
CTCCTGAAGCCCGGCACTGAGCGTCGACTGGGTCACGAAGCAGGCGTCGGCCGCCCGCCCGAAATGACGGTTCTGGGCCAGCGCGATCAGGTAGCTGACCTGGCGAAGGGTGGGCAACGGCCGCATTGGGGGGCGCTCCTGGGATCGATATCATCAACGATCGATAAAACCGATTACTGAGACGATAATAACTCGTTGGATCGATTTTTCCAGCACCCCTATGTTCCGGTCGTGGCGCACGGTCACCGGGACCGCGGCGCCACCCCGAAAAACCCAGGCCACAGCAGGAGAAACAGAATATGTTGACCGTCGGCGCCACCTTCCCCGCCTTCAAACTCAAAGCCGTCAGTTCCAGCAAGTCCTCATCCGCTTTCGAGGAGCTTGGCGAGCACAGCTTCCCCGACAAGTGGAAGATATATTTCTTCTGGCCCAAGGATTTTACCTTCGTCTGCCCGACCGAGATCGTTGCTTTTTCCCAGCTT
The DNA here is from genome assembly GCA_003165295.1 of Rhodospirillales bacterium. Lineage (GTDB taxonomy): Bacteria > Pseudomonadota > Alphaproteobacteria > Azospirillales > Azospirillaceae > BOG-933. The sequence goes on along the minus strand of PLTC01000283.1, from coordinate 15,302 downwards.
GATGGCGAGTTCCGGGATCGTGATGCCGTGGTGATCGGCGCCAGCACCGACTCCGATTTCGTCCATCTGGCCTGGCGGCAGAGCCGCGAGGACCTCGCCCGGGTTTCCCAGCCCTGGCTGTCCGATATCAAGCGCGAGCTGTCCACGGCCCTGGGCATCCTTGATGTCAACGAAGGCGTTGCATTGCGCGCCACCTTCATTGTCGATCCGAACAACATCATCCGCTTCGTTTCGGTCAATGATCTCAGCGTCGGCCGCAACCCGCAGGAAGTCTTGCGGGTGCTTGACGCCCTGCAAACCGACGAATTGTGCCCGTGCAACTGGAAGCCGGGCGACGACACGATCAAGACCGCCTGAGGTCCCGGGCGGCGGCGGAGCCCCGGCTCCGCCGCCCGTCCGGCCCCTGCCCTTCGGATTATTTTTTTCAGGAGTTTTGCGGATGACCATCGAAAGCCTGAAGGACCGCCTGCCCGATTACGCTCGAGACCTGAAACTGAATCTGTCGTCGATCGTCAGCGAACCCGGCCTCACCGAACAGCAACGTTGGGGCACCTTGCTGGCCTCGGCGCTTGCCAGCCGTAACGCCAGCGTCATCGCGGCCATCGGCGCCGAGGCGGGCCGGCACCTGAGCCAGGAGGCGGCAATCGCCGCCAAGACCGCGGCGGCGATCATGGGCATGAACAATATCTATTACCGTTTTCTGCATCTGGTCACCGAGGCCGATTACCGGACCATGCCGGCGCGGTTGCGCATGAACGCCCTCGCCAAACCCGGCGTCGACAAGGCGGATTTCGAACTGTGGTCGCTCGCGGTCTCGGCCATCAACGGCTGCGGCATGTGCCTGGAGGCCCATGAGCACGAGGTGCGAAAGGCCGGTTTGGGGACGGCCGCGGTCCAGAACGCGGTCCGCATCGCCGCCGTGATCCATGCGGTCGCGGTCACCCTTGACGGTGAGGCCGCACTGGCCACCTGAAGCAGACGGCCACGGTTGCGACATGAAGGAGAAGGATCATGACACAAGCCATCGATATCGGTATCAGCGAAGCAAAGCGCCATGAAATCACCAACGGTCTGTCTCTGCTGTTGGCCGATACCTATACGCTGTACCTCAAGACCCACAACTACCACTGGAACGTCACCGGCCCGATGTTCCAGACCCTGCATTTGATGTTCGAGCAGCAATACACCGAGCTGGCGCTGGCGGTGGACCTGATCGCCGAGCGCATCCGGGCGCTGGGTTTCCCCGCCCCCGGCAGCTACGCCGCCTATGGCCGGCTGACCAGCCTCACCGAGGATGACGGCGTGCCGCCGGCCGAGGCGATGATCCGCCAACTGGTCCGGGATCACGAGACGGTGGCCCGCACCGCCCGCTCGGTGTTTCCGGTGGTGGACGAGGTCCACGACGCGCCGACCACGGATCTGCTGACCCAGCGCCTGTTGGTCCATGAAAAGACCGCCTGGATGCTGCGCAGTCTGGACGCCTGACCGGAATGGGGGAGCCCGGCTCCCCCACCCCCCTTGCCCCGAGGCGATGGCCCCGGAACCCGGCGGGAAGACGAAAACGGTTCAGGAGCGGGCCAGCACCGGTCTGGTCTCGCGATGGAGAATATACAGGCCCGAGCCGACCACCAGAACCGCGCCCACCGCCACCGCAATGTCCGGTTGCTCGCCAAACAGCAGCAGCCCGGCCAGCACGCCCCAGATCATTTGGGTATACTGAAACGGCGCCAGCACCGCGGCCGGAGTGCGCCGGAACGCCGCGAAGATGCACAGCAGCGCCGTCCCCATACCGATGCCGCCCACCGCCAACAGCACCAGGTCGTGACCGTCGGGAACCGTCACCCCCGACGGCAGCAGCAGGCCGGCACCACCCGCCATCACCAGCGCGCCGTAAGTCCCAAAGGTCACCGGCCTCTCGCTGCCGCCGAAGCGGCGCACCAGCAGCACCGAGAGCGCGTAACAGACCGAACCGCCGAGCCCGGCCAGCGCCCCGAAGCCGGCCAGCCCCGACCCCGGCCGCAGCATCACCAGAATGCCGGCGAACCCCGCCGCCACCGCCAGCCAGCGCGGCCGGTCGACGGCCTCCCGGGCGACCAGCGCCGAAAGCGCGGTAATGAACAGGGGCGAAGTAAACACCAGGGCATAGAAATCGGCCAGCGGCATATGGCCGATGGCGTAAAAGCCGCACAGGTAACCGGTCAGCCCAAGACCGGCCCGTCCAAATTGCACGCCCGGCCGACGGGTAACCAATGCCGCCAGCCCGCCACAGGCCATGGTCGCCACAGCCATCGGGATCAGAGAAAAAAGCGCCGCAAAAAACAACATTTCCGGTACAGGATAGCTGCCGCTCACCCACTTTACGGCAGTATCGCTGATCGATGACACCAGATACCCGGCGACCACCAGGGCAATGCCGGGACCGGCCGCCTGCCCGGGCGGTTTCGATGGCAAAGTCACGGGACCTCCAGAGACAGCCTTTGACAATCGCCGAACGCGACGGCCCCCACGGGCCGGCACTCCGACAGGGTCTCGAACCCAGTATAGGGACTCGGGTTCCGCTTTGGGTTCCTATTTTACCGCACTTTGCCTTGCGCCCCCGACCCGGTCGGCCGACGCCCCCGGCCGGGCCGCGCCAGCGGCCGGAATCGGCCGCCGCCGAAAACCTTGGCACGGGAGACCAAATGTTGATAACAAAACAGTGAAGATCGGAGCACAGTGAAGATCGGAACGCCGGCCCGGGACACGTCACCGGGAGCAGGCTGGGAGGGCGGCGGGTGATCAGTGTTGCTGTGGTGTGGTTCCAGGGCTTTCTCCTCGGCGTCGCCATCGCGGCTCCGGTCGGTCCGATCGGGCTGCTCTGCATCCGCCGGACCTTGGAACACGGGCAGATCCTGGGCTTTGCCACCGGCATGGGCGCCGCGGTCGCCGACACCATCTACGGCGCGATCGCCGCCTTCGGGGTCAGCGCCGCCCTGGTGTTCCTGACCGGCCACGAGAGCACCTTCCGGCTGCTGGGGGGCCTGTTCCTGCTGGCGGTGGCGTTGCGCACCTACCTGTCCAAGCCGCCGGTGGCCGAGGACGACCCGCCCGGCGCCAAGACCTGCGTTGGCGGCTTTGCCACCGGCCTGACCCTGACCCTGACCAACCCGGTCACGATCCTGGCCTTCATCGGCCTGTTCGCCGGCGTCGGCATCACCGGCAATCTCGGCTTCGACCAGGCGCTGATGCTGGTGCTGGGGGTCTTCTTCGGTTCGGCGGCATGGTGGCTGACCCTGAGTTCCGGGGTGGCCCTGGTCCGGCACCGCATCTCCGAGGACCGGCTGGTGCTGATCAACCACTGCACCGCCGTAGCCCTGGCCCTGTTCGGCACCTGGGCGGTGGTCAGCTCGTTCACCAGCCATCCCAGCTTCGGGTTACCGGTTTTGTTTTGACGGGACCGGGCATTCAACCAGGTATCGGTGAACTTCGTCCGTGACTGCCCGATCCAGGGATCCCGGCTGGCCGTCGAAAGCCGCGGGATGACTGACTTTGCCGACCTGACCTGGAACCGCCAGAGCGGCAGTATCGAGATCGAGCTTTGGCTGGATGCGGAACGGCACCGGAGCCCCTCATTTAATCGGATGGCAACGCCCCCTCAAGCCTGGTTTGGCACCGCCGCCATTTCCGCCGAAGGCGGGTAATACCCGCCCGCCGCAACCGCGAACCATCCGCGGCACCGATGCCCCGCCACTGTTCCGATGTCCCGTCGCGGGCTGCGGCGGCGGTCTGCGACACCGCAGCCCCTTACCCCCCGCCAAATCTTTCGATCGGAAACAAAGCCCCTCGCAAAACGCGCGATTCGTCGCTATACTGCCCTCGTCATCTGCTACAAGTCCTGGAGGCCGGTAGCGACCGGTTCATAGGTCGGATGCAGCGTTCAAACTTCGGGCGTGTCTATTCACAATCGTTCCCCTCCTGATCAAGGAAAGGAAAAAAAATGGACTTCTATCTCGGCACGATTATCCTGTGGGCAAGTGCCCGCATCCCCGATGGCTGGGTGCCCTGCGACGGGCGTCTTCTCAAAATCTCAAGTAGTCCCCAAAACCAAGCGCTATATAGCCTGATTGGCAATGCCTATGGTGGCACTTCCAATGATACTTTTGCCCTCCCCAATTTGAATGGTCATGCGGCGCTTGGCAGCGGGCCTAGCTTTCAACTTGGCCAGAACATCTCCGGCGTCGCCGGCAGCATACCGCCGGGTTCAGGGCCGACCTCGCCCCCGGGTCTGGTCCTGACCTACATCATCTGTGTGAGTGGCAATTATCCGCCATTCTCTCAATAATTGCCACCATACTTTTAGCCACCCTCGCTTGTCGCAGCCGGCCCCCCGGTCCGGCTGCGGTATTCCGAACCGCCGGCCCCCGGATCGTCTCCTTTGCCCTCCGCTCCAAGGTCCGATTCCAGTGGCGCCGGTTGTGGTTGCACCCTGCCCCCCAAGGCCGCTATCATGCCGGCCCCTGGCAGTTTGTGGTGGGCGTTCATGAATTCCGAAGCGATCGAGATTCGCCGCAAGCGTCTGCGGTTCCGGGCCTGGCACCGCGGCATGCGCGAGTCCGACCTGCTGCTGGGCGGCTTTGCCGATGCCCATGTCGGCGGCTTTTCCAACGACCAGCTCAACCGCTTCGAGATACTGCTCGAGATCGCGGACGCCGACCTTTACGACTGGTACGCCGGGCGTGCGCCGGTGCCGCCCGACCATGATCATGACGTGATGGCGCTGCTGAAGGCGTTCCGCGTCGCTTCGCCCTCCCGCACCTGATTTTGCCTCCTTGCTGAAGGTCGATCTCACCCCGGGCCGGGCCGGCCGCCTGCTGATCGGGGGCGCGCCCGAGGGTGCCGATGCCCGGGTGCTGGCGGCGCTGGCGGCCAAGGCCGGGCCGGCGGGGCTGCTTCATGTCGCCCTCGACGACGGTCGGGCGGCGCAGCTCACCGAAATGCTGGCGTTTTTCGCCCCGGAACTGGAGGTCTTGGCCTTTCCCGCCTGGGACTGCCTGCCCTATGACCGGCTGTCGCCCAATCCGGCCATCGTCAGCCGGCGCATCGACACCCTGACCCGGGTCCTGGAACCGGTGGCGCCGGGACGGGGCCGGCTGGTTCTGACCACCATCAACGGCATGGTCCAGAAGCTGCCGCCGCGCGGCGCGCTCCGCCAGGCCGGCTTCCAGGCGGGAATCGGCGAGCGCCTGAACCTGGAACAGCTCCAGCGTTACCTGACCCATAACGGCTACAGTCGGGCCCAGGCGGTGCGTGAACCCGGCGAGTACGCCATGCGCGGCGGCATCGTCGACCTGTTCCCGCCCGGCACCGAGGAGCCGCTCCGGCTCGACCTGTTCGGCGACGACCTGGAAGGCGTCCGCGCCTTCGATCCGCTGACCCAGCGCACCACGGAAAAGCGCGACCGGGTGCGGCTGAAGCCCATGGCCGAGCTGTTCCTCGACGAGCCTTCCATCGCCCGCTTTCGCACCGGCTACCGCGAGCTGTTCGGGGCCGTCACCGACCAGGATCCGCTTTACGAGGCGATCAGCGCCGGCCGCCGGCATCCCGGCATGGAACACTGGCTGCCGCTGTTCCATTCGGCCCTGGAAACCCTGTCGGACTATCTGCCCCAGGCGATCCTCAGCCTCGACCACCAGGCCGAGGAGGCGCGGGACTCCCGGCTGGCCCAGGTCGCCGACTTTTACGAATCCCGCCGCACCCTGCGCGCCGCCGACCGGGCGGCCAGCATCCCGGCCTACAAGCCGCTGCCGCCCGGCCGGCTCTATCTCGACCGGGACGACTGGGACCTGATCACCGGCTGCCATGCGGTGGCCCAGCTTTCGCCCTTCGCGGTGCCGCCCGGCCTGATCGGTCAGTGTGACGCCGGCGGTCGTCGCGGCCACGACTTTGCCGAGGCCCGCGCCCGTCCCGATCTCAACGTCTTCGATGCGGTTCACCAGCACATCGTCGAACTGGCCCAGGGCGGCCGGCGGGTGATGGTGGCGGGCTACAGCCAGGGGTCGCGGGAGCGGCTGCAATCGGTGCTGGCCGACCACGGCATCGCCGGACTCAAGCCCGCGGAATCCTGGCCCGAGGCCCAACGGTTCGGCCGCGGCAGCCTCGCCATGGCGGTGCTCGGCATCGAGCACGGCTTCGTCACGGCCGACCTTGCGGTCATCACCGAGCAGGACATCCTCGGCGACCGGTTGGCCCGCCCGCCGCGCAAGCGTCGGCGCGCCGCCAACTTCATCGCCGAGGCGGCCGGGCTGGCGGTTGGGGATCTGGTGGTCCATGTGGAGTACGGGATCGGCCGCTTCGACGGGCTCGAAACCGTAACGGTTACGGGCGCGCCCCACGACTGCCTGCGCATCGTCTACGACGGCAACGAAAAGCTGTTCGTGCCCGTGGAGAATCTCGACCTGCTGTCCCGGTACGGCTCGGAAGAGACCGGCGCCCAGCTTGACCGGCTGGGCGGCGCCGCCTGGCAGGGCCGCCGCGCCCGCGTCACCAAACGCCTGAAGGACATGGCCGAGGCCTTGCTGCGGATTGCCGCCGAGCGGGAACTGCGCAAGGGCGAGCCACTGGCGGTCAACGACGGGCTTTACGCCGAATTCGCGGCGCGCTTCCCCTATCCCGAGACGGAGGACCAGGCCAACGCCATCGCCGACGTGGTGATGGACCTGAGTTCGGGCCGACCGATGGACCGGCTGGTCTGTGGCGATGTCGGTTTCGGCAAGACCGAGGTGGCATTGCGCGCGGCCTTTGTGACTGCGCTCTCCGGCCTGCAAGTCGCCGTTGTGGTTCCGACCACCCTGCTGGCGCGCCAGCATTACCGCACCTTTTCCGCCCGGTTCGCCGGCCTGCCGGTCCGGGTGGAACAACTGTCGCGGCTGGTCACGCCCAAGGACGCCGCGCGCATCCGCAAGGAGGCCAGCGACGGCACCCTCGACATCCTGGTGGGCACCCACGCCCTGTTGTCGAAGACCGTCAGCTTCAAACGCCTGGGACTGGTGGTGGTGGACGAGGAACAGCATTTCGGGGTCAAGCAGAAGGAGCGGCTCAAGGAACTGCGGGCCAATGTCCATGTGCTGACCCTGACCGCGACGCCGATTCCCCGTACCTTGCAGATGGCGCTTTCGGGAGTCCGCGAACTGACGGTGATCGCGACGCCGCCGGTGGACCGGCTGGCGGTGCGGACCTTCGTGCTGCCGTTCGACCCGGTGGTGATCCGGGAAGCGGTCCTGCGCGAGCACTACCGCGGCGGCCAGAGCTTTTATGTCTGCCCGCGCATCGAGGACCTGGGCAAGGTCGGCGACCGCCTGCGCGAGCTGGTTCCCGAGGTCAAGGTGGTGACGGCCCATGGTCAGATGTCGGCGGGCGACCTGGAAGAGGTGATGACCGCCTTCGACGACCGCGCCTTCGACGTGTTGCTGGCCACCAACATCATCGAATCCGGCCTCGACATCCCCAACGCCAACACCATGATCATCCATCGGGCGGATCTGTTCGGGCTGGCCCAGCTTTACCAGTTGCGCGGCCGGGTCGGCCGCTCCAAGCTGCGCGGTTACACCTATCTGACCTATGCCCCCAAGGGGGTTCTGTCGGGAGCGGCGCAGCAGCGGCTTCATGTGATCGAAACCCTCGACAGCCTGGGTGCCGGCTTCCAACTGGCGTCCCACGACATGGATATCCGCGGCGCCGGCAACCTGCTGGGAGAGGAGCAGTCGGGTCACATCCGGGAAGTCGGGGTCGAACTGTATCAGCACATGCTCGAAGAAGCGGTGGCCACCGCCCGCTCGGGGGCAACAACCGACGGCGGCGCCGACGCCGCCGAACGCTGGACGCCGCAGATCAATCTCGGCATGCCGGTGCTGATCCCCGAAAGCTACGTCGCGGATCTGGCAATCCGGCTCGGGCTCTACCGGCGGCTGGCGGATCTGGCCGACCGCGCCGAACTCGACGCCTTCGCCGCCGAGTTGATCGACCGCTTCGGCCGCCTGCCCAACGAGGTCGACAACCTGCTTCAGGTGGTGGCGATCAAACAGTTGTGCCGGACCTCCGGCGTCGAACGGGTCGAAGCCGGCCCCAAGGGCGCGGTCCTGACCTTCCACAACAACACCTTCGCCGAACCGGCGCGACTGGTCGCCTGGCTTTCCCGGCAGTCCGGGACCATCAAGCTGCGCCCCGACCACAAGCTGATCTGCCTCCGGGCCTGGGACGATCCCGAGACGCGACTCAAGGGAACTTTACGGCTGTTGAAGGATCTGGCCGCGATGGTGGCGCCCGCCGAAACGAAGCCTCGATAGCCCCGGCGCCTGACCGAGACCGGCCCCGGCCGAAGAATGCCGTTACGCCGGAGCCCTGGTGGGCCGCGTCATCTAAATTGCCGGGTTAAGTTAACGGTTTCCAAAGGCCGGCGGCCTTTGGTGGGGTCGTAGGGGCAAAGCCCCTACAAAACGCCTTCGGCAACCAGGGCTTTACTGGACCCAACCTTTGGCCGGCGGCCTATGGAAACCGGGGTTTTTACGGTGCAATTTAGCTGACGCAATCCACTAGCGCCGATGCGGGCAGCCAGCACGGCCGCAATCCTCTGACCCGTGCGTCGGGATGTAGACCCCACAGGTCCGACACTTGACCATGTCCTCGATGGCCCGCGGCGGTCGGACCGCCGCCGCCCGATCCCGCGTCCGCGCCGTCCGCAGCCGTTCGAAGCGGCGCAGCCAGCGGCCGACCACCACCACCGCGCCGATCATCAAAGCCAGGACCAACAGCTTACCGAAACTGAACATGGGCCGCCTCTTGCAAACCGGTGCCGGTGGCCGGCCAAGCGCCTTCACCGCTCCGCGGGGGCTCCAGGTACGGTACTTTCAGCCCGCAAATCAAGCTTTTACCAAATGAATGGCAGCAGCCGGAACCGCACCCGACGACAGTACTCCCGATAGCCGGGCAGCCCGGCGGTAAGAAGCTCTTCCTCACAAAACAGTCGCCAGATGATGATCGCCACCATTGGAAAAAACGCGAGAAGCCCCCACCAGGATCCGAGCGCCGGCGGCGTCCCGAACATCATGACCAACGCCCCGGAATACATTGGGTGACGAACCAGCCGATAGGGACCGCTGGAAACCACCTGCTGACCGGGCACCACCTCGATGGTTGCGCCGGCAAAGGTGTTTTCCTGGCAAACCAGGAAAGTGATGAAAATGCCGAGCATCACCAGAATTTCCCCGACGATCACCAGCGGGAGCGGAACCTCGGACCAGGAAAATCGATGATCGAGCGCCGGCAAAACAATGCCGCTCACAAACGCAACAGAAGCGAGGAGATGGATCAATTGCTGGACTTTTTCCTTCTCGGCGCCGGGACCGGCGTTGATCCGGCGTTGCAGGAGTTGCGGATCCCTGGACCACAAATATCCGGTCACCAAGGCGGACGACACGACGAAAATAAATATATAGACCCACGCCTGCCAGAAGTCGAAACTCCAGGCCGCACCAAACAGGGCAACGCCCAACATCCCGATCAACCACAGGAAGCCCAGGAAAGTTTTTGCCGCCAGCGGGGTCATCGGGATATCACCTGTCAGTTCTTCCGCGCCGCGGTTGCACCGATCACCACATCAAGCAACTCGGTGGTGATTTCCTCCTGGCGCTGCTGGCGGGCCTGCTGGCTCAGCAACTCCAGCTTGGTTTCGATGTTGTCGTGGGCCGCCTCCATCGCGGTCAGCCGCGCCCCGTTTTCGCTGGCGAAGGACTCTAGGGCGGCCTGCATCAGGTGGGAAAAGACGAACTCCTCAACCAGTCGTTCCAACAGCTCCTCGGGCTCCAGATAGATCAGCGGCGCCGCCACCTCGACCGCGGGAAAGCCCGAAACGTCGAAGGGCAGCACCGGCTCCGCCGCGACCTTCCACTGGGCGCCGGCCATGTTGCGGCCATAGACCAGGGTGATCCGCTGGAGGCCGTCCCGGCCGAGCCGGTCATAGAGTTCGTCGGAACAGCGTTGCACGGTGTCGGACACGCCGTCGACATGGGTGGCCATGGGGTGCCACCAGGCGACGGTACAGCCGCGTTCCTCGGCCTTGACCCGACCGCGCGAGCCCACCACCAGCAACCGATGCCGACCGTCCCGGGCCAACTCCCAGGCGCGATCGAGAACGTGCTCGTTATAGGCGCCGGCGAAGCCGTGCTCCGAGGTAAAGGCAACCACCGCCATCGGACCGTCGGCAGCGGCGCCTCTGCCGTGGCCGCCGGTACTGCCGGTCAGCGCCAGGCCGCGGGCCAGCGCAACATCAATCACCCCGGCATAGCGCCGAACGCCGGGCAGTGCCCCCTGGGCCTGGGCCAGCCGCATGGCGGCCATCCCGCGCATGGCGCCCATGATGTCCTGCAGGTCGCCGAGATTGGCGATGCGCGCCTCGATTTCCGCCAGCCGCTCGACCATGGCTCATATCCTCTGGCTCATATCCGCCGGCTCATAATCACAGGGCCGAAGCCCGATGCCGATGGTACCGGCGGGCGCCGCCGATGACACCTGCCATAGGGACAGGGTAGGCTTCCGGCCGCCCCGCACCCCGAACCGCATCACCGTTACAACGGCAGGTCAACCAGCAATGTATAGGCGTTGGCCAGCAGCAGCAGCCCGCCGGTGGCGAACAGATAGCCGAGCCATAACACCCAACGCCGGCGGGCCACGATGCTGGCCGAAGCCAGCACGATGGCGATCTGCATCAACGCCTCGGCATAATCGAAATAGGGATCCTGCTGCGCCGCGTGGTCGCGGATCGCCTCGTATTTACGGGCCTTGGCCATCAACTCGTTCTTGCCTTCGCCGGTGGCCGGTTCCGACTCGTACCTGTCGATGGCCGTCTGGTAGGCTTTCAGTCTCTGATCGATCAAGGTCTCGGCGGCGCCGGGCAGCCACAACGACGACGTCCTGATCGCCGTCAGCTCGTCGGCGGCCAGACGGTAATCGGTCTGACGGATGGTCTTGGACTGGTAAAAGGCATAAGTGTCGCTGGCGATAATGTTGGCGTTGACCATGTCCTTGGTGGCATTGCCGCCACCCATGGAGGTTATCGCCAGCATCACCGCCAGCACCGAAATGAAAATGGCCACCCACTGGCGCGAGTGGGCATCTGCGTGTTCGTGATGACGGTCGGCATGCTCGTGATGATGGGCGGGCGGCGCGGCTGCCGCCGGTTCCTCGGCGCCCTCCTCGAGTTCGGTTACGGTCTCGTGAATCTCGGTCGCTTCCATGGGTCCTCGCGAATCAACACGGGTCTTTTCAAATCAACAGGGGGCGCCCGCCTGGGAAACCGCGGCCAGCGCGGCGTCACGAGCCGGATGGATGAGAAACAGCGAGGAAAAGCCGCTTACGTCGAAGACCTCCCGGACGTGGGGCCTGAGCCCGCACAAGGCCAGCCTGCCCTTGGCCGCCCTGACCTTCTTGGCCGCCATGAGCATGACCCGCAAGCCGGCACTGCTGATATAGTCAAGCTGGGTACAGTCGACCACCAGCGCCGGGTCCGCCGGCGCCACCGCACCCAGCAGCTTTTCCTCGAAGGCCCGGGCGGTGTTGCTGTCGACCCGGCCACGCACGTCGATGATGACCGTGTTCCCACTGCGCGATTCCAGGACTTCCATGTGCCTCGCTCCTGTTCAGGTTGTTCCGGCGCTCCCCGCCGCCTCCGGGTCGGCGCGCCTGGACAGCCGAAGCCGGTTCAGGCGGCCGTCGCGCCGGTACTCTACCCGATCCATCATGGTCCTGGCAAAATGGATGCCGAGCCCGCCAATCGGCCGGTCGTCCACCGACAAGGTCAGATCGGGTTCCGGCACCAGGGTCGGGTCATAAGGGCGGCCATCGTCGATCACCTCGGCGGTGATGACGGCGCCGGCCAGCGTCAGGATCACCACGATGTCATGGGGCGCGCCATCGTCGTAACCATAGTCGATGATGTTGGTCAGGACTTCATCCAGTACCAGGTTGAACTTGAAGACCACCCCGGAGGCAAGCCCATGGGCCTCCCCGAACCGATCGACCAGATCAGCCAGTCTCAAAATTTCACTCAACTGATTCCGCAAGCGGATTTCAATCATCCCGATCATGCCCGCCCGATCCCCCGCTCCCGGCCACGATACCGCAGAACACCGGTCCGGGCATCGGCGAATCGCTTTCCCCAGGCGAAAGGCGACTGCTTTGTTCGGCCCGGCGGCGGCCGGCCGGCCTCGCGGTACCGGATCGGCGCACCTGTCCACCGGGCGGCAACGACGCATTGGACTTGACATCGGCACCCGAAAACAGGCACCTGGAGGCGTTCCATGGACGGGATCGGTACCGTGCCGGGAGCATCGGCGTTTTGTCCGGCCTGACCTGTCGTCGATTGTCCACCCTTGATCTTCCGCCCTTGATCTTTCACCAAGGAACCGGGGTTTGCTGCGTTGACTTACGATCCCACCAGCTATACCTCCGCCCAGCCGTATACCGAGACCCGGGAAATCGGCTTTTTTGAACGGGTTGGCGCCGCGCTGATCGGGATTCCGCTGGGAATCCTGCTGATTTTCTTTCCGGTGGCAGTGCTGTGGTGGAACGAGCACCGCAACGTCGAGATGCAGCAGGCCATCGATCACGCGCTCCAGACGGTGGTTACGGTCCCGGCGGCCACGCTCGCCGTCGCCAACGACGGCCGGCTGGTCCATGTGGTGGGCGTCGCCACCGCGTCGGCGGTGACCGACCCGACCTTTGGGGTGACGTTGCCGTCGATGGTCGCCGCCCAGCGTCAGGTCGAGATGTATCAATGGCGGGAGCAGCGGAGCGCGAAAACCACCACCAATTTCGGCGGCAGCCAGACCGAGGTCACCACCGCCCAATACGATAGGGTCTGGTCCAGCGACTGGCTGAACTCCGACGCCTTCCTGGTGCCCACAGGCCACCGGAATCCACCGATGCCCGCGCCCTCGGCGCTGCTCGCCGCCGACGACGCCAAACTCGGCGCCTTCCGGCTTGGCACCACGACCGTCGGCGCCCTGCTTCAGAATGCCCCCGAAGCCGGCGGCAAAGCGTGGTTTGCTTCGGGATTCCAGGAGGTCCGGCCCGACAAACCTCCCGCCGGCTTCGCCGTCGATCCGGCGGGCGGACTCTATCACGGCAAGGACCCGGCGGACCCGGCGGTCGGTGACGTCCGCCTCCGCTATGCCGGGGTGCCGGCCGGCAAAACCCTGACCGTCGTCGCGCGCCAGAGTGGTGAGGGTTTCACCGATTTTCCCATTGCCCGGGATACCGGCATCCTGCTCGCGGCGGTGGGCGAGTACAGCGCCGAAACCCTGCTGGACCGCGAAGCCGATGCCATGGCCACCCTGACCTGGCTGCTGCGCCTGGCCGGGGTGATCGTGATGTGGATCGGTTTCATGCTGCTGTTGGGGCCGCTCGCGGTTCTGGTCAGCGTCCTGCCCTTCCTCGGAACCCTGGTCGAGGGCCTGACCGCCGATATCGCCTTCGCCCTCGCGCTGACCCTGGGGGCCGTGACCATCGCCGTGGCGTGGCTGTTCGTCCATCCCCTGGTCTCGGTCGCCATGATCGTCGCGACGCTGGTGGTGGGCGGTGGCTATGTCTATCTGCGCCGCAGCTGAGGAATCCATGAAACAGACCTTCGGTGACCAGGGGCGTTGCCCCTGGACCCCACCGGGGCCGCAGGCCCCCGACCCCGTTGCTTTGCCGGTCCGGCGGACAGGCCGGGTCGGGGTCGCATTGATTCTGGTGGCGATGTTGACTCTGGGACCGGCCGGGCCGCAGGCGGGAGCGCAGGTGCTGGCTTCAGGGTCGGTTCCGGGCAACGCCGCCGCGCCGCCGCAGCCGCCGCTCTTTGATCACAGTCTGATGCTGGTCGGCTGCATGGGCGGCTTGGCGTTGGGCGCGCTGTCGGTGATTTTTCCACCCATGGCCGCCGGAATGTGGATGGGGGGATTGGGAGTCATGGTGGTCCGGGCCGGTCTTGGCTGCGCCTATGGCGGCCTTGCCGGCGTGGTTTCGTCCATCGCCCGCGCCACGGTCCGCTGGAGCGAAACCGAGTGGCGGGGAACACCGCAACGACCGGCACCGCTGCCGGTGGCCGGCACCGCCGGCACCTGACGGTCACGCCCGGGCCGCTCAGCCGAACAGTTGGGTCAGCCAGCGCAACACCCGCTGCCGATTAAGAATATGGTCCAACTCCGCAGCCGCCACATAGTCCAGGCGCACCAGAACGTGCCCCAGTCGCTCGCCGCTCAGCCGTTGAATGGCGATGGCCCGGGCGAGTTGCTCCTCGGTAATCAGGTGCCGACGCAACAACGACTGCCCGAGCGTCGGCGCCTCAATGACGTTGTGCACCCAAAGCCGCCAGCCGCTGACCATCACCACCGCCGTTTCGACGGGACCGGATTGTTCGACCATCGCCCCCTCCCCCGGATGATCCCGGCTGGAGCAAGACTCCACGGCCGCACCCCGGGACCGGGTCTCTTGACCGCTTATCAGGATAAGCCCAAGCACCCGGTTTTCCTATGGGAATCCGGCAACGACCGAGAAAAATCAGTGCCTGTTCCTGGAATTGTTACAGTCGCCAGGAACAGCCCGACACGCACGGCAGCCAACCACACCGGGCTTGGCTGCCGTGACGTCGGTCTTCGGTCTGCGATCCTTGGTATTTGGTCACGCCCGGGATCGGGAACCGTCAGCGCCCGTGGTGCCGGTCCCGATCATTGGCAATTTCCACCGCCGCCCGTTCGGCCTGCCCGACATGCTTGAAAACCCGGCGGTCGAGCGCACGAAAGACCCCGTCCGCAGCAAAAAACATGAACCCGCCTTGCTCGGCCACCACGATGCCCGCGGACCGGCCGCGAACCTCAATGGCAAAGGCCTGTGTCGAAGACATGGTTAATTTCCCCCTTTTTCGTCGGAGTGCTCCCGACGCACGCCGTCGAATGTGGTCTTCGCACCGGTGATTGTCAATTTCATGGCGCGGTTTGGTGGTGCGACTTACCGTCGCCGCTCCGGTCCTCTTTATTGCAGCGCACAATAAAAGTGGTTCCGGCCTCCTTGCACTCGAGCCCGACCTCAATGACATGATGATTACCAATCCGGCAACCGGTATTTCTTTGCGCCGGCGCTGCACCAAAAGGTAATTGTATGCCTATCCGCCTTTCACCCACACCTACCACCTATAGTATGTTGCCATTTCCCCGAGTATAGTTCGCCAAAAGTAGGCGTGCCAGCACCACCAGCAATCCCCAAGAGTGAGCGGAAGGCGTTGAACGGGTAGA
>PLTC01000066.1 GCA_003165295.1 Rhodospirillales bacterium | reverse complement strand
CTGGTAACATATTGATAAACATTAATTCTCCACCACCCCGGAATCCAGGAAGAGCCATCCTTGATTACCTGTGCCGCGAGGTAGGATTTCGATCGGTGGGTTTCTTCCGCCAGTCGGTCAAGGTCAGCTTTCAGCGTCCGGTCAAGGCGTAACGTTAAGGTGGTGGTCCCGGCCATCGTTGGCCCTCCTGCCTGACGTGTACGTTGTAACACACCCAGGCGGAGACGGAAAAGCTCTCGGACATAAGCTGCCGCCGCCGTTCTGGCGGATTGTAGACCATGGCACTACCGCCGGACCTGCGCCGCGGGCAGTACGACCGTCACCGCCGTACCCTCGCCTTCCCGGCTTTCCAGTGTGATTCGGCCGCCGAGCGGCCCTGCCACCGCATTGTGGACGATGGACAGGCCGAGCCCGAAGCCGCCGCCGCCGACCTTGCCGTCGGTGTAGAACGGATCGAAGACATGAGCCAGGTGCCGGCCGGGGATGCCGATGCCATCGTCGACCACCCGCAGTTCGACCCCGCCGCCTTCGGGCGCGCCGGCCTTGACCGTGATCGTGCCCGCGCGTTTGCCGGGAAAGGCGTGTACGGCAGCGTTGCGGACCAGCTCGGTGACGACGGTCTCCATGACGTGGGGGTGCGCCATCACAACCAGGCCGGTGCCGGCCTCCAGCGCCAGCCTGACGTTCGGCGGGGCCAATACCGCCAGCTGTGGGCGAATGCCGGCCAGGAAGGTGCCGAGGTCGAGCGCCCCCGGCGCACCGGTATCGGCCGCCAGTTGTCGGAAGGTCTCTATCACGCCGGCCGTGGCCTGGGCGTTCTGGACAACGATGGCGTTGCCCTCGGCCATGTCGTTGACGAAGCCCATAACCTGCGAGCGCCGGATCTCGCCCGCGGCGAGCCGGGCGGCATGGCTCCGAATCACCCCGTCCATGTGACTCGACACCGCCACCAGATTGCCGACGGGCGTGCTGATCCGATGCGCGAGTCCAGCCACCATGCGGCCGAGCGCGGCCGACTTCTCCATCAGGACAAGTTGCGCCTGGGTCGTCTTCAGGGTGGCGTAAGCCGTCGACAGCTCCAGGTGGCTGCGCCGCAGCTGCTCAAGCGCCTCGGCAAGGTCGATTTCCCGCAGAAACGCTTTCCGCCAGTGCTGGTCCTGGACATAGGCAAACGCCACCGCGGCGCACGGCACGAACACGCCCAGCACCAGGAGCACCGGCGGCGGAAAGGGCGACCCGCCGAGCATCGCCGAGAGCACCACCGGCAGGCTCACCCCCAGAACCGCCTCCAGCACCAGCAGGCCGACGCCGAAGGGCAGGCCCGAATACAACGTCATGACGGTCCAGACGTTTGCCATCACGTTGGGCATGCCGAGGGGCGACAAGGCGTTGGCCAAGGCCATCAGAACGGCGGCCCCCGCCAGCAGGACACCCGCCGCCAGATGCTGGAAGCGGCCGAAGCCCGGCACGAAACTGACGGCCAGCACCGCACCGCCAAGGGCCATGCCCGCGAAACGGTATGGGGCGACCGCAACCAGGACTCCGGGGCTTTCCGCCGCCTCGGCCAGCAGGCGCATCAGCGCCGCCAGCACGGACAGGACGGCAATGCAGCGCAGCAGGATGACCCCCCGCGAGATGGCCGTCGCCGCATAGGCGCGCTCCGCCGTTCCCTCGAACCGAATGGGTTTCAGCGATGGAAAGGCAAGGGGCATGACTGTATCCCTGACTGACGGTCGCGCCGCCGGCCGTTCCATTCCACAGGCCGATCAACCACCCGTCAATATCCCCCGCCAATGTGTGTTGAGATTTTCCCAGCGGCCAAAGCTCCCGCTTCGGCCACATCGTCATCGAAGTCTGTCAGGCGGCGGTCGGACCCGGCCATGCGGTCACTGTGGCGCGGACGGAACGGCATGCCGAGGTCCGGTGCCGTCTCTCCGGGAGACTGTTGCACCGGGAGACTGGACGCCGCTGGCCTTCTGGCCGAGAATGACGCTGGCGATCCGGTCGCGACCGCGGCCGGACCGGCCCGCGCCAGCGTCAACGATTTTCGCGCCATCATGGTGGCTCCCGACGCTTGGCTCGGGCCCATCCGGCAGGCAGGACCTCATGAAGCCCGATTACCATCCCTTCCGCCGCCACCGCCAGACCAAGGTGGTGGCCACCCTGGGTCCCTCCAGCTCGTCGCCGGAGATGATCAAGGCCCTGTTCATTGCCGGAGTCGACGTCTTCCGGCTCAATTTCAGCCACGGCAGCCATGACGACCATCTGGCGCGAATCGAGGCGATCCGCGCCCTCGAAGAGCAGACCAGCCGACCGGTGGCCATCATGGCCGACCTCCAAGGTCCCAAGCTGCGAATCGCCACCTTTGCCGACGGCCCCATCGAACTCCGGCCGGGGATGCCGTTGCGCCTGGACCTTTCGACCCGGCCGGGGGACCAGACCCGGGTCGGACTGCCCCATCCCGAGATTTTCGCGGCGCTGGTGCCCGGAACCGATCTGCTGGTGGATGACGGCAAGGTGCGGCTGCGGGTCGAGGCCTGCGGCATCGACTTCGCGCAAACCCAAGTGGTGGTCGGCGGCCGCCTGTCCAACCGCAAGGGCGTCAATGTGCCCAACGTGGTCCTGCCGCTCTCGGCCCTGACCGCCAAGGACCAGGCCGACCTCGCCTTTGCGCTCAGCCACGGCGNNAAAAGCCCCAGGCCATCGAGCATCTGGACCAGATCATCGAGCTTTCCGACGGGCTGATGGTCGCGCGGGGCGATCTTGGCGTCGAAATGCCGGCAGAGGACGTACCAAGTCTGCAAAAGGCCATGGTGCGGGCCGCGCGCAAGGCCGGCAAACCGGTGATCGTGGCCACCCAGATGCTCGAATCCATGATCAACGCCCCGACCCCGACCCGCGCCGAAGCCTCGGACGTGGCCACCGCGGTCTATGACGGCGCCGACGCGGTGATGCTGTCGGCGGAAACCGCCGCCGGCAGCTATCCCCTGGAAGCGGTGTCGATGATGGACCGCATCACCCGCCGGGTGGAGCAGGACCCGACCTATCGCACCATCATGGACGCCCAACACCCCGACCCGCGCCAGACCGCCGCCGACGCCATCACCGCCGCCGCCCGTCAGGTGGCGCACACGGTGGGCGCCGCCGCCATCGTCACCTACACCACCTCGGGCTCGACCACCCTGCGCGCCGCGCGCGAACGGCCCGAGGTGCCGATTCTGTGCCTGACCTCCCGCCTGGAAACCGCCCGCCGGCTGGTGCTGGCCTACGGCACCCACACCGTCCATACCACCGACGTCTCGAGCGTCGCCGAGATGGTCATGAAGGCGTGTAGCATCGCCTATCTGGACGGATTCGCCGAGCCCGGTCAACGTCTGGTCATCACCGCCGGCGTCCCGTTCGGCACCCCCGGCAGCACCAACATGCTGCGAATCGCCTGGGTCGAAGGATAAGCCGCAAAAGCATCGATTTCCGGGGAGTCGGGCCGGGGCTTGGCCAACGAGTGATGTTCGTCACAGATTTTCCCGACAAGCATGATAAAATAATATCAGGAGCGACGCCGGTTTCGGCGTTGGAGCCCTCCCGGACCGGACCCGACAGGCAGACAAATGGGGTTTACCGTAACCTTCTGGGGCGTTCGCGGCACCGTTCCGTGCCCGATGTCCTCCCACATGCAGTTCGGCGGCAACACCAGTTGCGTCGAACTCCGGGCCAACGGGACACGGCTGATTCTCGATGCCGGAACCGGACTGCGCCTGTTGGGCCGACGGTTTCAGACCGAAGGCATCCAACGGGCGACCCTGCTGCTCAGCCACACGCATCTTGACCACATCAGCGGCTTTCCCTTCTTCGGCCCGGCCTTCCAGCCCGGTTTTCGCTTCCTGGTGATGGCCGGTCACCTGAATGGCCACACCAACATCCGCTCGGTGCTGGCCCGGCAGATGGAACGGCCGCTGTTCCCGGTGCCGCTCCAGACCATGGGCTGCAACCTCGACTTCCACGACTTCGACCCGGGCGAGAGCTTCGAGCTGGACGACGGTGTCAGCGTCCAGACGGCGCCGCTCAACCATCCTGACGGCGCCACCGGCTACCGGATCGGCTTCGGCGGGCACTCGGTTGCCTACGTCACCGATACCGAGCACTGGCCGGACCGGCTCGACGCCAATATCCTGGCGCTGGCCCGGGGCGCCGACCTGCTGATCTATGATACCACCTACACCGCCGAAGAATATGCCGGCCGGATCGGCTGGGGGCATTCGACCTGGCAGGAAGGGGTCAGGCTGGCCCGGGCCGCCGGCGTCGGCCGGCTGGTGCTGTTCCATCACGAGCCCGACCACGACGACCAAGCGATGCTGCGAATCGAGGCCCAGGCCCAGGCGCTGCTGCCCGCCACCGTCGCCGCCCGGGAAGGGGCGACACTGGTTCTGGAATGAGCCGGCGCCCAAGGACAAGAAGATGCCCTGGCCGCGGAAGCGGCGGCCGTTCCCCAAAAAAAGCTCAGGAGTCCCGCCGATGGCCCGGCACATTATTCTCTGCGCCGACGACTATGCCCTGGCGCCCGGGGTCAGCCGCGCCATTGTCGATCTGATCGCCGCCGGCCGGCTGTCCGCAACCGGGTGCATGACGGTATCGCCGTTCTGGATCGATCACGCCGACTGGCTGCGGCCGTGGGCGGCCCGGGTCGATGTCGGCCTGCATCTGACTCTCACCGACCATCGGCCGGTGGGGCCGATGCCGCGGCTGGCGCCCGAAGGCCGGCTGCCGCCCCTGGGCCGGCTGATGCGCCAGGCGCTGACCGGCGGCCTCGAGCCCGGAGAGATCAATGCCGAAGTGAGCCGGCAGATCGCGCTGTTCCTTGCGGTGTTCGGGGCGCCGCCGGCATTCGTGGACGGCCACCAGCACGTCCACCTGCTGCCGGTGGTGCGCGAGGCGGTGGTGGCCGCGGTGCGGTCGCTGCCCGGCACCTATCTGCGCAACTGCCGGGAGCCGCTGCCGGCCATTCTCGGCCGCGGCGTCGCCACCGCCAAGGCGCTGGTCATCGCGCAACTCGGGCGCGGGCTTTCCCGCCTGATCGACCATCACCAACTGCCCGCCAATGGCAGCTTTCGCGGCATCTATGACTTTTCCGACCGGGTGCCGTTCTCCGAACTGATGGCCCGCTTCCTCCACCCGGCTCCGGACACGCCGTCCGCCCGCCCCGCCCTGGTGATGTGCCACCCGGGTTTGCCCGACCCGGTCCTGCGCCGCATCGACCCCGTCACCGACCAGCGCCGGACGGAATACGACTTCCTGCGCAGTGACCGCTTCACCGAGCTGCTCGCCACCCACGACCTGACGCCGGGCCGCTTCGCCACCGTCCCGTAACCGGGTCCGGGGCATTTTGCCGGGCTTTGCCCTGCACCCGCAAGGAGGCGAGCCTCCCTGACCTCCAAAACTCACGGGTTCAAAGGGCCGACCGGCCTTTTGCGGGTGTGGGCAGAGCCCACAAGACCGTTGGTTGCCGCCGCCGCTGCCGCGGCCCGTCAATGACCGGGGCTTCACCCCCAAACCCCGG
Source organism: Rhodospirillales bacterium (assembly GCA_003165295.1). Classification (GTDB taxonomy): domain Bacteria; phylum Pseudomonadota; class Alphaproteobacteria; order Azospirillales; family Azospirillaceae; genus BOG-933. Next base: position 27,253 of record PLTC01000066.1, on the reverse strand, counting down.
CTATGATAACCTTGAGGATGTCGCTCCCGCCACCGCCCGCCGGCCGGGCCTGGCCGACGATGTCGATCTTAACCAACGGTGAATGCCATTCCGCCCCTCGACCTGCTCCCCGAACTGGCCGCGACCGTCCAGGTGATCCTGATCGACACCGTGCTGGCCGGTGACAACGCCCTGGTGGTCGGCATGGCGGCGGCACGGGTGGCCGCGGAACACCGGGTCAAGGTGATCTTCTGGGGCCTGATCGCCGCGGTGGTGTTGCGCATCCTGTTTTCCCTGATCGCCGTACAAATGTTGGGGGTGATCGGGCTGACCCTGGGCGGCGGCCTGTTGCTGCTCTGGGTGTGCTGGAAACTGTTCCGCGAGACCTGGCAGGCCGGGCAGCGCGCCCATGGCGCCCACCCGCCGGCGACTGACGGCGGCGACCGGGATCTGATCGCCCCCAAGTCGATGCGGGCGGCCATCGGCCAGATCGTGATCGCCGACATCTCCATGTCCCTTGACAACGTCCTGGCCATTGCCGGCGCCGCCCGTGAGCACCCGCTGGCGCTGACCCTGGGCCTGCTGCTGTCGGTGGCACTGATGGGCGTCGCCGCCTCGGTGATCGCACCGCTGTTCCGGCGCTGGCCTCAGCTTGCCTATGTCGGGGTCGCGGTGATCCTTTACGTCGCCCTGGACATGATCCGGCAGGGCAGCGGCGAGGTGCTCACGGTGCTGTTCTGACCCGCGCCGGTCAGCGACCCCCGGCGTCTTCCGGCCCCGACCCCGGCCGCCCGGCAGGGACCGTCTGGAGCAGCCGGAGGTCGGCAAAGGTCCGGGAGAGGCTGCCCAGCACATCGGCCACCCGATCGTCCTCGCTGGCCGTCACCAGCCGGCGCCCGCGGGTGGGGCCCGCGGCCTCCTCTTCACCCAGGGTATCGGCGATGCGTTGGGCCAGCACCGTGGCCAGCGCGGGCTCGGCGGCCAGCAACCGGTGCAGCAACCGGTGATCGAGTTCCGCCACCAGCGCCGGGGTTTGCGTCCGCACGGTGCGCGGATAGCCGTCGCCGGTCAGGGTGGCTTCGCCGCCGATCAGGTGTCCGGGGCCGAAGCGGGCGGGCTGGGGAGTCCGCCGGTCGCCGGGGTCGCGCCGTGCCGCCTCGGCTTCCACCAGCCCTTCGAGAACCAGAATCATGGCGGTGGCGACCTCGCCGCCCTGAACCAGCGGGGTGTCGGCGGCCACGGTCCGAATCCGGGCACCGGCGGCCAGAAGCGCCAACGCCCCGGCCCCAAGACCGGAGAACAGCGGCGCGCCGCCAAGCAGCACGGCAATGTGCTCCGGCGGCGGCGCCAACTCGGGAACAAAGCGCGGCGACAGCGGAACCGTCGGCTCCCGGATCACCGGCCGCAAACCGGCGCGGCCGAGATGGCTCAGAACCGTCCTGAGCATGATCGAGCGGGCCGACATCCGCCGGTGCAGGGAGGTTTCGAAGGGCACCACGTATTCGATGCCGTAGGGGGTGATCTCGTGAATCCGGGCGATCGGCACCGCCGACGTTCCGGGCGAGATTTCGGCCAGCGCCTGGGCGGCGGCGCCGGTCAGGATCCGCTCGGCCCGTTCCGGCGGAACCGTCACCTCCAGCGTCACGCGCACCGAGGCCCACACCGACGGCCGCGGTTGCGAGTAGTTGGTAATGGTCGAAGAGGCCAGCTTGCTGTTCGAGATCACCACGGAATTGCCGTCCAGGTCGGCAATCCGGGTGGTGCGCCAACTGATTTCGATCACCCGGCCTTCGATGGTCTTGTCGCCGACCCGGTGCAGCAACACGTCGTCGCCGATCCGCAGCGGCCGGTCGATGTTGATCGCAAGGCCGGTGAAGATGTCGAGGATGATCTCGCGCAGGGCCATGCCGAAGACGAAGCCGGCAATCCCGGACGCCGCCCACAGCGCGGTCAGGTCCTGTTTGAAGACGATGCCGAAGATGGCGGCAAAACCCAGCAAATAGACGATCAGCGCCGAAAGCTGGGATAACAGCCGCGGCACCGGGGTCCCCAGCGCCGACGCCACCAGCCCCTCGAGCAGGACGAATTGAACCAGCCGCTGGACAAAGACGGTGAGAAAAAAGAGAACCCCGACCCCCAGCGCCTCTCCCAAAATCAGTTGGGTGGTGTCGAGGGCCGCCGCGCCGATGGAATAATAAGACGGACCACCATAATAAAACAGCGAGCCCAACAAACCGGTAAAGATCAACGGCAATATCAGCCGCCTGATCCGCTGGCTCCAGGGCCGGGACAACGGCGCGTTCTCTTTGCTCATGGGGACCCGTCAGAGTGTGATGCCAGCGAGCGTAGAGAGGTTCCCATTCTTTTTCAGTCTCTCAGGCCAGGGTGAAGCGCGCCACCTGGGCACGGGTGCGGTGAATGATCCGGGACAGTTCTTCCATGGTGGCACTGATTTCCTCTGCGGCGCCGGCGTTGCTTTGGCCTTCGCGGTCCAGTTCGTTCAGCCGCTGCGAGACCATCTGGATCGCGGCCGATTGTTGGGCGATCGCGGCGGCGATGGCCTGGGCCGCAACGCCGCTCTGCTCCACCGCGACGCCGAGTCGTTCCACCGCCGCCCGGGCACCGGCGACGCCGACGACGCTGCTCTTCACGCCCTCGCCGGCTTCGGCGATGATCGCGCCGATGTCGCCGGCGGCGCCCGCCGCCTCTTCGGCCAGCCGGCCGATCTGATGGGCCACCACGCCAAAGCCGCGGCCTTTGGCCCCGGCCCGCGCCGCCTCGATGGAGGCATTGATCGACAGCACCTGGGTCTTGTCGGCGATGCGGGTGATGGTGGCGGTGATCTGCTCGATCCGGCCGTGGCGGGCAGCGATGCGGTCGACTTCCGTCATCAGTGCCGACAGTTCGCTCCGGCCCGAAGCCGCCAGTTCGGCAGCGGTTCCGGCCAGGGCGCCGCCGTTGGCGGCATGGCCGGCCACCGCGGCCACCGAGGCCGCGGTTTCCTCGATGGCCGCGACGATCTCGTTGAGAACCCCCATTTGCCGGGCCGAAGATTGGGCAACCTGGCGGGCGGCGGCGGCGGTCTGGGTTGCCGCGACCGCCGATTGTTCGGTGCCCAGGGCGGCTTCGCCGGCCAGTTCCTGAAGCTGGGCCAACGCCTGATTGACGTTAGCCCTGACCTCGGCGAACAACCCCTGATAGTTTCCCTCCAGGCCCTGGCGCAGATCGGCCACCGCCAGCCGCTGGGCGGTGGCCGCAACTTCGCCCAGCAGCATGGCCAGGGTATCCAGGCTGCGGTTGACGTTGGCCTTGAGGGCACGCAGATCGCCCTCATAAACACCGGTCATCCGGCCTTCCAGCTTTCCCGAGGCCAGCTTCTGCATCACCTCGGCCACCTCGACCAGCGGCCGGCTCATGGTCTCCACCAGTTGGTTGGCACCGTTCAGCAGCGCCGCGAACTCGCCGCGAAACGCCTGGGGGTCCGCCCGTTCGGACAGCGTCCCGGCCCGGATGTTGCCGATCAGGCGGTTCAGTTCCCCCACCGTCCCTTGAGTCGCGGCCACGGTCAGGGCCATGGCCCGGGCAATCCGCCCGACCTCGTCACCGCGATCCTGGCCGCCGATGACCACCGAAAAGTCACCTTCGCCAACCTGCGTGATCTCCTCGGCCAGGGTTCGGATCGATCGCGACACCGTCCGCTCCAGCACCAGCACGCAGCCGATCACCAGCACCAGCACCAGAATACCGGCCGCCGCCGTCCGGTTCCGACCCCGGACATAGACCTCATGGCTGTCGCTGATCGCCTCAAGCGCCACCTTTTTCTTGAGATCAACAATTTTATCAAGTATGGCACTTGCCTTTTCAAAAGGCGGCGCCATTGCCACCAGCATATTTCGGGCGTTATCAAGCTCATTCCGACGGGATACCGGGATAAATTTGTTATGCTCGGCTAAATATTGAGTGTAGTTCAATACAAAATCGCTGTACAAGGACTTTTCTTCATCTGTAAAGAGCAAAGGTTCAAGAATTTTTCGAGCTTTTTCAATCTCGTTCTGGTGATACACCAGACTTTTCTCAATCGCGATCATCCCCGCCTGATCATGGGTCAGGGCGTGCAGCCCCTCCTTGGCCCGAAAATCGCTCAGCTCGCTATTCATGCTGTTACTGGAGAGGATTGCCGGGAGAATATTACGTTCAATGTCGCCGAGATGGGCGTTCAACTCGCTCAGCCGGCTCAGCGACATGGCGCCGAAGGCCAGGAACAGCCCGCTCAGACACAGGAAAATGATACGCAACTTCAGGCGAATGGTCAGGTTGGTCATGCAGCCTCCGGGCGACCGGTACGGGAAAGGAACACCGGGTCCATCGCTCAAGGCCCCGTATCCGGTGGGAAAATATCCGGTTGGAAAGTATCCGGTTGCGCCATCTCCGGGCTGCCGGCCGGCACGGGCAGCCAGCCGATCAACGCCCCGGCCACGGCCCTTTTCGCGATCATCGGCAAGGATGGAAAGTCCAACGCCCGGCGCAGGCGCAGGACCCAGCTCCGGCTCTTCTCCTCCCAGCGCACCGCCTCAATCAGCGCCGCCGGTCCGGCGGGCAAGGCGGGCGGCGCCAGCCAGGGATGATCGGCGTCGGGAAATTCCGGCTCCAGTCCGTCGATCACCAGCACCACGCCCGGACCGTCGGGGGGGCCAAGCCGAAGCCACGGCCCGGGCCGGCCGCCGGAACGGCCGGTCAGCAGCCGGCCGCCATCCAGAACCGGGGTCGGACCCGGCCGGGATCGCCTGGGCCGGGTCCTCCCCGCGGCCGGTCTGTCGTCGGGGCTCAAGGCGCCGCCGACCAGTTCCAGCGGCACCGAGCAGGCCAGACCGGCGCAACTCAGCCTGACCGTGTCCGGCCGTTGCCAGGCTTTGACGCAGCCGTGATCGGGTAAGCGGGCGGCCGACAGGTCCGGTTCCGGGACCTCGCCCGGGTAGCCGGCCAGGGTCGCAAAATCATAAAGACCGACCGGCGGTTCGGTGGTCCCGCGCCGCCACCACGCCATGGCCCCCGGCACCGCCGGGACGCGCTCCAGCGCATCAAGGGCGATCCGGTGGAACCACGCCCCTTCGGGCAGCAGCAACGCCACCTCGTGGCCGCCGGCGGTGCCCACCACCGCCCGGCGCCCGATCACCGGCCCGACGCCAAACCGTTCGCTCAGCACCAGCGCCGGCAACAACCGACCCTCAACCCGGGCCAGTCGCTGCCGGCCACCCCCCAGGGTGGTCACGGTATCCACGGCTTCGACGGTGGCCACGCACCGGACCCGGTCCAGCCCCAGCGCCAGCTTCTCACCCCGAAACGGCACCAGCAAGACCTCAAGCATGGCGCCGCCCCGGGCGGCGTCGCGCCTCCCGTGCTCATCGGACTCTTCGTCCCCGGCCTCGCCCGAGGGCACGGCGTTGCCGCCGCCCGAGGTGAAGTCCTGCCATAACCGGGACCAGGGCAGCGGCTCAACCGGTGGCAGGCCCGGCGCTTCGGCGTCTTCGGCGAGGCCCGGCACCGCATCCACCCGCACCGCGATTTCGTCCTGGCGACCGTTGCCCGAAAGCACCACCAACCACCGCCCGGCGCCGCGCTCGCCGTTGCCGCCGGCCAGATCCCGACCGTCGACCTGAACCACCGGCCGGCCGCCGATCCGGGTCAGGCCCTCCACCGGGCTCCGGCTCCAGGGCAAGGGCGTCAACGGCCCGGTCTCGGCGTCTATTTCCACGATGCTCCCAACCCGGTCAGTCGCCACAGAAAAGCGGCGGCCTGCCACAACCACAATCAAAATTGACGACTCGCCAGGGAGTAAAAGCCGGGAGTTGATTTCCATGACCAGACTGGTCTGTTAAAGGGCCAAAGGGGGACACGCCTCAGCGACCGGCCCCACCGACCGCCGCCCGCCCGATCCCTCGCCCCAGTATCGCTGTGCCGCGCCCCGAAGGAAAGCGCCGGAACCGCGGAGCCGCAGATGCGGCATCGCGCAGCGACCGGTTCCCTTGACGGCCTGCCGGTACCATCTGTGTACCTGGGGGTGCCGCCCGGCGGGCTGCCGTGGCGCACCGCTCAACCGGAGAATCGAGATGGCAAAAGGTCAGAAGAAGAAAAACCGCGAAGCGAAGAAGCCGAAGCAGGAGAAGAGCAGGCGGGAAGCCGCGGCCCCGTCCCTGATCCCCGAGCCCGTCAAGAAGACCTGAGTCCCGCTAAAGTCAGCAGCGTCGGCAACCGGTGGACCTCCCGGCAAGGGACTCTGACCTTGCCCGGGGAGGTCGTCGTGCGGTGGTTGACCCATGCATGGGGCTTTGCCCCATAGGCGCCGGGATAGTGCACTTGTCTTGATTTTGCTGGTGTCTTGATTTTGCTGGGCTCTGCCCCGCACCCGCGAAGGNNTCCAAAACTCACGGGCTCAAAGGGCGGGCGGGTCCTTTGCGGGCGTGGGCAAAGCCCATAAAATTATTTCGTTCCCATGACCTGTTGTATCCTGGCGCATATCTTTGCCAGCGGCTCAGACCGCCCGTACCTGCCCGATGAAGCCGTCCACCACCACCCGCAGCCGCCCGGCCTGCTCGCTCAGGTCCTGGGCCGCCGAGACGGTCTGGGTCGCCATATTCCCGGTTTCGCCGGCCGCCCTGCTGACACCGGTAATCGTGGTCGAAACCGCGGTGGTGCCGGTGGTGGCGAGGGTGACGTTGTGGGCAATTTCCTGGATGGAAGCCCCCTGCTCGGCGACCGTGGCGGTAATGGTCGTGGTGATGTCGCTCATCCGCCGGATGGTCCCCGTGATGTCCCTGATCGCCTCGACCGCGGTATTGGTCGCCGCCTGCATCTGGCCAACCTGGGTCTGGATATCCTCGGTGGCCCGGGCGGTCTGGCTGGCAAGGGTCTTCACCTCCGAGGCCACCACGGCAAAGCCCTTGCCCGCCGCCCCGGCCCGTGCCGCCTCGATGGTCGCGTTCAGAGCCAGCAGGTTGGTCTGGGAGGCAATGCCATTGATCAACTGGACCACGGCGCCAATCTTTTGCGCGGCCTCCGACAGGCCGGCAACTATGGTGTTGGTCCGATTGGCGACGCCCACCGCCGTAGCCGCGATCTGCGACGATTCTTCGACCTGGCGCCGAATTTCACCCACAGAGGCCGACAGTTCTTCGGTCGCCGAGGCCACGGTCTGAACGTTGGCCGAGGCATCCCCGGCGGCACTGGCAACCGCCGCCGCCTGCCGGCTGGTCTGCTCCGCCGTCGCCGACAAGCCCTGAGCCTCGGAATGCAACTGCGTCGCCGAGGCCGAGACCCGCTGCACCACCATGGCCACGGCCCCGTCGAACTCCCGGATGCAGCCTTCGATCCGCTCCGCCCGTTGCTGTCGGGCCTCCTGGTTTCGGCGTTCCTGCCCGGCCAGCCGCTCGGCTTCGATCATGCAGTCCTTGAACACCACCACGGCACGGGCCATGTCGCCGATCTCGTCGCCCCGACCGGTGGCCGGAATCTCGCTCGCGGTATCGCCCCGGGCCAGTCGGCCCATGCGGTTGGTCATCCGTTTCAGCGGTTGCCGGATGCTGTTGGCGATCAGCAGCCCGATGACGCAGACGGCAACCAGCAGCACCAGCACGACCACGCCCACGGCGACGACGTTGGCCCAGAACAGCTCGTTGATGTCATCAATGTAAACACCGGTACCGATGATCATATCCCAGGGCTGGTACCGTGTTGCATATGACAGCTTTGGCACGGGAACGTCCTGTCCCGGTCTTGGATAATCGTAACGGACAAAACCACCGCCATGGACCGCCTTGTCCAGAAACGCCCGGACCTGATAGACTCCACGGGAGTCCTTTGTATCCATTCGATTCTGCCCGATAAATTCAGGATTAGGGTGCGCCAGCAGAACGCCTTGAGAGTCGTAGACAAAAAAATACTCGTTCTGATCATACCGCATTGCCCCGATCGTCGCCAAGGCCAGATGCCGCGCCTCAGCTTCCGGGAACTCCCCTTTTTCGGCACGACGACGATAATCGGCGATAATCGAAGTCGCCGTTTCGACCAGACTCTTGAGCTTGTCCTGGCGCGCGTCGAACAGATTGCTGCGCAAATTGAGCAGCCCGGCCGAGCCGACGGCCAACATGCCGATTACGGCAGCGACCACGATCAACATCAGCCGGACATGAATTTTAACGTGATTGAGCATCCCGGACTCCATCGCGGAGAACATGACGTGGAACACCGCCGGCACAAGCGCCGTCCCAAAGTGGATTTCATAAACCTACGACCCTTCGAAAGGTAGGTAAATCTGCCGTATTTCAAGTCCCCGCTTCCGGTCCCGGACTCTTCTCCGGCAGTCGCAAGCCAGAGCCTCGAACAATCCTGACCGGCGGCCGTCTCATAATCGGCCCCATGGCCGCTTGCGGCACGACCGGGCCAAGCCTATAAAAGGCCGCCGGGCACCGTACCCCGGGGATCGGACAGCCAACCAGCGGGCACGCCATGATCGTCGTAACCGGCGGGGCCGGCTTCATCGGCTCCAATCTCGTCGCCGGCCTGGAACGCCAGGGGGCCGGCGGCATCGCCGTCTGCGACCGCTTCGGCTGCGACGACAAGTGGCGCAACCTCGGCCGCCGCGAACTCGGCGCGCTGGTGACACCCGAACGGCTGTTCGAGTTCCTGGACGCCAACGGCCATCAGATCGAGATGATCTATCACCTGGGCGCCATCTCCTCGACCACCGAAACCGATGTCGACCTGATCATCCACAACAATTTCACGCTCTCGGTGGCGTTGTGGCGCTGGTGCACCCAGCATTATGTCCGGTTGATCTATGCGTCATCGGCAGCAACTTACGGTGACGGCAGCGCCGGCTTCGACGATGACGGCAGCCTCGAAGGTCTCGCGCGGCTGCACCCGCTGAATGCCTATGGCTGGAGCAAGCACGCCTTCGACCGCTTCGTCGCCCGCACCGTGGCCGAGGGCGCCCGCACGCCGCCCCAGTGGGCCGGGCTCAAGTTTTTCAACGTGTACGGCCCCAACGAGTACCACAAGGGCGAACAGGGCTCGGTGGTCTCCCGACTCTATCCGGCGATCCGCGGCGGCCAACCGGCCCGGCTGTTCAAATCCCACCATCCCGACTATGAGGACGGCGGCCAGTTGCGCGATTTCATCTGGGTCGACGACTGTGTCGCGGTGATGTTGTGGCTTGGCGAGACCCGGGTGGTGAACGGTCTGTTCAATGTCGGCACCGGGCAGGCGCGCAGTTTCCGGGATCTGGCGCTGGCAACGTTCCGCGCCGCCGGTCAGGAACCGGTCATTGAATACATCGACATGCCCGAAACCTTGCGTGACCGTTATCAGTACTTTACCCAGGCCCGGATGGAACGCCTGCGCCAGGCGGGCTATCATGCACCTGTCACCTCGCTTGAAGACGGCATCGACCAGTACGTCAGGACCTGGCTTGCCACCGCCGATCCCTATCGTTGATCCCGGTATCGGTTCGCCCTCCTTCCTCGCCCTTCCCCATCCCGCGGTTCCCGCCATGATGTTCGCCATCCCCTTCCCCGCAATCGACCCCGTGGCGATCTCCCTCGGCCCGCTGGCGATCCGCTGGTATGCCCTGGCCTATCTTGCCGGCTTCATCCTGGGCTGGCGGTATTGCCTGCGGCTGTCGGCGCGCCGTCCCGGACCGCCGCAACCGATCGACTACGATGACTTCCTGACCTGGGCGGTGATCGGGGTCGTGCTCGGCGGCCGCATCGGCTACGTGCTGTTCTATCAGTTCGATTACTATCTCAGCGACCCTGCCCAGATTCTGATGGTCTGGCATGGCGGCATGTCATTTCACGGCGGCTTCCTCGGCGTGATCATCGCGGTGCTGTTGTTTTCCCGCCACCGCGGCTTCTCGCCGCTGGCCTTCGGCGACCTGCTGGCCTGCGCCGCGCCCATCGGGTTGTTCTTCGGGCGCATCGCCAATTTCATCAACGGCGAACTGTTCGGCCGGGTCAGCGACGTGCCATGGGCGATGGTGTTCCCGCGCGGCGGCCCCCTGCCCCGCCATCCCAGCCAGCTTTATGAGGCCACCCTGGAGGGGCTGGTGCTGTTCACGGTGCTGAACCTGCTGGTGCGGGTGCCGGCGATCCGCAACCGGCCGGGAATGCTGATCGGTATCTTCTTTGTCGGCTACGGGCTGGCCCGCAGCGCCGTCGAGTTCTTTCGGGAGCCCGATGCCCAGCTCGGTTTCCTGTTCGCCGGCGCCACCATGGGCCAGCTTCTGTCGCTGCCGATGATCGCCATCGGCCTCGGCTGCATCCTGTACGCCCGATCCCGCCCGGTTGCCGCCGTGACCGCTGCCGACCGGACCCCGGCGCCGTGATCGGGCCGGACGCCGTGACCGAAGCCGGACCGGCCTTCCCCCTTCTTGCCCTGTTGCAGCGGCGCATCCGGCTGGATGGGCCGCTGACCGTCGCCGAATTCATGATGGCGGCGCTCAGCCACCCGCGCCACGGGTACTACATGACCGCCGACCGCTTCGGCGCCGGCGGGGATTTCGTTACGGCGCCCGAGATCAGTCAGGTGTTCGGCGAACTGATCGGCCTGTGGTGCGCCCAGTGCTGGGACCAGCTCGGCCGGCCCGACCCGGTGGTGCTGGTGGAACTGGGACCCGGCCGGGGCACCCTGATGGCCGATGCCCTGCGCGCCGTGTCGGGGGTGCTGCCGGCTTTCATCGCCGCCTGCCGCCTGGCGCTGGTCGAGACCAGCCCGGTGTTGCGCCGCCGCCAGGAGGGCGCCCTGGCCGGCTTCGCCCCGGTCTGGCACGACCGTCTGACCGAGGTCGCCTGCGGCCCGCTGCTGCTGGTGGCCAATGAATTCTTTGACGCCCTGCCGATCCGCCAGTTCCAGCGCACCCCGGAGGGTTGGGCCGAACGCCTGGTCGACCTCGAACCCGAGACCGGCGAGCGCGAGACCTTGGGGCGCGGGACCGGGGCGTTGCGCTTCGTACTCGACCGGCCGGGACGGCCGTCGACCCTGATCCTGCCGCCCCGGCTGCGCGCCGCCGGCCCGCCCGAGGTGCCGGCGGGCACCGTGGTCGATGTGGCGGCTGCGGCCCAGGGAATCGCCCTGGAGTTGGGCCGGCGCCTCGCCCGGGATGGCGGTGCGGCGCTGGTGGTGGATTACGGCCACTCCGAGGCGGTGCCCACCGACACGCTCCAGGCGGTACGCCACCATGCCCCGGTGCCGGTGCTGGCCTGCCCCGGAGAGGCCGACCTGACCAGCCATGTGGATTTCGGCGCCCTGGCCGCGGCGGCCACCGATGGCGGTGCCGTCGCCTGGGGTCCGGTGACCCAGGGGGCGTTCCTCGACAGCCTCGGCATCGCGACCCGGGCGGCTGCGCTGCGCCGGACCGCCTCGCCCCGGCAGGCCCGGGACCTGGACGCCGCCGTCACCCGTCTGACCGCCGACGACGCCATGGGCCGGCTGTTCAAGGTCCTGGCACTCACCGGCCCGAATCAGCCGGCCCCGGCCGGTTTCGAGTCCTTCACGCCCCCCTTCACCGACCGGCCGCTCCCGTGATCACCCTTGGCGCTCTCAACGAACTCAACGGCCTCCGGCATGGCTTCTTCACCCGCGCCGGCGGTGTCAGTACCGGCCTTTATGCCTCCCTCAATTGCGGCTACGGTTCGGACGACGACCCGGCCGCAGTCACCGAGAACCGCCGGCGGGCGATGGCCCGGCTCGACCTCGCCCCCGAACAGTTGGTCACCCTCTATCAGGTCCACAGCCCGACCGTGGTGGTGGTCGACCGGCCGTGGCGCCGCGACCAGGCACCCCAGGCTGACGCCCTGGTCACGATCCAACCGGACCTGGCGCTGGGCATTCTGACCGCCGACTGTGCGCCGGTGCTGATGGCCGACCCCACGGCCGGGGTGGTCGCCGCCGCCCATGCCGGCTGGAAAGGGGCGCAGGGCGGGGTGATCGGCGCCACGGTGCGGGCGATGACCGGGCTTGGCGCCGAACCGCAGCGGATCGTCGCCGTCATCGGGCCGTGCATCGCCCAGCGATCCTACGAGGTCGGCCCCGAGTTTCCCGCCCGTTTCACCGCCTCCCGCCCGGATGACGCCGACTTCTTCGCGCCGTCACGGCGGCCCGGCCACTTCCTGTTCGACCTTGCCGGCCTGATCGAGCGGCTGATCGGCGAATGCGGGGTGACGACGCTCCAACGCAGCCCCAACGACACCGTGGCCGAAGAGGACCGGTTCTTCAGTTACCGCCGGGCCACGCTGCGCGGAGAGGGCGGCTATGGCCGCGGCCTGTCGGTCATCGTCCGACGCCGCTGAGGCCGACGGGCACAACCGGAACTCCATGACGTCCTGCGGGCCCGACCGATCGCGAGATATTTGCCGCCTTAAGGCCACGGCTCCGCCGCCGCTCCGCCCCGCTCCGGCCCGCGGGCCGGCAGAACGTGGCTGCGCCACCACGCCGCGGTTGCCGCGCGCCCGTACAGCAGAGCATGCACCGCCGCGGTGCATGCCACCATGAACGCCCCGGCATAAAGGACATCGCTGAGAAAATGGGCGCCCTGGGCAATCCGCATCACACCCACCAGCAGGCCAACCCCAAGGCCACCGTAAAAAATCACCCGCCGTCGCCGCCGGGCCACGTAGGCGAAGGAATGAAGGAAGAAACCGGCAGCGGCGTCACCCGAAACAAATGAACAGTTGTGATGGCACTGGTCACTCAAGACCAGAGGCGGGGTAAATTCCAGCCAGCCGCCAAATTCCTCGACCTGGAACGGGCGGGCGCGGTCCCAGGTTTCCTTGAACAATACGTTCGCGACCAGACCGGGACCCAGCGCCAGCGCCAGCGCCAGGAACAGCCACTGAAGGGTTCCCAGACCGCAAAGCCGGCGCAGCCGGATCGCGCAATAGAGAAACCCGCCGACCAGCGCCAGCGCCAGCGCCTGAAACGAGCGCATCACCACTTCATGAGCAAAAATGCTGACCGGCTCGCTTGCCAACACAAAGTTGGCGGAACGATCGGTCACATCGCTCATGAAGAACTGGCGTGAAACGAACAGATCAATACCGGGAAAGATGATCAGAGCGAGGCCAATCGCCCCGACCAGCCGCCAGACCCATTTCTCGTCAAACACCCACTTATTCTCGAACACCCGATGCACTCCCCGGTAGTCCCGGCGCTGCACAGGTCACGAAACGGGCGTGCCGCAACAGGGCCGCCGGCCATTCTGCCGCAGCCGCCCTGTCCCGCCCCCCGTTCCCCGTTCCCCGCGCAAAGCCGGTGCCGTGTCACCCTGCCGAAACCGGCGCCGGCATAAAGTAGCGACGGTCGGTGAGGGTTCCGACGGCAATGGTGATCTGATCGCCGCTCGGCGTCGACGCCGTCAAACGGGCATGGGGCGGATGGTGGGGCCGCTCGTCGATGCGGGTCACCACATAGACCTTGTGCGGCTGGCCGGTGCGAATGAACTGGTCGCCAACAACAACCTGATGACGTGCGGTCATATTCCATATCTCCTGGCAGACCCGGCACGGGTCTGCCCCATACGATTCCACATGCAAGGGAGCGAGGAACCCCGCCACCTGATTGCCTCAGCGGCGACGGGCCACCACCAGTGTCCGCCACTCCCCCACGGTCAGACGCCGGCGCAGCACCAGCCCCTGGGCACGGTGAGCGGCCAGCACCAGCCGCTCCTGCCGCGCGAGCAGCCCGGACAGCACCGCGACACCGCCGGGCGCGAGATGCCGGCGCAGACCCGAAGCCAGACGCGCCAGCGGCCGGGCCAGAATGTTGGCCAGAATCAGCCGGCACCGACCATGCCGGCGCGCCGCACCGACCCGATAGCCATCCCCGCGACCGGTCCGCACCAGCCCGCCGACCCCGTTGATGCGGGCGTTGACCTTGGCCACCCGCACCGACTCGTCGTCCAGGTCCACCGCCAACACCGGTACCCGCCAGGTCCGGGCCGCCGCCAGCGCCAGGATACCCGAGCCGCACCCCAGATCAAGCACCTGTCCAAGCCGCCGCCGCCGCCAACCCCGCCACACCCTGGCCAGACCGTCAAGAGCCAGCAGGCAGCCCCGGGTCGAGCCATGCTCGCCGGTGCCGAAGGCGGTCGCGGCATCGATCCTGAGCGCCACCGTCCCGGACGGCACCGCCCCCCCGAAGTGCGAGCCATAAACGAAGTAACGCCCGGCCCGCAAGGGCGGAAAGCTCTCATAGCACCGCTTGACCCAATCGAGGGCGGGAAGCGGTTCCACCACCAGCGCCGGCTCGGCCGCAAGGCTCCAGGCGCGGGACAGCACCGCCACCCGCGCCGCCAGCCGCGCCCGATCGGGCTCTCCGGCCCAGGTCGCCTCGACCAGCCAGTCGGCACCGTCCTCGTCCACCTCAAAGGTCGACACCGCCAGCGCCCCGTCGCCCACCGCCCCGGCAAACGCCTCCACCGCCGCCCCGGTCACCGTCACCGCGACCCGCCATTGCTGGGATATCACCGCCATCACGCTCCGTCCCGCCACCAGACCCGCGCCCCCAGTCACGACGGCCCGTCAATCGGCAGATGGACCGTAAAGACCGACCCCTGCCCGACCACACTCTCCGCCGTGACCCGCCCGCCGTGGAGCTTGACGAAAGTTTGTACGATATACAAGCCAACACCGCTGCCCGAAAAGCCCGAGGCGTTGCTCGCCCGAAAATAGGGCTCGAACAACTTGCCCAGGTCCTCGGCCGGAATGCCGATGCCGCGGTCGGTCACCGCAACCACCGCAAAGTGGCCGATGACCCGTCCGACCACCGAAATGGTGGTCCCCGGCAAAGAGTATTTGACCGCGTTGGCCAGCAGGTTATCGAATACATAGGTCAGGAGATTACGGTCGGCTCTGACGGTAGCCGGCAGACCGACGATGTCATACTCGATGACATGACGGGCCGCAACCCGCGCCTGCTGGTGGCAGACTGAACGAATCAGTCCTCGGAGATTGATCCATTGGAGATGCAGGATAATGCGATTCTCTTGGGCACGCGAGGAATAGAGGACACCTTCGATCAGATTGACCATCCTGGTCACGGAATACCGAATCGATTTCGCACGTTTTTCGATATTTTCTGGAGATATAGAATCTTTTATTTTGATCAAACGGTACGCTTCACCATCAATGATGGTCAGCGGGGTGCGAAATTCGTGAGATACCATCGACACGAAGGCCCGCTGGGTGGCCGAAGCATTCTTTTCATTAGCCAGCGCCTCACCCAGCGTTTGCTCAAGCTTGAGCCGGAAATAGACCATGACACCGGTGATCAGCACCGTCAGCACCGACAGGACGCGGTTGGCCACAAACACTGCCAGATTGTCGCGCACCGGCAACGGAATGAAACAGCCAACAATGATCAGCAACATCGAGATGCCGACCACGGTCGCCTGCAAAACGCGATCCTTGACGAAAAAACCCATCAGCGTCGGCAGCGTATAAAGAAAGCCGATCGAGACATCATCCTCGCGAATGCTTACGTCAAAAAAAAATATCGCGATCTGGGTGGCAACGATGGCGAAAAACCACTCAAGTCCGACCACGGTATTCATCATCGCCGCTTCAACCTCGTCCAGGATTGCGACTGCACCCCGGCCGGCCGCCGCCCCGGACCCGCGGACCGGCCGACGCCACTTTGCCGTCGCGCCCGCTCCCGGAGTGCTCGCACCGATGAGAAAAGTGCGCTAAGCTCGGTCCGGGCAAGGCATACTGCACAATAGCGGTTACAGGATAGGCGAGAGGCCACGGTGGCGGCAAGACTGCTCTGCATTGATGACGAACAGCGCATCCTCGACCTGCTGGTCGAGGACCTGACCGACCATGGGTTCGAGGTTCGGGGACTCACCGTCAGCGCCAAAGCCATCAACGAAATATTAACCTTCGATCCCCAGTTGGTGGTCTGCGACATCATGATGCCGCCACCCTCGGGATTCGAATTGCTGGAGCAGATTCGCGCCCGCGGCGACCGCCTGGCCTCGATCCCCTTCATTTTCCTGTCGGCGCTCAACGACCGGGTCGATGTGCTGAAGGGTCGGCGGTTGGGTGCCGACGACTACGTCACCAAGCCCATCGACTTTGAAATGCTGGTGGAAATCATCAAGGCCCGGCTGGCCCGGACCGGTCACGGCCGGACGCCGCCGCCCAAGGTCAGCCTGACCGACCGGGAAATCGAGGCGCTGTCGTGGTCGGCCCAGGGCAAGTCATCGACCGACATCGCGGTGTTGATGAGCGTCTCGGAACGCACCGTAAACTTCCACATCACCAATGCCATGCGCAAGCTCGGGGTCGCCACCCGCATCCAGGCGGCGGTCAAGGCCAGCATCGCCGGCCTGATCCCCTCCTGAGCTGCCACCTGAGCCGTGGCGAGAGGCGGGCGCCTCCCGGAAAACAGCTGTTCAGGTTGGCAGGCTCCCTTTCTCCGGCGAACGGCTATTCTGGCTTCGGCCTCTGGTTTGGTCTGCCCGCTCGGAGTTCGACGCGGGGCGACGAAACCGGAGTTCAGGGCTTACCGCTGGATGGGCAAGGACGCATCGCCTTCCCCCTTGGCCGGGATCGAGCCTCTACTCCTTTGAGCCCTCCGTGGGGACTCAAAAGCCGCCCCCGCTGGCTTCGGTAGAGTGTCTCGTCCCGGCTTTTTTTTTCGCGGCCGGCAGTCGATTTGTGGGCTCTGCCCACACCCGCAAAGGACCGGTCGGCCCTTTGAACCCGGGAGTTTTGAAGGTCAGGGAGGCGAGCCTCCCTGCGGGTTCAAGGCAAGGGCACTGTCCTGTGGCATATCGGGCGTCGCCCCAGGGCTCACGCCGCCACGTCCCGAAACCGGCCATAGCTGTAATAGGCGGCACAGGCGCCCTCCGCCGAGACCATGCAACTGCCCATCGGCGTCTCCGGTGTACAGGCCGCCCCGAACAACCGGCAGTCGCGCGGCCGCTTGACCCCGCGCAGGATCGCGCCGCAGGCACAGGCCGGGTTATCGGCCACCGAGCGACCGGGCGTCGGATAGCGGACCTCGGCGTCCAGATCGGCATAAGCAGCCTTGATCCGCAGCGCACTGTACGGCACCACGCCGAGCCCGCGCCATTCGAAGGACTGGCGCAACTCGAACACCTCGGCCACGATGGCCTGAGCCTTGGCGTTGCCCTCGCGGGTCACCGCCCGCGAGAATTGGTTTTCCACCTCGGCGCGGCCATCGTTGAGTTGACGGACCAGCATCAGGATCGCCTGCATGACGTCGAGCGGCTCGAAGCCGGCCACCACCACCGGCTTGTGGTATTCCCGGGCGAAGTATTCGTAGGGCCGACTGCCGATCACCGTCGAGACATGGGCCGGACCAATGAAGCCGTCGAGCGGGACCGTGCCCAGTTCACGGACCTCGGGGCTTTCCAGGATGTTCTGGATCGCCGCAGGGGTTACGACGTGGTTGCAGAACACCGAGAAATTGGTGAGCCGAAGCCGTCCGGCCTCGCGCAGGGCCACCGCGGTCGGCGGCGTGGTGGTCTCGAAGCCGATGGCGAAGAACACCACCTGGCGGTCGGGGTTGGCGGTGGCCAGCCGCAGGGCGTCCAGGGTCGAATAGACCATGCGCACATCGGCACCCTGGGCCTTGGCCTTCAGCAGGCTGACCTGACCCGAACCGGGCACCCGCAGCACGTCGCCGTAGCTGGCAAGGATCACCCCGGGCTGGCCGGCGATGGCCACCGCGTCATCGATCCGGCCGATGGGCAACACGCACACCGGGCACCCCGGACCGTGGATCAGGCGCACCGCCTCCGGCAACAGGTCCGGCAAGCCATAGCGCGAGATGGCGTGGGTATGCCCGCCGCAGAACTCCATCAGATGGTAACGACGATCCGGCCGGACCTCGGCCCGGATCACCGCGGCCAGACCGGCGGCCTGGCGGGCGCAGCGGAACTCGTCGACGTATTTCACCTCAGGCCGCCTGCCGGTCCAGGCCCAAACGGCGCCAGACGTCGAGAAGCGCGCCCACCAGCGCCGCCATGTCGTCGTCACCGTGCAGGGGCGTCGGCGTCAGGCGCAGCCGCTCGGTGCCCCGGGGCACCGTCGGGTAGTTGATCGGCTGGACGTAAATATCGTGATGGTCCAGCAATTCGTCGCTGGCCCGCTTGCACAGCCGGGCATCGCCCACCAGCAACGGCACGATGTGGCTGACCGAGGGCATCACCGGCAGGCCGACGGACCGGAGCCGCTGCTTGAGGGTCGCCGCCCGCTCCTGGTGGCGGTCGCGAATGTCCGGGCTGGCCTTGAGCAGCCGCACCGACGCCAGCGCCCCGGCGGCCACCGCCGGCGCCAGAGACGATGTGAAGATGAAAGACGGCGCGAAACTGCGCACGCAGTCGACCACCGCGGTCGAGCCGGTAATGTACCCCCCCTGGGTCCCGATGGCCTTGGCCAGGGTGCCTTCAATGACGGTCAGCCGGTGGGTGCAGCCATCACGTTCGGTGACGCCACCGCCGCGCCGGCCGTACATGCCGACGGCATGAACCTCGTCAATATAGGTCATGGCACCATGCTTTTCCGCCACGTCCAGGATTTCGGAAATCGGCGCGATATCCCCGTCCATGGAATACACCGATTCGAAGACCACCAGCTTGGCCCGGTCCCGGGGATAGAGCGACAGCAGGCGATCAAGGTCCGCCGGATCATTGTGGCGGAAGATGTGCTTTTCGGCGCCGCTGTCACGAATGCCAACGATGATCGAATTGTGGTTGAAGGCGTCCGAGAAAATCACACAATGGGGCAGCAACCGGGCCAGCGTACCGAGCGCCGCCAGATTGGACGTGTAGCCGGAATTGAACAGCAACGCCGCTTCCTGGTTGTGCAGATCGGCCAGCTCCTGCTCCAGCAACACGTGGTAGTGATTGGTCCCGGAAATATTGCGGGTCCCGCCGGCCCCGGCGCCGCACCGGTCGATCGCCTCGTGCATCGCCTGAAGCACCGCCGGGTGCTGACCCATGCCGAGGTAGTCATTGGAACACCAGACCACCACCTCCCGCGGGCCGGTTGCGGTGTGATAGGTGGCACGCGGAAACTGGCCGGCGTGACGTTCGAGATCGGCGAACACCCGGTAACGGCCCTCTTGGTGAAGGTCCGCGATCCGGTCGCGGAAGAAGGTCTCGTAGTCCATGTCGGCGCTTCCGTCCTGCCCTGTTGCTTTGCCACCGTGCCGGAGCGTTCCCAGGGAACCGCCCCGGCATCGGGGGTCCGATGCTAACACACTGGAGTCCACTGAGCCAAACGGACCATGCGTCGGATCCGCCCCCCGCCCGGCGAATGCCGGCCTTTTGCCCGCGGCCGATGGCCTTCACCTCGCCGCCGCAGGCTCCGATGGTTCAGGCAACCCCGGAACTGCCGGCGGACATCACGGATGCGGCGGCAAATACCGAATGACCGTCCAGCCGGTCCCGATAACCGTGACAATCGCGGCAACCCCGATGCCGATCAGCCACCGGATCAACCGGGCTTCGGTTTCGCTGGCCCGACGCTCGATTCGCTCGCCGATGGTCTCGAAGCGCCGATCGATGGCCTCGAACCGCCCATTGACGGCCTCGAACCGCCCATTGACGGCCTCGAACCGCCCATTGATCGCCTCGAACCGTTTGTCGATCTTGAGTTCAAGTTCCTGGATATCGGCCTTGAGTTCGGCCTTGACCGCCGCGAGTTCGGCCTTGACTTCCCCCTTGGCCGCCGCCACGTCGCCCTTGGTCGCCAGTTCGGCACCGGACATGGCTTCGGCCAGGGCGTCGGCGACGCCCTCGGCCTGATCCTGGGACATGTGGGCGCCGTCCCGCAGCCGGCGCGCCAGTTTCAGCGTGTCGAAAGCCACCGCCACCATGGTTCACCTGTCTCGCGGCCTGAAACGTTTCGCCCTGATCATAGCGCACACCCCGGCCGCAGTCGAATCCCACAAGGGGGCAGCCCCGCCGGGTTCATTCGGTTCCGCGGGCGGCGCTGCGGAACCCGGGAGCTATCCCCGCAGCAGATCGGCAAAGCCGCGGGCGGCCTCCAGATCGGCGGCCAGGGCACGGCGGCGGCGGGTGGCGTCGGGATCCTCTCCCCATCTTTCAAGCTGGTAGCTCTCATGGAGTTCGGCGGCTTCGAAGGCCTGCCCGGCGTCGATCCGCCCCTCGATCAACGCCAGCCCGATCACGAGAGAGCCGGCCGAGGTGGTGGCTAGTTGCAGCGCGGTCAGCAGCCCGTCATCATAGCCGGCCACCGCCGCCCGCAGGGCGGCGCAAGCGCCTTCGGGCTGGGGCCGGGGCATCAGGCTGCGGCCGACCTGAAGCGCGGCATCATAGGACAGCATCACCCAGTCCAGCAGCGGCTGCCACACCGCCGCCTCCCGCGCCACCAGTTCCGCCGGCTGATCGACCCGGTAACACACCAGATCCGTCCCGGCATAGGCCGCCACCTGATCGATCACGGTCTGCCGCTGGCGCCCGGTCAGGTCGAGGGTGGTACTCGCCAGTTGGGTCAGCGGCATGGTCGCCGGCCGGATTTCCCGCTCCTGCGCCCGCCATTCGGCGGCGATGGCCTCGGCCAGAGCGCGGGTCGGCAGCGTCAGCAACGCCTTGGCCGGAGTCCGCACCGGCCGGGCGTCCAGTTGCACGGCAAAGCCGTCCGCACCGGCGGTTGCCGAAACCTGCTGGTAGAACCGTTTCATTCCTGTTCCGATCCGCTCTGGTGGGTCGCGTCAGTTAAATTACGGGTTTCCAAAGGCCGCCGGCCTTTGGTGGGGTTCAGGGGTAAAACCCCTGGTCGCCGAAGGCAAAAACCCGGCATCTCAGGGGCTTCGCCCCTGTAACCCCACCAAAGGCCAACGGCCTTTGGAAACCTGTACTTTTTCTTATCCTACTGTTTTGGCCGACGCCACCGACTAGGGCCCCACGCCCTGGGTAATGGCATGACCGATGCTGCCAAGCAAGCCACCCAGGCTTTCCAGCGGTGTGACCCCATGGAAAACCACCGCCTGGGACCGGCCGGACAGTTCGGCCAGACACGGATTGGCCACCCCGGTCCCGATGCTGATGAACGGCAGCATCAGGGCCAGGGGGTTAAGCTCGCCGATGGCCAGCATCAGGCCGGTCGCGGCACCGGTGGCGAGGCCAATGGCATCGGGAGCGGCGCTGTGCTCCGCCAGCGTCCCGGTGACGCGCATCCGGGTGGCCAGGCTGATCAGCGCCGGATCCTTGGGCCGGGGGTCCAGCTTGAGGTCGATCCCCTCGGTCCCCAGGTCGATCTGGCCGGTCCCGGTGACCGTAATCTTGCCGGTGTCGATCAGCAGGTGCTCGGCATCGGCAATCCCGTTTCTGATCCTGAACCGGGCGACCAGACAATTGAGGGCGGTACTGTCGCCGGTACGGTCGGCCCACGGCATGATCGCCGCCACCAGATCGCTGGCGATCAGGTCGAAATGGCGAACCGGCAGGGTGCCGGGGCCGATGGCGAGCCAGACCCGGCCGCTGGCATGGGCCAGGAAGGCGCGCAGGCTGGCGCCGGTGCCGGTCAGATCCAGGCTGGCCGACAGCGGCCCGGTCGGTCCGGGCGTCGCACCCTGGCCGGGAAACAGTTGTTCCGAGGCCACGCCATCGCCGTGCCCGGTAATGCCGATGGCCGGCGGCTCGCGCCCGGCATCCACCGAAAGGGCAAAATCGATCCGGCCGCCGCCCACCGTCGCCCGTAATGGCTGCACCGTCAGCCTGCCGTCGGCAAGGTCAAGAGTGGCGGTCAGGTCGAACAAATCCACCGGCGCCGTCACCAGTCGCGCCACGGCGAGATCGACCCGCCCATCCACGGCCTGCAACAGCGACAACGGCAGCGGTCGGGGATCGAACAGGCGGCCGTCGGCCGGGAACGCCGGAGCGTCCTTGCCGTTCCCGACCAGATCGCGCCGGTCCAGCAACCGCGACTGAAGCCGTCCGTCCAGCCGCAGCCGGCGGCCACCGGTGACCAAGGCGAGGTCCCCGGAAAAATCGCTGATCCCGACCGAGCCCTTGAGTTCATCCAACCGGTAGTGCGACCAGCCGCCGGTGAGCCGGGCGCTGCCGCCCAGCGGCCCCAGTTCCGGCAGCGACACCCCGAACACCGGAGCCAGCGCCGCCAGTCTCCGCGCCGCCCCCGAAAGCCCGAGGTCGAGGATCAATTGGCTGATCGGCCGGTCGAGGGTGCCGTGGCCCTCGACCGTGGCCTCGGCCCCGCCCAGCGTCCAGGACACCGGCCATAACGGCCGATCGTTGACCAGATCGGCAAAGCGCCCGCCGGTGACCGAGGCGATGAACGGCGTCCCGAAGAAGTCGCCGGTGGCGCGCACCGTCAACGGCCCGTCGAGGGGCAATCCGATGGCCGCCTGTTCCACCCCCAGTCGCACCGTTCGCCCGCTGCCGTCGTCCCGATAATCGATGCGCGAATGCACCACCTCGAGACCGGCGATATCCAGCGGCTCAAAGGGCGCCGGCGGCGATTCCGCCGGCGGTGCGTCATCGCCGGCCTGCCACCAGTTGACCCGGCGATGACCATCATATTCCAGATGGATATCGGCCCCGGAGAGCACCAGCTTCAGCAGCCGGTTGTGCTGGCGCAACAGATCGATGGGCGAAACCGAGAGGTCGACCCGATCGATGTGCATCATCTCGGAACGCCCGGCCCAGGACGGATTGGCCACATGGACGTCGGTCGCAACCATGGTCGGCAACGGCGTCAGCCCGAATTGCAGGCCGCCGGCCACCAGGACCCGCAGGCCGGTGGTCTGCTCCACCAGCACCGCCACGTCCCGGCGGTAGTCGCTGTTGTTGACGTGCCACAAAAAGATCAGCACCGCCACCACCACCCCGACCGCCACCGCCGCCGCCACCTCCACCATCACGATGGTCCGCCGCGCCAGCCTCCTCATCGATCGCCGTCCATGACATCGAGCACCACCCGGGGCAGGTCTTCCCAATGGTGAACGATACGACGGGCGCCCGCCGACTCCAGATCGCGAACCGGATGGTAGCCCCACGCCACCCCCACCGCCCGGACCCCGGCCCGACAGGCCATTTCCATGTCGAAGGTCGAGTCCCCAACCACCACGGTATCGGCCGCCGCCGCGCGGGTTTCCTCCTGCGCCTGGAACACCATGTCGGGGTTGGGCTTGCCCAACCCGCGATCGGCGGTTTGCAGGGTCAGAAACACCTCGCCCAGGCCATGCCGCTCCAGCACCGCGAGCAGGCCCCTGAAGGACTTGCCGGTGGCGATGCCAAGGCCCAGGCCCGAGGCCCGCATGGCCACCAGCGCCTCGTGGACACCGGGAAACAGCGGTTCCGCCTCTTGCCCGTCATGATGACGCTGCCGGTAGTAGGCATCCCGATAAAGGCCGGCCAGGCGCTTGACGAACCAGTCCTCGCTGCCCGGCCGCAGGAGGGCGATGGCCTCGGTCAGCGGCAGGCTGACCAGCCGCCGCACCGCCAGCGGGTCGGGGGCCGGCAACCCGGCCGCCAGCCACGCCGACGTCATCGCCGTAACGATCGCCTGCTGGCTGTCCACCAGCGTCCCGTCACAGTCAAGCAGGACCAGTTTCATGGACCGAGCACACATCCGGGACCGGGCATTGGGGGGGCGGGAGCAAACATCAAGGGGACTTTAACAGTATCCCGCGCCCCCAACCCTGACAACACGGCATCATGCCGCGGCCGGAGATTCGGCCGCGGCGGCGCGGGAACCGCGGGCAACGCCGCCGACGCCCCGGTCAGCACCACCGGCCGGCACCTATAAAACCAAGGGTTGCCCACCGGCATGACCGGAACCGCTCTTCCGGCGGTTTCGGGACTCTGGTAACGTGACCGCCACCCTGAAGTCGAGCCGGAGACCGGAGCCATGATCATCCGTGCGCTGACCATCGCCGCAACCCTGCTGCTGGTGGTGGTTTTGGCCGCGGGCCGGGCGCTGGCCGGGGCGCCGGAGCCCTGCGCCGGCCTCGGTGGCCATTTGGGTCACTGGCGGATTGCCGGGCATGACCGGACCCACACCACCAGCCGCTGCGCCGGCTCGGCCGGGAGCCCGCTCTGTGCCCTCGATACCTACGAGGCCGGCTGGGTGCGGGAGGACTTGGCGCTGGGCCGGCGGTCGCCCCCGACTCCCTGATCGAGCCGGTGGATAATTGGAAGGGAGCGCGCAAGCAGTATCGTGACGTGGTCCTCAGTTACCGGATCGCCGGGTGCCGGGTGCTGACCGCCCGCGACAGTCCGATCGGAGAGTGGGGACCGGTGTGGCCCGGCGCGGAGAAGGACCGCGACCACGCCTGGCTTCCCGGCGACATCCGCCTGGACATCCATCTGGTCTGGTGCCGCCGGGACCTGCGGGGATGCGCCCGGAAACGACGGGAGGAGGCCGCCGCCGAAGCCCATCTGCTCCGCCGCCTGGACGACGGCCGCTGGCGGCTGGTCGATTGGATGATGGGCGATGTCTTCCCGCTCCAGGGCCATGTGGGCGAACCCTGCCGGCCCGAGGACAGTGACGTGCGCATCCTCACCCTGACGTCCTATACCAGCACCAGCCAGTGCGTCGGCTCCGAGGCCACGCCGCTTTGCGCCTTGGAGACCACGCTGGCCGAAGGAGTGAAAAGCGACCAGGCAAGGGACTTTGAAGCTAAAGTGTTCCTCAAGTATAAGATCGTCGATTGCGAGACGCTTGCGCCCCGCAAGCCGGTTCCGGGACAATGGGACCCGCGACCGATGACCTACCCGTGGGGACCTGGCAGGGAACCACGCAATATATGGGAGCCGGGTGATGTAAGGCTGGC
This sequence comes from Rhodospirillales bacterium, assembly GCA_003165295.1. Lineage (GTDB taxonomy): Bacteria > Pseudomonadota > Alphaproteobacteria > Azospirillales > Azospirillaceae > BOG-933. The sequence continues at coordinate 2,434 of PLTC01000066.1, read as the reverse complement.
CATCCGCATGCAAACCTGCAATGCCGTTGACGATACTTGTAAATCATTGAGAGAGTATATTACCGTAAGTCGCAATTATGATGGCCGTTGGGGAACGGGCTGGAATAGAGAGAGGGAAGCTCCAGGTCGGGTGGAGTGATGCTCCACCCGACCCCTCAGACAGACTAACTGCGGCGCTCGAGGTAGTCCTTAATATTACGCTCTCGCCCTTCAAAAGCCCCGAGTCCGCCGAGCAGATTATCAAGGTTCTCGATCAGTTTATCCCTGATCCTGGCATCGTTGGCAAGATCACGGTATTTAATAAACGTTCCCTGTTTGAGCACGCCGGTCTCTCTGTTGTCCCACGGTGTCATTTTAAACTGTTCCAACGTCTTTCTGATCGCCAGACGAATCAGCGCGGCTCCCTGGCTCTCTCCGCGGGCAAACAGGGCGTCGACAAAGGCCAGACGAGCGCGGAAGTCCGTAATCTGTTCCAGTTGCTCGTAACCACCCCGGCTCACCACTTCCCGCATCGTATGATCCAGGAAGGCCCGGTAGTAGGCGACAAGAGTCGCTTGGTTGGGGGGAGATGACCGGATGGCCGCTCTGTCGTCCTCGCTGATCGCAGAGGATGTTTTCATATCCTTGTACGCGGTAAGGGTGATCCCTGCGGGCGGATACCCCTCGTCACCGCCTTCGGCAAAGAGGATGGTGGGGAAGGCATAAGCCATAAAGTCATCGCCGTCGGCTCTGTCGCGGATATCTTCCCCCAAGGCATCGGCCTCGTCTTTCGCCGTCGGCGTTTTTGTCTGGTCCGCACCGGCCTTTCCAGCCGCGGGCGCCGTCGCGTTGGCATTGATGATGGGCGACGGGGACGCGGTGGCGGCCATATTCTCCATCGAGTCGAGTTTTCCGGACCATTCGCCAAAGACATTGGGCGGGGCGTAAGCGTTCGGCGAAGGGTTGCGGCCGAGAACCGCCGCGGCCAGGTGCCAGCCGGCATTGGCCATGTCGCCATAGGATTGCCCATGGGCAAAGGCTTCGGCAGCCGCGCGCAAATGAAGCACCCTGTCGGCAGAGGTGTAATAACCCAGATAGCGGTCGCGGAAGGTCTTGTCGTCAAGATCGCCGGCGGCGGCCCAGGTCTTGAACAATCGGAGGTAGCGTTCCACCGTCGCCCGGTCGGGCCGGGGAAAACGCCGCGAGTCGTTCAGGTCCCGGGAGGCGTAGCCGACGATGCTCTTGGCCCGCCCGAACGGGCTGTTATCGTTAATATGCCTGATCCGGTGGTTGTCCCCCCAGCCCATCCCGGGAGTGCCGCGGGTGGGCGTATAGCTGTCGTCGTCCCCGGACGTCCAGCGGCCACGGGCGTCGCGCGCCTCGTTGGGGTTGAAATGGCTGCCGCCAGCCAGACCTGTGAAGACCATGAGCGTCGTCCTTGTGCGGTGTTGAAGCCGCTTATAAATGCGGGTCAAAAACCGTGATGTCAAGGACGTTTCGGGAACATGGGGGAGTTCTGTCTTACCGTCGGGATCTGGGCTGAGGTTTCCAGGGGCGTTGCCCCTGGACCCCACCAAGGGCGGACCCCTTGGAACCCGGTCCTTGGGCTCTGAAAGGAGTCGGCTTTACAGCTTGACCTCGCCCAATGCCCGCGACAGTTCGCCCACCACGCCGCGGCGGAAGGCCAGCACCGTAACCATAAACACCGCGCCTTCGACCACCGTCACCCAGGCGCCGAACGGCGCCAGATAATACTGCATGGCGACGATGATCACGGCGCCCACCACCGGCCCGAACACCGTACCCAGGCCGCCGACCAGCACCATCAACACCACCTCTCCCGACATGGTCCAATGGATGTCGGTGAGCGAGGCCAGTTGGAACACCAGCACCTTGGTCGCCCCGGCCAGCCCCGAGAGCGTCGCCGACAGCACGAACACCGTCAGCTTGTAATGGTTGGCCCGGTAGCCCAGGGACACCGCCCGCGGCTCGTTGTCCCGGATCGCCTTCAGCACCGCGCCGAACGGCGAATGGATGATCCGCAGGATCAGCAGAAAGCCCGCCAGAAAGATCGCCGCCACCACCCCGTACAGCACCCGGTCGTCGGAAAGATCGATCAGGCCGAACAAGGTCCCGCGCGGCACCGACTGGATGCCGTCCTCGCCGTGGGTAAACGGCAGCCGCAGCGCGAAGAAATAGAGCATTTGAGCCAGCGCCAGGGTGATCATGGCGAAATAGATGCCCTGACGTCGGATCGCCAGACTGCCGAACACCAGCCCCAGCGCCGCCGCGGTCGCGGTGCCGGCCAGCAACGCCGCCTCGGGCGGCCAGCCCCAGTCCTTGGCCGCCTCGGCGGTAAGGTAGGCCGCCGCGCCGAGAAATGCGGCATGGCCGAACGAGAGCAGGCCGACATAGCCGATCAGCAGGTTAAAGGCGCAGGCGAACAGGGCAAAGC
>PLTC01000146.1 GCA_003165295.1 Rhodospirillales bacterium | reverse complement strand
GCCGGCGGGGCGGAACATTTTTCCCAGGCGCGCGGGCGGGATGTCCGCGGCCCCGACTCCATGAGCGTCCGGCAGGCGCTGGCCGGTCTTGAGGCCGCGGGCGCCGTGCGGCAGAGACGGCGCGTCCGCCATCCGCGCACCGGCCGTTTCTGCACCATCACCCTGGAAGCCGTGTTCTGGCAGCACCTGGACGCCCTGGCCGGTCACTGCGGGACCACGTCGGCCAAGTTATGCCATGCCGCGCTTCTGGAGTCTCCCGACGCCGACCCCGCCGAGGCGTTATGGCGCCTGCTGTGGTTCGCCTATATCCGCCCCAATCTCCTGGCGCCCCGGCAACCCGACCTGCATTGACCGCCGGCCCCGAAATTGCCGGGTTGCCGCTGCGCCCGGTTCCCGGATACCCCAAAAAGGCGGCGGAACTGCTTTACCTTCGCGGTGAACATGTGGTAGCGGTTCAGGGTTTGCGATCGGTGCGCCGAAGACCGTGGCGGCCGGTCGGGCCGAGGGGCTGTCCCATGACTCCGCAAGAACTGACCGCGATCCTGCAAAAGCATGACCGGTGGGTGAAGAAGAAGACCGGGGGCGGCCGGGCCATGCTGGCGATGGCCAACCTCGAAGGTGTCCAACTCCCGAAGGCCAATCTGAAGGCGGCCAAGCTGTCCGGGACCAATCTGCGGCATGCCAATCTGAGCGGTGCCGACCTTGAGCAGGCGGACCTGTTCGCGGCGATCCTGACCAAGGCCGACCTCAGCTCGGCGAATCTGTTCCGGGCCGACCTGCGCGGCGCCCATCTCCGGGGCGCAAGGCTGAAGCTTGCGGTGATGCGGGAGGCCGACCTGCGGGGCGGCACCCTGATGAGCGGCGGCAGCGGCGACGGCGTCAGCTTCGTCCGCTCCGACCTCACCGGCAGCGACCTGGACGAGGTGACGCTGGCAGACGCCAACCTGACCGGCGCCGACCTGACCGGCTGTTCCATGATGGGAGCCGACTGCCAGGGAGCGTTGATGTCGGGCGCGAGCCTGGTCCGGGCCATCCTCAAGAACGCCAACCTGACCAATGCCGACCTGCGGGGCGCCAATTTCAGCGGGGCCAACCTGACCGGCGCGCAGTTGCGCGACGCCGACCTGACCGGTGCCGTGCTGGCCGGCGCCAACCTGCGCAGCGCCAATCTGGTGGGCGCCAAACTCGATGGCGCCGACATGGCCGGGGCCGATACCACCGGCGCCAACCTGGCCCGCAGCCTCGACAAGTTTTCCGCCAGGATTCAGGACAAGCTGACCCAGCACTTCCTGTGGATCAGCAGCGGCGGCGGTTCGGGCAGCCGTGCCGACCTCAGCGGTCTTGACCTGTCGCGGATCAATCTTTGCGGGGTCAATCTCAGCGGTGCCAACCTGATGGGGGTCAACCTGAGCGGCGCCCGGCTGTGCGATTCCCTGCTGATCATGTGCGATATTTCCGGCGCCCAGCTTTCCGAGGCCGATTTCACCAACGCCATCCTCGACGGCGCCAATCTGCACGGTGCCAACGCGACCCGCATCCGCCTGGACGGGGCCTGTCTGGCCTGGGTCGATGTCAAGGGGCACGACGGCCGGGCCACCGGCCGCCTGTGGCGGGCGAATCTGAGCCAGTGCCGGTTGGTTCAGGCGTCGATGGTTCGGACCAATCTGCGCGGCGCCAATCTGACCGACGCCGATCTGACCGGCGCCAATCTGCGCGGCGCCACGCTCACCGACGCCAAGATTGCCGGCGCCACGCTCACCGACGCCGATCTGACCGGCGCCGCCCTGCCCGAACCGTGACGCCCGGGACGCCGGGATCGGCCTTGACCGCCGGTCACTGGACCGGAACCGTGGCGCTCGCGGACAGGATGGTCGTCGCGGGATTGATCCCGAGAACCTGGAAGAACGTAAAGGGATAGGTCAGGCTGATGGTGATGAAGGCGACGTTGTTGCCGTCCACGTTGTTGGAGGTGGCGACGGTGACCTGGGTCGGGTCGAGGCCGGTCACGGCCGCCTTGACCTGAGCCGGGATCGCCGCCTCGATGGTGGCAATCGACTGGGTGGTATTGGAAAAAACATACTGGCTGGTGGTGGCCAGCGCCGCTTCCAGGGTTTGCTGGGACCAGATGAAGTTCCCGAATTCAATGATGCCGAAGATCAACAGGATCAGTGGCAGGGCCACCAGCCCAAATTCCACCGCGACGCTGCCCGAGCGGGCCGATCGGCGTGAGCGTACTGGCATGGCTGTCGCTCCGGTTACTGGTATCGGACCGTTACGGTGGAACTCAGGGTCCGGGGGGCCGATGAGAAGAACGTGACGAAGGACGTGTAGGTAAAGGTGGCGGAAATGGTCATGTAGGAGCCGACGGCGCTGCCGTTGGCACAGGTGCTGCCGACTCCGGCGACGGCGGTTCCGTTGGAGCATTGATAAGACCCGGTGGGCGTGGCGACGGCAATTCCGGTCAGGGCCGAGGCCCCTTGGACCGCCGCGGTAATCCCCGCGGTATCCTGAGAGTGTCCGCTGTTGTTGACATATTCGGCGCCGGCCCGGACCGCCTGCTGGAGTTGGGCATCGTAGTAGGTCTCCAGGCCGTAATCGACGGTTCCCATCAGCAGGATCACCAGCACCGGGGCAATCAGGGCAAACTCGATGGCCACGTTGCCGGCCCGCAAGTGCCGTGGCGGGAAGGACCCTGCCGGAGCCGGTTTCGGAAATCTTGCCATGATCTGAAGCTCTCACTGGCTCAGGGTGACGCTGGGCGGCTGGGACGTGACCTGCTGTCCGGCCATGAAGGCGGTGGTCCCGACGCCGCTACAGCCCGTGGCCGCGAGGTTCACGGCGCCGCTGTCGCCGACCAGGACCCGGCGCCCGATGATTTGGGTGCATGTGCCATAGCCGGTCGCGGTGTTGATTTTGGCGCTGTTGGTGATGTCGACGATGCCGGTTCTGAAATAGGCGGCGCCTGCGATGTTGAGGGTGGCGCTGTTGGCGAAAATCTCCTGGGTCGTCGCCGCGGCGCCGGGATCACCAAGAAGCGCGATCCCGGGATAGGGCTGGCCGCTGGTCGGGCCGGGCGCAACGATGGTCAGCTTGGCACTGTTCTGAAGGTTGAGGCCAAAGCTGTTGCTGCCGGTGCCGACCAGAACCAGAGTGCTGCCGCTGGTCGCGGTGACCTGGGCTGAATTATTGAGAATCAACTGGGTCGTGACATAGTAGGTGCCGGCACCCAGCGTCGCCTTGCTGCTGTTCCCGATGCTCAGGCCGGCGAGATAGTAGCTTCCGGCGGCCAGGGTTGCATTGCAGCTGTTGCCAATATTCAAACCATTGATGTAATAGGTTCCGGCGCCAAGCGTCGCCGAATTCTGGCTGCCCGAGGCGCAGCTGCTGACCGCGAGGCCGGTACCGGTTATGTAATAAGTTCCGTTGCCCAGGGTGATCGTGCTGCTGTTGGCGATGTTCAGGCCATTGATGAAATAGGTGCCGGGCGCCAAAGTGGCCTGACTGCTGTTCTGGACGGTCAGCCCTTTGTAGCAACCGGGATTGAAGGTGGCATAGCTGCTGTTCTGAACCGTGATGGCGTTGGCGCAGGTGTTGGCGGGAACGCTGTAGACATAGGGTTTGCCGCTGGTGCCGCTGCCGGTTGGCGTCACCGTTGTGGTAGCGGTCGGTGCCGTGACCGGTGCCGCGACCGAGGCCGGAACGGTGACGGCGGCATAGGGATCGCCAACCTGGGTGGCGTTGGGAATCCTGGTGGTGACGGTGGCGCTGTTGATCAGGGTAATCAGGCCGGCGGCGGCGGCCGTCGAGGTGATTTGCGCACTGTTCTGCAACAGCATGCTGGAAAGTGTGGTGGTCGACAGACCGGCCCCGTTCTGGGGATCGTCGGCGCTGTAACTGGCCAGGCCGTAGGTGGTCTTGTCGAGTGTGCAGTTGGCCGAGTTCGGGCCGGAGCACTTGGAATTGGACATGGTGCCGCAGCCGATCCGGGCACTGTTTTCCAAGGCCACGGTATAGGCGGCGTTGTTGTCGAGACCAAGCACGCAGCCGACCACGCCACCGGTGTCCTCGGTGGCGCCGGGGGTATAGACGGCCTTGCCCGTGGCGCTGATGGTGATGGTCCCGTTGTCGTTGGTCGGCATGACCAGACCCGAGAGCAGGAAATTCACGGTGGTCTTGGCCGTGACCTCGACGCCGTTGGCGCTCTGCGCGGAACCCGAGGTGAAAGTGGTGGGCGTGCCCAGAGTACAGTTATTGGCTGCGGTACAGCTGTTGAGGGTCCCGGAAAGCGCCACCGCCTGGCTGGTCATACCGGTGCCGGCGGCCAGTTCGCGAACCCCGGCTTCGGCGGCGGCATCGGCGACTTCCTGCATATGGGCCTGGGTCATGTACCACAGGCCGACCTCGACCCCCAAGGCCGCGAACCCGACCAGCACCGGGGCCACCAGGGCAAAAATGATGGCGACGGCCCCCCGGCGATCGCCGGCCAGACCGGGCTTTCCCGAGCGATTGACTGTCATGGCGCTGCCTCCTCACCCCGTCCCCGGCCGGATATACCGTCCCGTCGCGTCCCGCCTTGTCGGTGCGGTGCCCGGGTCGGAGTCTTCACGGCCGGATCATGCTCTTCGGCTGGGGGTGACGCTGTGACGGCGGTCACGGTCCTCGGGGGGCAACTTTAGGTGCCGGAGTTCCGGTTACAGCGGCGGTTCGCCTTCGTGGGGGACCAATTGACCGATATAGTAAAAGATGCAGCCCTCGCTGCCCAGTCGGGTCATGTTGGCGGTAAACCAGTTGCCGTCAGGGTCCTTTACCCGGAATACCAGCATGACCGTATCGGCATAGAACACATAGCCATCCTGTTCGGCCTCGCGTCCCGACATGATGTTTCTGATGGTTTCCTGGGTTACGGTGATGGTTTTTTCATCGATGCTCAGCTCCTCGCTACGGTCGTACTGGCAATCTTTTTCCTTGTCCGGACGCTTGGGCCGCGGCCGTGGCTTGGGCTTTACGTTGTGTGAGATCTCACCGCCGGCATGGACTTCCGGCGGCTTGGTCCCGGCATCCTCCGCGACGGCGGATCGTGACCCGCCGCTCAGCAACAGCGCCGTCAAAAGTGTCACGACGAGGCGCTTTTTGGTTCCCATGGTTGCCTTCCGCCCGCCGGGGTGTTTGCCTGTGTCCCGAAGATCGGACGTGTTACCGTCCCTGTCAACCTGACCGGACCGCCCGGCAGGCACCCTGTCCGGTGGCTGTCGCGCGGCGGCCGCTGCCTCTGCCCTGTCCGGGAGAGTATGGCGTGCCACTTCATAGGGTCTTCTTGGTGCTGCGGGAAGAGTCGACGGCCGCCGCGATCCCGCAAGCGAAGGGAGGAGAATTAAGATGCGAACGATGACATTCCGGTTGGCAATGGGCCGGTTGGCAATGGGCCGGTTGGCAGTGGGCCGGTTGGCAGTGGGCCGGTTGGCGATGGCGACGGTCTGTGCCGCAGCCTCGAGCGGGTGGAGCGGCCAGGTGGCGGCTCAGGACGCGGTGATCGTGCGCGAAAATCCCACCGAGTGCGAAGTGGCCGCGGCGCTTGGGGTCAATAAGACCGGGTGTCCGCCGCTCGGCCAGGCCGCGGTACCGGGCAGGAAGCCGGCGACCCGCGGTCTTTCCATCGGCACCATCGACGAAATGCCGGAACCGCCGCCGCCACCACCGCCTGCGCCGCAACCGTCCGCTCTGCCCGCACCGGTTCCGCCGCCGGTGGTTCAGAAGCCGGTGGTTGCAACGACGATACCCGCCCCTGTTCCCGCTCCGGTCGCGCAGCTTCCGCCGCGCCCTGAGGCCAGGGCGGAGCATAAGGCAAGTTTTCGCATTACCTTCGCGTTCGCGTCGGCCGAGCTGGCCGGCAATGCCTTTCAGGTGCTCGACCTGATCGGTGCCGCGATGACGGCTCCCGATGCCGGCGCCGCGCGGTTCCGGATCGTCGGCCACACCGACGCCGTCGGTTCGGCAGAAATCAACCAAAAATTGTCGGAAGACCGCGCCAATGCGGTGAAGGTCTATCTGATCCGGAAGTTCGGCATAGCGTCGGAACGGCTCGAAGCGTCGGGACGCGGCGCCCGCGACCTGCTCAAACCCGAGGACCCCGCCGCGGCCGACAACCGTCGGGTCGAGATCACCAACCTTGGCGGTTGAGGCCCTCCCGGGCGCCCGGGTGGCATCGAACCCGGCATCATGAATTCGTCGTGTCGGTATCGGTTGACACCCGGGCGGAAAACCTCTTCCTGAGGGGCGGCGCGCGCCGCCTATCCGTGTCTCCTTCGTGTAACCTTCAGATCGTCGAGGGCGTTGTCTCATGCCAGAGTTCACAAAGCACGCCAGGTTCACCGGCCGTATGGTGATCATCGGTTTCGGCAGCATCGGTCAGGGGGTGCTGCCCCTGTTCCTGCGTCATATCGACATGACCGCCGGGCAGATCACCATCGTCACCGCCGAAGAAAAGGGCCGGGCCGAGGCCGAGGCGGCGGGGGTCAACCGCTTCCTGGTCGAGCCGATTACCCAGGACAATCTCGAGACGGTGCTGACGCCGCTGGTGGGGGCCGGCGACTTTGTGGTCAACCTGTCGGTGGACGTATCCAGCATTGCCCTGTTCGAGTTCTGCCATCGCCGTGGCGCGCTCTATGTCGATACCTGCATCGAACCGTGGCCGGGCGGCTATACCGATGCCTCGGTCTCGCCCTCGCTGCGTTCCAACTATGCCCTGCGTGAGGCGGCCCACGCCCGGCGGGCGCCGTTCCAGGGCGGGCCGACCGCGGTGCTGACCCACGGCGCCAATCCGGGGCTGGTGTCGCACTTCGTCAAGCAGGCGCTGCTGAACATCGCCAGCGACACCGGCGTTGCGGTGACCGGGCCCGGCAACCGCGAGGAATGGGGGCTGTTGGCCGAGCGCCTCGGGGTCAAGGTGATTCACATTGCCGAGCGCGACACCCAGGTTTGCGCCCATCCCAAGCGGCGCGGCGAATTCGTCAATACCTGGTCGGTGGACGGCTTTCTCAGCGAGGGCATGCAACCGGCCGAACTGGGCTGGGGCAGTCACGAGCGCCACTGGCCCCAGGACGGCAACCGCCATGATTTCGGTTGCGACGCCGCGATCTGGCTGGAGCGGCCGGGATGTTCGACCCGGGTGCGGACCTGGACCCCGATGGAAGGACCGTTCCATGGCTTCCTGATCACCCATGGCGAATCGATCTCCATCGCCGACTACTTCACCGTTCGGGAAAACGGACAGGCGCGCTACCGGCCGACCTGCCACTACGCCTATCATCCCTGCGACGACGCGGTGCTGTCGCTCCATGAGTTCAACGGTAAGACCTATCGGGTCCAGGACGAAAAGCGGTTGATGGTCGAAGAGCTGGTGGACGGGATCGACGAGTTGGGCGTGCTGCTGCTGGGCCACGCCAAGGGCGCCTATTGGTACGGCTCCCAGCTTTCGATCCATCAGGCCCGGGAACTGGCGCCGTTCAACAGCGCCACCAGTCTTCAGGTGACGGTGGGGGTGCTGGGAGCGGTGATCTGGGCGCTGGAGAATCCCACCGCCGGGGTGGTCGACCCCGACGAGATGGATTTCCGCCGGGTGCTGGAGATCGCCCGCCCGTATCTTGGCGACGTGGTCGGAGTCTACAGCGACTGGACGCCGCTTGACGGCCGCGGCGTGCTGTTCCGGGAAGACATCGATACCACCGACCCCTGGCAGTTCAAGAACGTCCGGGTGGTCTGAAGCGCCATCCGGGGTTCCAAGGGCCATCGGCCTTTGGCGAGGGGGTCCGGGGGAGCCGTGCTCCCCCGGAATTTACCTTTCCAACTGGAAACGAGCCCAAACCATGCCTCAAATTCAGGACCTGTTCAACGAAGCCTTTCAGCACCACCAGGCCGGCCGGCTGACCGAGGCCGGGCGGCTGTATGGGCAGGTGCTGGAGATCGAGGGCGGGCATGTGGACAGCCTGCACCTGCTGGGGGTGCTGGCCCAGCAGGCGGGCATGCCCGACGCCGCCATCGCGCTGATCGGGCGGGCGGTTGCCCTGAACGGCGGCGATGCGGTGTTCCATAACAATCTGGGAGAGGCTTACCGGGCAGCCGGCCGGTTGGCCGAGGCCGCCGGCCACTACCGGCAGGCGCTGGTGATCAGGCCGGACTATGCCGAGGCCCACAACAATCTGGGTGTGGTCCTGCGGGACCAGGGCCTGCTCCTGGAGGCGGAGGGGCACGACCGGCAGGCGCTGGCCATCCGGCCGGATTTTGCCGAGGCCCATAACAATCTGGGCATGGTCCTGAGGGCGCAAGGCCGGCTCGATCAGGCCCAGGCGCACCACGAACGGGCGGTGGCCCTCAACCCGGAGTCGGCCCCCGCCCACAATGCCCTGGGGATCGTACTGAAGGATCGGGGTCAGATCGACGACGCGATGGTCTGCTACCGGCAGGCGCTGGTCCTGTGGCCCCAATACCCCGAGGCGCACAACAATCTGGGTAACGCGCTGCGGGATCGGGGCCGGCATGAGGAGGCGGTGGCCCATTATCAGCAGGCACTGGCCTTCCGGCCGGGCTATCCCGAGGCTCACAACAATCTTGGCAACGCCTTTCGGGACCTGGAGCGGTTCGAGGATGCGGTGGCCCACTACCGGCAGGCGATTGCGCTGCGCCCGGATTTTGCCGACGCCTACCGGAATCTCGGTCTCCTGTTCCATGATCAGGGCCGGCTGGAGGATGCGACGGTGCTGTACCGCCACGTCCTGGTCCTCCGCCCCGACGACGCCGAAGCCCACTTCAAGTTGGGCAACGTCTTCAAGGATCAGGGCCGGCTGGACGAGGCGACGAGCCACTACCGGCACGCGCTGGTGCTTCGGCCCGATCACGCCGATGCTCACAACAATCTGGGTGCGGCACTCCTGGACCAGGCGGCGACCGGCGGTGGTGCGCCCCGGGGAACCCAGCCGTCGGATTTTGCCCGCACCCACTACGACCAGGCCAACGTTTTCAAGGATCAGGGCCGGCTGGAGGAGGCGGTGAGCCATTACCGGCGTGCCCTGGCGCTCCAGCCGATGTTTGCCGAGGCCCATAACAACCTGGGCAATGCGCTCAAGGACCTGGGCCGGTTTGACGATGCCGAGGCCCACTACCGGCAGGCGCTGGCCATCCGGCCGAACTCGGCCGCGGCCTGCAACAACCTGGGAACCGTCCTCCAGGACCAGGGGCGGCCGGAAGAGGCCGAGGCGCAGTACCGGCGGGCGTTGGCCCTCAAGCCGGACTACGCCGAGGCCCACTACAATCTCGGGCTGGTGCTTCAGGATCAGGGCCGCCATGAACAGGCGGAGGCCCTGTACCGGCAGGCACTGGCCCTCAAACCGGACTATGCCAAGGCCCACAACAACCTCGGCAACGCCCTGAAGGAGCAGGGCCGGCTGGACGAGGCGATGGCGTGTTACCGCCGCACCCTGGAACTCCGTCCCGGCTACGCGAAGGCTTACAACAACCTGGGCAATGTGCTGAAGGATCAGGGCCGGTTTGACGAGGCGCTGGCCCATTACCGGCAGGCGCTGGCCCTTCAACCCAACTATGCCGAGGCCCACTGGAACGAGGCGCTGCTCCGGCTGTTGCTGGCCGATTTCGGCATCGGCTGGCGCGAATACGAGTGGCGCTGGCGCAAGAAGGATGCCCGGCCCCATGGTCTTTCGGCGCCGTTGTGGGATGGCGGCGACCTCGGCGGGCGGACCATCCTGCTGCACAGCGAGCAGGGATTGGGCGATACCATCCAGTTCGTGCGCTACGCATCGCTGGTCCGGCAAAAGGGCGGGCGGGTGCTGCTGTCCTGTCCGGGCTCGCTCTCGGGCCTGTTCCAGGGGCTGGCCGGGGTGGACGGGCTGTATCCCGATGGGCGCGACCTTCCCGGTTATGACTGTCAGGTGCCGTTGCTCAGCCTGCCCGGTCTGCTCGGCACCAATCTTGAGACCATTCCGGCGGCGGTGCCCTATCTGCACCAGGACCCGGCGCGGGTGGCGGCGTGGCGGCAGCGGCTGGCCGGGTGCGCCGGCCTCAAGGTTGGGGTGGCCTGGCGTGGCAATCCCAGGCACAAGAACGACCGCAACCGCTCCATGACCGCGGCCCGGTTCGCCGCGGCCCTGTCGGTTCCGGGGCTGATGGTGGTCAGCCTCCAGAAGGACGGGACCGCCGAAGAGATCGAGGCGCTCCGCAGCCAGGGGCCGGTCCTGGAGGCGGGGCCGGAGCTGAAGGATTTCAGCGACACCGCCGCGGTGATGGCGGCGCTGGATCTGGTGGTCTCGGTGGACACTTCGGTCTGTCATCTGGCCGGGGCGCTGGCGCTGCCGGTCTGGACCCTGGTTCCGTTCTCGCCCGACTGGCGGTGGTTGCTGGGGCGCGACGACAGTCCGTGGTATCCGACCCTGCGCCTGTTCCGGCAGCCTGCCACCGGTGACTGGGAGTCGGTGGTCGCGGCGGTGGCTGCCGAACTCCGTGAATACCGGCGGTTGGACTCCCGGTGACGGCATCGGCGTGCCGTCGGGTCTTCGCTGTTTCCTTGCCGGCGGGGATGTGCGATGCACCGCAGGCGTCAGGCCCGCCGGCCGACGAAAGAAAGCGGAAGCGACGGGTCCAATGTCCGGTGACACCTTGAAACTTGCCCTGTTCGACTGTGACGGCACACTGGTCGACAGTCAGCATGCCATCGTCTCGGCCATGACCGCGGCCTGGGCCGGCGAGGGGCTGGGCGAACCGGACCCGGTCCGGGTGCGGCGGGTGGTCGGGCTGTCTCTGGTGGAGGCGGTGGCGCGGCTGCTGCCCGACGGCGACCCGGTGCAGCATGTCCGGCTGGCGGAGCGTTACAAAGAGGCGTTCATGCGCGGGCGTCTGGCCGGACGTCATCTCGAGCCGCTGTTTCCCGGCCTGCGGGAGGCGCTGGAGGCTTTGGAGCGCGAACGGGTGCTGCTGGGCGTCGCCACCGGCAAGTCCCTGCGCGGGCTGACCGCGACTCTGGCACATCACGACCTCGCCCGCTTCTTCGTGACCTTGCAGACCGCGGATATCGGGCCGGGCAAGCCCGATCCGGCCATGGTCCGGCGGGCACTGGCCGAAAGCGGGGCGGAGGCCGCCGATACCGTGATGATCGGCGATACCGTGTTCGATATGGAGATGGCCCGCCGCGCCGGGGTTGGCGCCATCGGGGTGGCGTGGGGCTACCACGAGGTGGAGGAACTGAGGGCGGCAGGGGCTCAGCGGATCGTCGGCGACGGCGACGGGTTGGTGGCGGCGATCCTGGAGGGGTTGGACCTTCGGTGACCAGGGACGTGGCCCGATACGCGCCAGGTTACGATGAGTCGTTGAAGTGAAAGGGTTTTTGTGGNNCAAAGGGCCGGTCGGCCCTTTGAACCCTTGACCTTGTGACGTCAGGACCGCAACCGTCAGGCGGGCAGGGCGCGGCGGAGCAGTTTGCCGTTGGCGGTGCGGGGCAACCGGTCTACGAACACGACCCGGCGCGGTAGTTTATAGGTGGCCAGGTGATCCCTGGCCCAGTCCAGGATCGCGGCTTCGCTGGTGGTGCCATGGGGGACCACGAAGGCGGTAAGCACGGTCAGGTCCGCGGCCACCGCAACCTCACCCACCGCGACGTCGGCGATATCGGGGTGATGGGCCAGCACCCGCTCGATTTCCAGTGGCGACAGCCGGTAGCCATGGGTGTTGAGCAGGTCGTCATTGCGTCCATGAAACCACAGATAGCCGTCCTCGTCCAGGTGGGCAAGGTCGCCGCCGGTGAACCACGCGCCGCGCATCACCAGCGCCTCTTCCTCCGGCCGTTTCCAGTAGCCGAGCATCAGTCCGGGGTCGGATCGATGGACCGCCAGCAGGCCGACCTGACCCGGGGGCAGCAGCCGCGGCTCGGCGGCGGGGGCCTCGGGGTCGAGGATGGCCACCTGGCGCCCGGCCTGGGGCCTGCCCGGACTGCCGGGCTTGATCACCATGCCGGGACCGGTGGAAACGTAGGTGGAAATCTCGCTCATGCCCAGCGCCTCGTAAAGCTCGGTGCCGGCCCGGGCGCGCCAGGCTTCGAGCAGGGCCGGCGCCAGCGCCTCGCCGGCGCTCAGGCCATGGCGCAGGGTGGCCAGCTTTTCGCGGGAGACTGCGCCGTATTTGAGGATGCGGCGGTAGAGGCTGGGCACCGTGGCGAACAGGGTGACGCCAAGACGGGAGATCAGTTCGGGCCAGACCGCCGGGTCGGGGCGGCCATTGTAGAGGACCGCGGTGGCGCCGTTGGCCCAGGGGTCGAGCAGGCCGACCCCCAGCGTGTAGGTCCAGTTGAAGGCGCCGGCGTGGAGCACCACGTCGTCAGCGGTCAGGCCGTACCAGCCCGCCACCATCGGTCGCCGGCCCCAGACCACCCGGTGACCATGGAGCACGCCCTTGGGTCGGCCGGTGGTGCCCGAGGTGTAGATCAGAAAGGCCGGGTCATCGGCGGCGGTATCCTGGGGCTGGGGTAGCGGTCCGGTTTCGGCCAGCCGCCGGATCTCGGTGTCGGTCACCACCCGCACCGAGTCCGGCAGCGGGTGGGTAAGGGTCAGATCGTTGGAGACCGCCAGCAGCGACGCTCCCGAATCGTCCAGCAGGAATTCCGCCTCCTCGGCGGTGAGGGCGGCGGAAGAAGGGAAAGAGATCAACCCGGCGGCAAAACCGGCGAAAAAGGTCAGCAGATAGGGCAGGTCGTTGTCCATGCGGATCATCAGCCGCTCGCCCGGCCGTGCCCCAAGCGCCAGCAACCCGCCGGCCAGCCGCCGCACCAGCAGGTCAAGCTCGGAGTAGCTCCAGCGCCTCTCGCAGCCGTCATCGCCGACGATGATCAGCGCGATCTTGTCGGGGCGGAGCCGGGCCTGGTCGGTCAGGCAGTGGCGGGCGATGTTGAAGCGATCGGGCAGCCGGTCGGTCATGGCGGACAACGAGATGGAAAGACCAAGGGTTCCAAGGGCGGATCGGCCTTTGGCGACGGAGTTGGGGGGAGCGGCGCTCCTCCCCGTCGCAGGAATACCACATCCATCACCTTTTCCCATCTCCGGTTCGGCACCGGTGATGGTGGTCCCGGCCTACGTCCTGCGCCGATGACATCAGCCGACAACCTGGAAATCCGTACTGTCGCGGGTAGCCGCCGGATGGCGTACATTGGTGGCTTCCGTTGTCCGTCCTTTCCCTTGGGGGCGCCCGCCATGGACCACCGCCCGCCGTTGTCGCCGCACCCGAAAGATCAGACCCTGGCGCTGGCTAAGGCCGAGCTGGCGGCCGGCCGGCTTGACCGGGCGTCGACGCTGTGCCAGCGGTTGCTGGAGGCCGATACCGACGACGTCGGGGTGTTCGGGCTGGCCGGAGTGATTGCCCTGCGCGCGGGCCGCGACGAACTGGCGATGGCCTTGCTCGGCCGAGCCGTCGTCCTCGAGCCCGATCGTGCCGAACATCACGATAACCTGGGACTGGCGCTGGCGGTGGCCGGCCGGCCAGGCGAAGCGGTCGGGTGTCACCGGCAGGCGGTGAGATTGTCGCCTGACGATCCGGTCTTTCAACGCAACCTGGCACTGACTCTCAACCGGTTGGGCCGGCGCCGGGAGGCCGGGACGATCCTCTCCGGCCTGTTGGCCCGCTATCCGGCCTTTCCCGGAGCCTTGTCCGGCCTGGCGTCGGTCAGGCTCCCCGGCGACGACTACGTCTCGGTTCTGGCCCAGTTGCACGACATTCTGCGGCCGGCGACCTATGTTGAAATCGGCGTCGAAACCGGTGCGACACTGGCCCTGGCCAGACCGCCGACTTTGGCAGTCGGCATCGATCCGGCACTGCGGGTGACCCACGAGTTCATAACCGCCACCCGCCTGTTCGGGACCACCAGCGACGACTTCTTTGCCGGCTACGATCTGACCGCGGAACTCAACGGCCAGAGGGTCGAACTGGCGTTCATCGACGGGCTCCATACCTTCGACCAGGCGCTAAAGGACTTCATCAACCTGGAGCGGCATGCGGCGCCCTCGGCGGTGATGGTTTTCCACGATGTCCTTCCGCTTGACGCGATCAGCTCGGCCCGGGTGCGTCGCTCCGGCTTCTGGACCGGCGATACCTGGAAGATTCTGCCGGCACTCCGCCGCCATCGCCCCGATCTCGAACTGGGCATGGTGCCGGCCGCGCCCAGTGGTCTGCTGGTGGTCCGCGGGCTCGATCCCGCCTCCAGTGTGCTGCCGCAGGTCTACGACCGGATGGTGGCGGAGCTGATGCCCCTGACCTTCGCCGACTGGCAGGCCCGCAACCGGGAGTTCTCTCCGGTCACAATTCCCAACCGTCGGGCCGCGGTGGCCGAATATATCGGTCGGGGGAACCGGCTCTGACTTCCGGGCTGTGGCCGGTTCGTTGTTCATCTGGCGATGGGTCGCGCTTGCAGGCGAAGTTTCGATCGGGCAGGCTCCCGGGGGGCGCAACCGAACGGTGTCCGGGGGGAAAGCGCCTGAGGAAGGCCGCGATCATGGCAGCAATGGCTCTCATCAGTATTCTGAGCTGGGACTCGCCCCGCTATCTGGACAATCTCCTGGGCGATCTTTCAGCGCATCCGCCGGGATCGAATTACGCGGTGGTCATCGTCGACCAAGGCTCGGAGCCGGAAACCCGCGCCCTGCTCAAGGCGTTTGCCGCCCGCACGCCCGGGGTGTCGGTCAAACTGCTGAGAACGAATATCGGCTATGGTGCCGGCCACAATCTTGCTTACGAACTTATGCGACGGAAGCTGGCGTTCGATTTCTTTGTCACGATCAACAATGACGTGATCTTTGGTCAGCCGGGTTGGCTCGATACCCTGGTCGGGGCCATGGTGGCCGATCCGGGGGTGGCCATCGGCGGACCGTTCTGCGACGCGGTGCGGCCGACGGCCGGAGCGGTCAACCAGGACTTTGCCTATATCTGCGGTGCGGTGGCCATCATTCGGACCAGTGTCGCCGAACGATACGGGCTTTTTGATGCCGCCTTCGCCCCGGCTTACTTCGAAGATACGGATATGTGTCGCCGCTACGAGTGGGTCGGCTTTCGCCAACGTCATATCGAGATTCCGGTTGTCCATGGCTATCTGAGCGACACGGATCCGGTTAACGTCGCAAAAAAAGAGGTTCTTGCGGCCACCTATGGCAATTTTTACCTTAACAACAAGTTGCTTCTGTTCAATAGATGGTGGAGACATCCGCCCTCCTTGCGCTCGGCGGCCGATCTGCGGACAACTTTTCCAAAACTTTATATTCCCCTCGCGGCTGATCGCCGCCTGCCGCCATGATCGTCTTCATCGCCGGTATCAGCCAGAGATGCCAAGAGCATGATTTCAGAGTCACCCAATAAATGATATTATTATCCAGTCTTCCTGAGATGATATCGCAATTTACGGATAATAATATTCGGTTTATAGAGTGCTACCGATGACGGAAAGCGCGATTTATCCGACAGGTCTGCTCTTTTGAATAGTTTATTTCTGCTCTTTTTGGCTCGGTAGCGCCAGCTTTTTTCTGTCCGCCGGCCCCGGACCTGTGTCCGGCACTTTGCCCGAGCGGGAAAAGCGACGCGCCATCAGAAGCGGGCGGGTCAGCCCTCCGGCTACCGGGACTCGCAATCCGCCTGTTTTCATATTATGTATGGGATACGTTCATGATATTTCCCGGATTGCCATGTCTCGCCGCATCCTGTCCCTGTGGCTGCCACGTCTTGCCACCGATATCGTCGAGCGTCGAGGCGGCGTGGCGGTCGGGCGGGAACTGGTGGTGGTGGCCGCGGTTGGGGGTGGGGCCGGGCGTGGCATGATGGTGGTGGCAGTCAATCGGACCGCGGCGGCGGCGGGAGTCGGGCCGGGGATGACGCTGGCCGATGCCCGGGCGGTGGTGCCCGGGCTGGCGGTGGTCCCGGCGGAACCCGGGCCGTGTGCACGGGCGCTCGAAGGGCTGGCCGACTGGTGCGGGCGTTATACGCCGTGGCTGGCGGTGGAGGCGCCCGACGGCCTGGTCCTGGACATCACCGGGTGCGCCCACCTGTTCGGTGGTGAAGAGGGACTGGTCAAGGATCTGACCCGACGCCTGAGTCGGGCCGGCTTCACCGCGCGGGTCGCCATCGCCGATACGCCGGGCGCCGCCCGCGCCGCCGCGCGCTGGCGTCCGGCGCTGATTCCACCCGATGGCCAGCGCGGGTTTCTGGCCGACCTGCCGGTGGAGGCCCTGGGTCTGCCGCCGCCGACGGCGGCGGCGCTGGCCCGGGTCGGCCTCCGCCGGATCGGCGCGCTTTATCCGCTGCCGCGGCGTTCGCTGGCCGCGCGCTTCGGCATCGAGGTCGGGCGGCGGCTCGATTGGGCACTGGGCAGCGAGGACGAGCCGATTTCGCCCCGCCGACCCGCCGCGGCCCACATCGCGCGGCTGGCCTTTGCCGAACCCATCGCCACTGCGGACGCAATTGCCGCGGCGGTGCGGCGTCTGCTGACCTCGCTGTGCGCCGGGCTGGAAAAGGCCGGGGAGGGGGCGCGCCGGCTAGAACTGTGGTGCTTTCCCGTGGATGCCGACTGCGGCGACCCGCCCCGGGTGATCGCCATCGGTACCAGCCGGCCGGTCCGGGCGCCGGCGGCGTTGCTGACCCTGTTGGCCGAGCGTCTCGGCACCATCTCACCGGGGGCTGGCCTGGAGGTGCTGGTGCTGGCCGCGCCCCTGGTGGAACCCCTGGCGGCGGTCCAGCCCGGTCTGGGCGGCGGCCTTGATGCCGGAGATGCCGCCGCCGACGATCTTGCGGGGCTGGTCGACCGGCTGGGTTTGCGCCTGGGAACGGTGCGGCGGCCTCTGCCCCGGGCAAGCTGGTGGCCCGAGCACGCGGTGGCCTGGGTTCCGGCGCTGGAGCCCTTTACCGGCGCCCACTGGCCGGCCGACCGGCCACGACCATTGCGCCTGCTGGGGCAACCGGAGCCCGTTGAGGTGATGGCCCCGGTGCCCGACGATCCGCCCCTGATGTTTCGCTGGCGGGGCGTGGTCCACCGGGTGACCAAGGCCGAAGGGCCGGAACGTCTGGAGCCGGAATGGTGGCGCGGTCCGGGCGACCTCCGGGATTATTACCGGGTGGAGGACGCCGATGGCCGGCGGTTCTGGCTGTTCCGCTCCGGGCGCTACCAGCCGGACCGCGCGGCGCCGTGGTTCCTGCACGGATTCTTCGGCTGACCCGAGTGCTTGTCACACTCTGAGCCCGCCCCCGACCGCGGGATTATTTAGCGTTGAGCGGGCCGCCGATCCGGACCGAGGGATGCACCGAACGACGGGGTCGCACCACGCATCGTCGGCAGCAGATCAGCACCCCGGACTCCAGGAAGAGCCACCGGCCCAGCCCAGACGTCCGAAAGCCGCGTTTATGGGAACCGGTGCATCCCAAAATAATAAGTGCCACCGTAGCAATGCCGCGCTGCCGTATGTCAGCGTTCGGTCGCTTTCTCGACACGAATAAAGTGTAGAGTAAACTACAATACGATATAATGAAATATTGTTACATGCGATTGTATTGCATTGAACAGGGAATATTCATACACATATATGATATAACTCGCGATATTTCAGCAATATTGCCTTTGAACTGCGGTATTGCCTTGTTGCACGCCATCAATCATCCAAAGATCGCACATAATCAGACTGATCGGTGACAAATTGGCCGACTTGCGCATGAAAGCAGGATTTGAGTGGTTGCGATGTGGAGTAACAAAACTTTTCGTCAGGGGGCGGCCCCGGCGGCCGGCAGAAAGCCGCCATGGCCTCTGGAGATCGCGCCGGTTCCCGGCTATCTTCCCGGCCATGAAGGCGAACCGTTCCGACCATCCTGATTTCCATCACGAGCGACAGGCCGGCGCCGCCGATGGCCGGCTGGTTTGCGGCGTCGACGAGGTCGGTCGGGGGCCGCTGGCCGGGCCGGTGATGGCCGCCGCGGTAATTCTGCCGTTCGAGGGCCTGCCGGCCGGACTGGCCGGCGTCGTCAACGACAGCAAGAGGCTCAGCCGGGCCACCCGGCAGCGGTTGGCCCCGGAAATCCGCGCTGCGGCGGTGGCGGTGGCGGTGGGCGCGGCCACGGTCCGCGAGATCGAGGAACTCAATATATTGAGGGCGGCGCTGCTGGCCATGGCCAGAGCCGTGGCCGGTCTCGCGGTCCGACCGGACCATGTGCTGGTCGATGGCCGCCATCTGCCGCCGGGACTGTCGTGTCCGGCCACCACAATCATTCGCGGAGACCAGTCGAGCCTGTCCATCGCTGCCGCCTCGATCGTCGCAAAAGTCGTCCGGGACAAGGAGATGGAACGGATTTCTGAGGAATTCCCTCAATTTGGCTGGTCCCACAATGCCGGTTACCCCACCGCTGACCACCTCGCGGCGTTGCGGCGCTGGGGGCCGACCCGGCATCATCGTGCCACTTTTGCACCAGTACGTGAGGAGATGGCGATAAGACGCTGAGATCGCACTGAAACCCAATTGACGCCGGGGGGCGAATCGAGTCTATGCTGCTGGCATCGAACCGGCATCGGACAGGCTATGAAACGCACCTCTCCCACCTCCCCTCTGGTCCTGCCCAACCGCGTGATGGTCGGCGACTGCGTCGAGATCATGAACGGGCTGCCCGGCGGCATCGTCGACATGGTGTTCGCCGATCCTCCCTATAACCTCCAACTGGGCGGCGATCTGCTGCGGCCGAACCACACCCGGGTTGATGGCGTCGATGAGGCCTGGGACAAGTTCACTGACTTTGCGGAATACGACCGCTTCACCCGCGCCTGGCTTGGCGGTGTGCGCCACGTCCTTAAGGATACCGGCAGCCTGTGGGTGATCGGCAGTTACCACAACATCTTTCGGATCGGCGCGATTCTCCAGGATCTGGGGTTCTGGATTCTGAACGACATCGTATGGCGCAAGACCAATCCGATGCCGAATTTCCGTGGAACCCGCTTTACCAATGCCCATGAGACGCTGATCTGGGTGGCCAAAGACAAGGACGCGCGCTATCACTTCAACTATGACGCCATGAAGGCTCTGAACGAGGACCTTCAAATGCGCAGCGACTGGCTGCTGCCGGTCTGTACCGGTCAGGAACGGCTGAAGGGCGACGGCGGCGGCAAGTTGCATCCGACCCAGAAGCCGGAGGCGCTGCTGTATCGGGTGATGATGGCCTCGACCCGCAGCGGTGATCTGGTGCTCGATCCGTTTTTTGGCACCGGGACCACCGGGGCGGTGGCCAAAGGGCTGGGCCGGTCCTGGATCGGCCTGGAACGGGAGCCCAACTATGCTGCCGCAGCCGAGGCACGCATCGCCGCGGTGACCGGCGTCACCGACATGTCCCTGGTTGAGGCCAAATCGAAACGCCAGGCACCCCGCATTCCCTTCGGTGTGGTGGTCGAGCGGGGCATGCTCAAACCCGGGACCGTCCTGTTTGACCAGCGCCGGCTCCATCACGCCAAGGTTCGGGCCGACGGCACGCTGATTGCCTCCAACCATCTTGGCGACCACCGCGGCTCGATCCATCAGGTAGGCGCGGCGGTCCAGGGCCTGCCGGCCTGCAATGGCTGGACCTTCTGGCATTACGAAAGCGCGGGGGCGCAGCGACCCATCGACCTGCTGCGCGAGCAAATCCGCGCAGAAATGCCCTGATACCGGCATCCGCCGGGCGACTTCCCCGACTTCGCGGATATACTTTCCCCAGCCCAGCCTGGCCCCGTCACCCGGGCCGGACCTGTCTGCCTGTCTGTCTTTTGCAACCGACTGCGGCAGGCTGCCGGATGCAGGCGGATTGTCGGGATCTGGGTGCAGGGTCGTGGAGGAAGCCCGCCGGGGGTGACCGGCGATCCGGCACAATCCAGGACGCAAGTATTCCCGGTCTGATCCGGTCCGGCCGGCGACGCGGGGCGGCGTCGGCCTGAAGCCACGAGTGGCGCGCGGCCTTGCCCCTTGGCAGCGGTCGTGCCGCTGTGCCATGGTGCTGCGCTCCGGGGCGGGGGCATGCAGCCGCCGCGGGCGAGGTTGCGTGCGCGAACGGAGAGCCATTCCCGCCCGCACGGTTCCGGGAATTTTGACAGGGCTTGGGTCTCGGATGTCTCCGTTCACAGCAATCCGCCGGCCAGTGACGGCACCCGGCAATCCCGATGGCGTCGAGCCGGCGGTCTTGCCACAAACCGTCGTGCTGGTCGGACTGATGGGGGCCGGGAAGACCGCAATCGGCAAGCGTCTCGCGGCGCGGCTGGGTCTGCCCTTCGTCGATGCCGACGTGGAGATCGAGGCCGCGGCTGGTTGTACCATCGAGGAATACTTTCTGATTCATGGCGAGGCCGCATTCCGTGACGGCGAGCGGCGGGTCATCGGGCGGCTGCTGGAGCGGCCGGTGCAGATTCTGGCCGCCGGCGGCGGCGCCTTCGTCGATCCAATCACGCGGGCGTTGATGCGCGGACGGGTGATCTCCGTCTGGCTGCGGGCCGAACTGGAGGTTTTGGTTGCGCGTACCGCCAGGCGAAACAACCGGCCATTGCTGAAACAGGGCGAGGCCCCGCGCGACGTTCTTGACCGGCTGATCACGCTCCGCAACCCGATTTATGCCGAGGCGGACCTGACGGTCGACAGCGTGGACTGTCCGCTCGAGGAGATGGTCGATCGGGTGCTGGCGGCCTTGGAGCGCCACCTTGGTCGGACGCTTGCCACCACCGCGCCGCTTCCCGAAACCGTCGAGGACGGGAGCAAATCCATGAGGGTCAGGCCATGAGGGATGTCGTTCGGGTCGAATTGGGCAGCCGCGGTTACGACATCGTGGTGGGTCCGGGGGTGATCGCCGAGGCCGGGCGGCTGATTGCGGGGGCCATCGGCAAACACCGGCGGCTGATTGTCGTCACCGACCAGACGGTGGCCAGCCGGCATCTGGCGGCGTTGCAACAGGCGCTGGATCGGGAAGGGCTGGCCGATGGCGGTCCGGCGGTGATCCTGCCGCCAGGGGAACGGACCAAGGATTTCGATCACCTGGAGCAGCTGCTGGACGCCTTGTTCGCTCGCGGCCTCGAGAGGTCGACGGTGCTGGTGGCGCTGGGCGGCGGAGTGGTCGGCGATCTGGTCGGCTTTGCCGCGGCGATCGCCTTGCGCGGCCTGGATTTCGTCCAGATTCCGACGACCCTGCTGGCCCAGGTGGACAGTTCGGTGGGCGGCAAGACCGGCATCAACAACCGGCATGGCAAGAATCTGATCGGCGCCTTTCATCAGCCCCGGCTGGTGCTGGCCGATACCAGGGTGGTCGATACCCTGGCGCGGCGCGAGGTGCTGTCGGGTTATGCCGAGGTCGTCAAATACGGCCTGATCAATGACCCGGCGTTCTTCGAGTGGCTGGAGCGGCACGGCGCCGCCGTGATCGCCGGCGACCAGGACGCCCGCCGCCACGCGGTCGAGACCAGTTGCCGGGCCAAGGCCGCCATCGTCGGCGCCGATGAACGCGAGAGCGGCGCCCGGGCGCTGCTCAACCTCGGCCATACTTTCGGCCATGCCCTGGAAGCCGCCTGCGACTTCGGCGACACCCTGACCCATGGCGAAGGGGTGGCCATCGGTCTTGCGCTGGCCTTCGACCTGTCGGTGGTGCTGGGTCTTGCGCCGGCCGCCGATGCGTTGCGGGTGCGCCGGCATCTGTTCGAGGTCGGCCTGCCCACGGGTCCCGCCGACGTGCCCGGTGTCCCGTGGCATCCCGGGCACCTGCTCGCCCATATGGGCCGCGACAAAAAGGTCCGCGACGGTCGCATTGCTTTCGTGCTCGCCCGCGGTATCGGCCAGGCCTTCCTGGCCACCGAGGTCGACCCGGTCGAGGTGCTGAAGGTCCTGGAGCCGCAACCGCAGGCATGATGCCGCGCGTTCGGTGGCGCGCATCGTTGTGATCATTGCCTGGGATCACGGCCGGCGCTATGCTTCGCGTCGGGCGGCCAGGGTGCGCCGCGGCGGGGCAGGGGCGGTGCCTTCGGGCAGGCAGAAGCGATGGACATGACGGTGTGGATCACGATCGGTGTGATCCTGGTCCTGGTCGGGATTTCGGCGTTCTTTTCGGGGGCGGAAACCGCGCTGACAGGGGCATCGCGGGCGCGCATGCACCAGTTGGAGCAGGAAGGCAATCCGCGTGCCCGAATGGTCAACCGGCTGCGCGAGCAGAAGGAACAGATGATCGGCGCCTTGCTGCTGGGCAACAACGCCATCAACATCCTGAGTTCGGCCATGGCCACCAGCCTGTTGATCGGCCTGTTCGGTGACCATGGCGTGTTCTATGCCACCGGGATCATGACCGGTCTGATCCTGGTCTTTGCCGAAGTGATGCCCAAGACCTATGCCATCAACTATGCCGACCGCGCGGCGCTGCTGGTGGCGCCGCCGGTGCAGGTCGCGGTGGTGGTGCTGGCGCCGGTGACGCGGGCGGTTGCGTGGTGCGTTCTGCACATGCTGCGTCTGCTGGGCGCCGATATCCGTACCCGGAGTCTCGTGTCCAACGAAGACGAGTTGCGTGGCGCCATCGAGCTTCATCGTGGCGTCGATACCGAAGAGGAAGTTCGCGAAGAGCGGGCGATGCTGCGCTCGATCCTTGACCTGACCAATGTCGAGGTCAGCGAAATCATGACCCATCGGCGCAATGTAGTGATGATCGATGCCTCGTTGCCGCCCCGGGAGATCGTCGACGCGGTGCTCAACAGCGCGTTCACCCGGGTTCCGCTGTGGCGTGGCGAGACCGACAACATCATCGGGGTTCTGCACGCCAAGGCGCTTTTGCGCGAAGTTCATGCCCATGGCGGCGAACTTGACAAGATGGATATTCTGACCATCGCCCAAAAGCCGTGGTTTACCCCGGATACCACCACCCTCTTTGACCAGCTTCAGGCGTTTCGCCGGAGGCGCGAGCATTTCGCGCTGGTGGTCGACGAATATGGCAGCTTGATGGGCGTGGTGACGCTGGAGGATATTCTGGAAGAGATCGTCGGCGACATTGCCGACGAGCATGACGTCCAGGTGGCCGGCGTGCGCGCCGAGCCGGGCGGCTCCTACGTGGTGGATGGCTGGGTGACCATCCGCGACCTTAACCGCGAGTTCGAATGGCGGTTACCCGATGACCGTGCCTCGACCATCGCGGGTCTGGTGCTCAACGAAGCCCGACGGATTCCCGATGTGGGTCAGACCTTCGTGTTCTATGATTTCCGTTTCGAGATTCTGGGGCGCCAGCGGCACCAGATCACGGCGCTGCGGGTGACCCCGCCGGGCGCCGGCGGTGCGGCGGCGATTCCCGACGAAAATCCTGAGTCGTAAGCCGGTCGGGCGTGGTCCGGGGTGCTCTGCTTGACAAGAGGGGTTTTGGCACCACCTTCCCTGTGGGAAAAAGAAAGCGTCCATGAACGATGTTGCCGGAACCACGGCACAAGGCGCGCGAGCGGTGACGGACGCCACGGGGAGGAGGGAGCAACAATGCCACAACGCCGATTGGTGCCCGATGTCGTTCATGATCAGGACGTGGTCACGGCGTCGCCTCAGGAGTTGGTGACCGGGGCCGTCAAACGGATGGTCGAAAGGGAAATCAGCGCCGTGGTCATTACCGCAGATGGCACCACCCTGAGCCGGATTCTCGGTATCTTCACCGAACGGGACCTGACCGTCCGTGTGGTCGGGGCCGGTCGCGATCCTCGACGGACCCGGCTCAGCGAGGTGATGACCCGTGATCCCGACACCCTGCCGCCCGAGGCCCGCGCCCTCGAAGCCCTTCAGTTCATGCGGAAAAGACACTACCGCCATCTTCCGGTGGTGGAAGACGGTCGCGTGGTCGGCATGGTATCGATACGGGATCTGTTCGCCGTCGCCACTGAGCAGCTTGTGCAGGATGTTCACGAGTGCGAAGCCATCGTCTTCGGCTCCGGGTATTCTGTCGATACCATCGTGGACCGTCCGCACTGAGCGGTCCACAGGCCGGGTGGGGGCGGCTTTACTCGTTGCGGAGATCCGATGGCCTTATCCGACCCCAGCCCCCGCCGGCACATTCACACCCGTCACGTCACCTGCTGCGGCTACCGTCGTGACGACGGCTTGTGGGACATCGAAGGCCACCTGACCGATGTCAAGACTTATGGCTTTCACACGGTTCATCGCGGTGAGATCGAGCCCGGCGATCCGGTTCACGGAATGCGGATCCGCCTGACCATCACCGACGATTTCGTTGTGACGGCCATTGAGGCCGTGATCGAAAAGTCGCCCTTCGATATTTGTGGCGGCATCACCGGTGCCTTCCAGCAGTTGGTCGGACTGACCATCGGTGCCGGCTGGACCCGGGCGATCAAGGAGCGGCTGGCGGGGATCAAGGGCTGTACCCATCTGACCGAGTTGCTGGCGCCCATCGCCACCACTGCGTTTCAGACCATCTACCCGGTGCTGGTGCGCGAGCGCGCGGCGGCGGCGGCCATTGCCGCGGCGGCGGCCGAAGCGGAAGGTCGCAAACCGTTGCCGGCGGCACGCCCGGCGCTGCTGGACGTCTGTCACGTCTTCGACAGCTCGGGCGCCTTCGTCCGCGAGCATTGGCCGGACCATTACACCGGTGGACCAACGGCGTGATCCCGTTCCTTGGGTGGTCGTGGGACGAGCTTCCCCAGACCAGGGCTTCGCCCTGGACCCACCAAGGGCATGGCCCTGGACCCACCAAGGGCATGGCCCCTGGAACCCACGACGCCATGCGGATCCTTCGCGCTTGCCGGGACTACAGGCTCTGGTCGTAGGACGTCGGGCACTTGCCGGTGCTACGGTCCGTAATGTAAACCCGTGGCGGATGTGTCATGTCCCAGCCGCGCAGCTCGTCATGGAGGCGGGGAAACCGGGAGGTGTCGAGTCTGATCGACAGGCCGCCGTAGCGCACCGCCATAGCCAGATGAATCATATTGAAAACGAGCTTGATCTGGGTTCCACCAGCCGGCTCTGCGAAAGGAAAAGGTATAAATGGCAGGCTTGAGCCTTTACCGGAGAATCCCTGGAGCGTAGAAATGATACACTCGTAATCTTTTTCAATGTTTTTTTCGATCCTGTCGCGCTTTTCAGTTAATGTACTCTTACGGTCTTCGAGGATGATCTGGTTAACTCCGCGGGAGAACTGTTGACAGGCTTCGGCGTTGAGTTTGGGATCGATGCGCGCGAAATAGGCGACGATCGAGCGGTGCAGGACTTCCAGTTCCTGCCGCTTCTCGTCCCGGAGGTCGTCGGCCAGTTCCTCGAAGGACACCATGGCCTCAATGGTTTCGGTCAGTGCCTGGTGGACGTTCTCCCGCCACTCTTCGGTCGGCTGGCTGGTGCCTTGGGACAACGCCTCGCCCAACCGTCCCAGCCCGATCAGTGCGCGATCCTTGGTGGCGGCAATCGTCCCCTGCAACGCGCGACGCTTGTCCTCGTCCTCGGTCAGCAGGGAGTCGGGATCGTCCAGCAGGGTATCGACGGCGCTCAGGGTCTGGCGCGTCTCCTCAAGTCCCGACAGCAGGGCGCCGACATCGGGAACGACCGGTCCTTCGGGTTCCGGGGGCGGCGACGGTGGCTTGAGCGGCTTTAGACCGCCGTCGTCGAAGCGTCTTACCGTACCGCGACCATCCTTGTTCCGGCCCACCAGTATACAGGGCTGGAATTCCATCAGAATGCCCTTGCCGGTGACCGAATCGGCGATGGCCCCGTTATTTCGGGTGAACGCCATTCGGGCGAGCAGGTAAGATCGGCGGCCGTTAGGGTCAAGGCTGAGGTACGGGAGCCAGTTGTCGGTGCCGGGGACCACCGGCAGAATCCCATCAGGCAGGACGAACCAGAATTCATTGTCCTGCCTGATGGTCAGGGTCAGCCCGTCTCTTGCCCGGTCGGCATCGGCGCAAACCAGATCCAGGACCGAATGGAATGATGGGGGCTCAGTGGTCATCGCGGCCGCAACCTCTACCAACAGCCGCCAGGGGCAGGGACGTTCCTTTATAGGCCAGAGAAGCAGTGTCGTGAAACGGGTTTGCCGCACGAATCCGTAACAATCCAACCGATGCTCCGAAATGCCGTTCCATGCGGGTCAATCATCGCTCCGGTACAATCCGATCCGGTTCAAAGCGACCGTCTCTTCCTCTAAATCCCGGCCGGCACCGCCGCCATCATCGATTACGGGAGGAAGGCGTAAACGCCCGACTGGGGTTCCGGCGGGTTACCAGGTCTCCAAGCCAGCCGGCGATGGTGTCGGCCACCAGACGCCAGTCGGGCTCGATCATCATGCCATGGGCCATGTCGGGGAAGATGGTGGCGGTGGTGCCGAAGGCCCGGGCGGTGGCCTCGATCTGGGCCGGGACGAGGAAGGCGTCGTCCTCTGCGCCCAGAACCAGCACCGGCAGCGACGGCTCGGGCTGCCACGAGACGGGATCGAAGGCCAGCATCTCGATCACCACCCGCTGTGACTCGCTCTGGAACAGGGACTCGTAACGCAGCATTTCCGAGGCCGGAACCCGGTCCGAGATCATGGCGCGGCGGACGGTGGCGATGTTGACCAGTCCCGGCCCAAAGGTCATCAACAGCCCCAGTTGGTGCATCAGCAGCGGGTCGCGGAACAGCATGCCGATGGTGGAATCCCACATGCCGTAGGGCGGCACCGAGGCCATCAACACCGCCGCCGTGGTGGTGTTATGGCGCAGGTAGCGTTGCAACACCATACCGCCCATGGAATGGCCGATCAGAACCAGCGGCTCGCCCAGTTGCGCCACCGCCTCGGACAGGTCGGCCACGTAATCGTTAAGGCTGGACCAGGGCAGCTGGGCCCGGCCCTCGCTCTGGCCGTGGCCGCGCAGACTGACGGCGTGGGCGGTGTAGCCTGCCGCGGCAAAGTAGGGCAGGAAGTTCACGTCCCAAATACCGGCATGAGTAAACGAGCCATGTACAAACAGCAACGAAACCGGACGGCTCGGGTGTTCGGGACGGCGGGTGATGATTTCGAGTCGGGACATGGAAAGCACTCATTCGGTTGAAACAGGGGGTTAGTTCTTGGCAGCGACCGCCGGCGGAAGGGTCTTCGACCCGCTCTCGCGGCATCCGTTATTCAGGTATTGAAGGTAGTCGCTCCTCTGGCGCTGATAGGGGTCCTGTCGGGTCAGGTCCGGCAGGTCGGCGGCATGGCGCAGACTGGCCGCCGAGGCGCCGATGTCGACCACCAGATCGGCGGTGGCGAGCAGGGTTGAGATCAGACTGAGCGCGTACCATTCGACCGCGAAAAAGCCGGTGAGCAGGCCGGCCGAGGCGACATTGGTGGGGCCGATGAAGGGCAGCACCAGATAGGGGCCGGCGGGCACTCCGGCCGCGCACAGGGATTCGCCGAACTCGGTCTCGCGCGGGACCAGCCCGAGCCCGGTGGCGGGATCGAACAGACCGCCGATGCCCAGGGTGGAATTCACCAGGAACCGGCTGGCGGAGAGACCGGCATCGGCGTGATTGCCCGCAAACAGGTTGGTGACGATGAATTCCGGCTCGGTCAGGTTGGCATAGATGTTGCGGCCGGCCTGGATCACCGGCGGCGGAATCGACGTTGAAAGTGCAGCCGAAACCGGCGCGATGACCGTCCCGGCCACCGCATTGTTGAACGCAAACATCCACCGGTTGAACGCTTCCAGAGGATCGGCTTCGGCACCGGCGACCGGCAGGACCACGAGGATCATGGCAACGGCAAAAAGCCTCGACAGCATGGCAGAACAACCTTGATGCGGGTAAAGACAACTGAGGACGGCATCTCCGAACTTCGTATTTGCGCCGATCGGAGGCGTTCAGGCCGGGCCGACCAGCTTGGCAACCCCGTAAGCCGCGGCGGCGGCAAGGGCGCCGATGGCCGCGGTCTGGAGCCCGGCCGTCACCGGCGGTACCCCGGTCAGAAGTCCCTTGACCCCACCGAACAACAGCAAGGCCGCAAGCGTCACCGCCACCGAGATCAACAGCGCAGGGTGGATCGCAGGGGACAGCATGTAAGGCAGCAAGGGGATCACCCCGCCCACCAGATAAGCCGAGCCGATGGTGATGGCGCTGACCGGTGCCCGGCGCGGGTCCGGCCGTTCCAGCCCCAATTCGAAACGCATCATGAAGTCGACCCAGCGGTCGCGGTCACTGGCGATGGCTTTCACCACCTGACCCAGCGCCTCTCCCGATAGACCGAAGCTACGCAGGATTTCCGCCACTTCGTGCCGTTCCAGTTCGGGCCGGTCACGGGTCTCGGAAAGTTCGCGTCGGTGTTCCGAATCATAATGTTCCTGATCGGTGCGGGCAGCAAGATAGCCGCCGAGCCCCATGGCCAGTGAGCCGGCGGCGATTTCGGCGAGGCCGGCGGTCACAATCACCCCCGACGATCCGACCGCCCCGGACAGTCCGGCCGCCAGCGCAAACGGCACGGTCAAACCGTCGGCCATGCCGATGACGATGTCGCGGACGGCTGCCGACGCCAGGAAGTGGCGTTCAATGTGGGATGGGGGCGTGCTCAGAGGGCCTCCGCGTCTGCCGGGGTTTTGGGGAAGACAGCCCCCGCCAGAGAGGGCGGCGCACCATCCCAGCCGGTACGCTGCCCTGCCGCAGACCCGGCTGCAAGGGATTTTCGTTCAGGTATTTTCATACCGGCCTTCGATCCCGCCCATGGCCGGATGGCCGGGGCCGGGGGAGTGTGCTATGGTCGCGGTCGCTTACAAATGCCGGGGGGGCAACGGCGGCCGGAGACGGAGTCGATACCGTCCGGGCGGCGGCCGGGGTGCGAGGGGCGGATCAAGCATCTCCATGGAAATCGACTTAGCCATTTTGTTTGCCGATGTCTGTGACAGCACCCGTCTTTATGAGACGGTGGGCAATGTCCGCGCCACTCAGATCATCCAGGGGCTTCTCCGTCAGCTCGAGTCGGCGGTTACCCGGGGCGGCGGGCGGGTGATCAAGAGCCTGGGCGACGGTCTGATGTGTACCTTTCCCGATCCGGTCGGCGCCTGCACCGCCGCCGAGGCGATGATGGCGACGGTGGCGTCAGCTTCTCTCATGACGGCGCAGGTGGGCGGCGTCCACGTTCGGGTGGGTCTGCACTATGGCAGCGCGGTGGATGCGGACGGCGACGTGTTCGGAGACGCGATCAATGTTGCCGCCCGGGTCCAGAGTCTGGCCAGCCCGCAAGAGGTCCTGTTGACTGACGAGATGGTGCGCCGGCTCTCGGAGCCATTGCGCAAGCGGTCGGTGCTGCTGGATCGGACCACGGTCAAGGGCCGGACCGTCCCCACCAGCATCTACCGGCTGCGTCCCCACGACAGCGCCGAGGACACCACCGACAGCACCGTCATTGGCCGTTCGGTCCTGCGCAACCTGACAGAAGCGGCGCTGACCCTCAAACTGGGTTACCTCGATCGCGAGTTCGTGGTGGATCTGGCGCACCCGAAACTGACCATCGGTCGAAGCGAAACCAGCGATATCATGATTCTGTCCCGTCAGGCGTCGCGGCAGCACGGCGCCATCGAATTCAGCCGGGAGAGCTTCATGCTGACCGATCACAGTTCGAACGGGACATTCGTCCGCACCGGCGACGGACCGCCGATTCTGCTCCGGCGGGATTCCACCCGGCTGGTCGGCAGCGGCCTGCTGGGGATCGGTTCGGCGCCGGACAAGGACGGCGACGACCACGTCATCCGGTTCGTATGCGACCTCGACCTCTAGCAGGCTGCGGAAAAAGATAAAGGCTCTTCCTGGATTCCGGGGTGGCTTAAAAATTATATTTATCAGTATGTTAGAGCGTTATTGGCTAACTGGCTCCCTCCTGGGAGCGCGGGCATCCTGCCCGCTTATTGCCGCGAGATCAAAGAGTTGCCGATCTTCAACGGAGCTTGCGAAGAGCGGGCAGGATGCCCGCGCTCCCAAGACGCCATGGTTAACGCTTTGTTTTCCCAACAAAACTACTACCCCAAAACCCAGGAAGAGCCTGCACATTTTGGACACGCGCCCAACAGCGGCTTGTTAAAATGTTAATGATATTGCAAAATTTTCGGCATCGTCCGAACTTCTAATCAAGTGGCCCCGGGGTTCGAATCCCAGCGGGATCACCAAACTGCCACAGCGTAGCGATCACCCTTACCAGATCCGCGTCGTCGCGGACATTAGAATGATCGAAATCATCCTTTCGGAACGGGAACGCGGGGTCATTCGACAGGCCCTGGTCGAGTCTTTCATGGGCTATGCCGGACGCTTCTTGCCCAGCTTCCTCGGCGTCAAGGTCGCTCGGCTGAGAGAGTTGCTAGCCGTGTTTGTCGAGCTTGGAGACGGGGAGCGGAGCATTTCCCTTCCTCTGGAAGACTGGCGTTTGATCTATGACGTGATCAACGCCGTCCTCTACGAACTTGGCCAGGAAGAACTCCAGACGATAACAGGCTATCATCCATATGAATTCATGAACGCTGCATGCTTCATTATGGCGAGCGCCTATCGGCGGATGTGTAGCTATCCATTTTACGCTATCTTCCGCAAGGACCCCAAGCTGGAGGCCAGATGGAGGCACCGCCCTGGTCGGCTGGCTGTTCACCTTCAGCGCGGCGGCCTATAATCTGGTCCGGCTGTCGCGCCTGATCCCGGTCGCGGTATGACTGCGCCCGGAGTCTGCCCGGAGGGCAGAAAGAAGGGGCATCTCGCCCCGTCAGAGGGGCAAAATCCCCTCTGAACCCGCAAATTTGCGGGAATTATGCTCGTAAAAGTAGATTTTTTCCGACCCGGCCGAAGGAAATGCCCAGGGGCGAACCCATTTTCCCCAGCCTGCTAAAGTCTTTCGCCCGGCCAGGGATTTGCCCAGGACCCGCCAAGGGCCGGCGGTACTGCGGAACCCGGGGCTTAAAGTCACCCGCCAAGGCTGCCGGCATCATTCCTGCCGGTAAGGCAGTTCCGCTTCCAGCGTGATCTTGGTCTCCGCAATCATCTGCCGTTCCCGTTCCAGGTGCGCGGCCAGGGTATCGCGCACCGCGCACTTGCGGATCCAGTGGGCGCTGTAGGTCAGGGTCGGCTGATAGCCACGCTGGAGCTTGTGCTCGCCCTGGGCGCCGGCTTCGACCCGGCGGAGGCGGTTGGCGATGGCGAAGTCGATGGCGCGATAGTAGCAGGCTTCGAAGTGCAGAAAGCGCACATCCGTACCGCCGCCCCAGTTGCGGCCATAAAGGGTATCGCCGCCGATCAGGTTGAGTGCGCCGGCGATCCAGCGGCCATCGGCCTCGGCCATCACCAGCACCACTTGGTCGGCCAGCACCGCGCCCAGACGGTGGAAGAACTCGCGGTTGAGGTAGGCGAAGCCCCATTTGCGGTCGCTGGTTTCAAGGTAGCAGCGATGGAAGGCGTCCCAGTGTTCGGCTTTGAGGTCACTTCCGGTCAGGGTGTGCAGGCGCACGCCACTCTCCGCGACGATCTGGCGCTCCTTGCGGATGGCCTTGCGTTTGCGTGCCGCGAGCGTGCCCAGGAAATCGTCGAAGCCGGCATAATCCCGATTGTGCCAGTGATATTGCAGACCGATGCGTGGCAGCCAGCCGGCTTCGGTCAGCCGCTGCCATTCCGCCTCGGTGCAAAAGGTGGCGTGGATCGACGACACCTTTTGATGGCGCGCCACCTGCTCCAGCGTGGCCAGCAGCGTCGGCAGCACCTGCGGGTCGGCGTCCGGCCGCACCAGCAGGCGCGGCCCGGTCACCGGCGTAAATGGGACCGCGACCTGAAGCTTCGGATAGTAACTCAAGCCGGCGCGGTCATAGGCTTCGGCCCAGGCGTGATCGAACACGTACTCGCCGAAGGAGTGGTTCTTGAGATACATGGGCGCCACCGCGGCCAGCCGTCCGTTCGGCCATTGGGGTCCCTGCCGGTCCCGGACCGCCAGATGCAGGGGCAGCCAGCCGGTCCGCCCGGATACCGAGCCGCTTTCTTCCAGCGCCGTAAAGAAGGCATGGCTGAC
Organism: Rhodospirillales bacterium; assembly: GCA_003165295.1. Taxonomy (GTDB): domain Bacteria; phylum Pseudomonadota; class Alphaproteobacteria; order Azospirillales; family Azospirillaceae; genus BOG-933. The sequence goes on along the minus strand of PLTC01000146.1, from coordinate 17,785 downwards.
GAAGGGATTGCCGGCGCCGGCGCAGGCATCCCACTCTGCGGCGCTGACCCGGTTGACGCCGAACAGGATTTCGGCGGTGATACGATCCTGTGCGCTGCCGTCGGGCACGGGCCTGCTCCCCCTGTCGCCATCGGCCGGAAAACGCGATTCCCGGCCCCGACCCATAAATTAGCCCGCGTCAGCGGACCTGAAAGATGCCGTCGATTTCCACCGAGACCCCGAATGGCAGCGAATTGACGCCGACCGCGAAGCGGGCATGGCGCCCGATCTCTCCGAACACCTGGATCATCAGTTCCGAGGCGCCGTTGATCACCTTGGGGTGGTCGCGGAACTCGGGCGTGGCGTTGACGAAACCGCCCAGCTTGAGGCACCGCACCACCCGGTCGAGGTCGCCGTCCAGGGCGTCGGCCACCTGCGCGATCAGGTTAACCCCGCACTGGCGCGCCGCCGCCTGGCCCTCGTCGATGGAAAAATCGGCCCCGATCTTGCCGACATAGCGTAATTCGCCAAGATGCACCGGCAACTGCCCGGCGACATGGAGGATGTCCCCGGCCCGGGTATAGGGCACATACGCCGCCGCCGGAGCCGGTGCCCGGGGCAGCATGATGCCCAGTTCGCTCAGTCGTTCGTCGATCTTTCCCGCCATACCCGTTCCTGCTCCCTTGTTCCGATTCCGTGTGACGGTGACCGATCCGCCGGATCTCTCCGGCGGGACAATACTGAGTCCCCATGGTGCAACGCAAATCCGAAAGCAACAAACCTTACCGGCAGCCGGTGCCGGGAGGGTCGCGCCACCAGGTATCGGGTGAAAAACCATTGACCGGAACCGCGGGCGGCCGGTGCAGCCAGCACCATGAGGCAACCAGATCCCGGCTGAGGTGATAGAGTGGAACCCCATAATAGCCCCAGGACAGCACCCGGTCCAGGGCGTGAACCCGGGCCAGCAGCGCCGCCCGGTCGGGGGCCTCGCCCAAAGACGCCGCCAGCGCATCCACCGCAGCGGAGCGCACGCCGGCATAGTTGCGGCTGCCGTCCTGGTCGGCCGCCGCCGAGCCGAAATAGGTCAGTTGTTCGTTGCCTGGCGACAGGGTGGAGAGCCACCGGGTCAGCACCACGTCGTAGTCGAAGGCGTCGAGCCGGCCCTGGAACTGGGCGCTGTCGGCGACCCGGACCCGGGCGCCGACGCCAAGCCGGGCCAGCGCCCGGGCGAATTCCAGCGCCACCTTTTCGTCGGCGGGGGCATCCAGCAGAATCTCGAAGGCAAGGGGCCGGCCACTGGCGTCCACCAGCCGGCCGTCGATGACCCGCCAGCCGGCCTTGGCCAGCAGCCGTGTTGCCTCACGCAGATTGGGGCGCAAGCCGGCCGGTCCGCTGCCGTCGGTGCGGGGCGGGTCGAACGGCCCCAAGAACAACTCGGGCGGCAGTTCGGCGTGGAACGGCGCCAGCAGCGCCAATTCGGCCGCGCCAGGCTGGCCCGAGGCCGCCAGTTCCGAGTTGGGGTAGTAACTTGCGGTGCGGATATAGGCGCCGTGGAACAGCGCCCGGTTGATCCATTCGAAATCGAAGGCGTAGCCCAAGGCCCGGCGCACCTCCCGGTCCTGGAACGGCCAGCGGCGGGTGTTGAAGACGAAGGCGCGCATGGGTTCGGGGCGGCCGTGGGCCAGCGCCTCCAGCCGCACCCGGCCGTCCCGGACCGCGGGAAAGTCATAGGCGGTGGCCCAGCGGGTGGGGTCGGCTTCGTGCCGGAGATCGGCGTTGCCGGCCTTGAACGCTTCCAGCGCGGTGCCGTCGTCCCGGTAATAATCGTAACGCAACACGTTGAAATTGCCGGTTCCCCGCCGGACCGCCAGCCCGCGTCCCCAATAGTCGGGCACCCGGCGGTATTCGATGGCCCGGCCGGCGTCCACCGCGGCAATCCGGTAGGGTCCCGAACCCAGCGGCGGCTCCAGGGTGGTGCGATCGAACACCCGGTTCCGCCACCAGGCGCGGGGCAGGATTGGCATCAGGCCCATGATCAACGGCAGCTCGCGGTCGATGGTGCCATCGGGGGCAGGGGCGAACACGAAGCGAACACCGTGGGTACCCACCGCTTCCGCGGCGCGCACCCGGTTATAGTACGCGCGATGGTTGGGCCGACCCTGGGTTCGCAGGGTTTGCCAGGTGAACAGCACGTCGTCTGCGGTGATCGGGGTCCCGTCATGCCAGCGCGCCTCCGGGCGTAACCGGAACACCACCCACGAGCGGTCCGGCGGCGTCTCGACCGACGCGGCGATCAGGCCGTAAAGCGTGAATGGCTCATCGTCGGCCCGAATCATCAGGCTTTCGAAGACCTGATCCAGGCCAAACGCCGCCCGGCCGCGCACGATGAACGGGTTGAGGCTGTCGAAACTGCCGGTCACCGCGGTCCGCAGCACCCCGCCCTTGGGGGCCTCGGGATTGACGGTGTCAAAGGCGGCAAAACCCGGTGGATATTTGGGGACCCCATGCATGGCGATGCCGGCCGCGACCACGCCGCCCGGTCCGGTGTCGGTCTCCGACCCGACGGTTCCGCCGGCAACGGGCGGCGCCAGCAGCAGGGCCAACAACAACACCAACCGCGGCGCGCAACCCATTCCCGCCACCGTCGCGCTACCGCCCGCGCGCCCGGTCCACCGAATTGATGACCGGGGTGGCGCGCAGTGCCGCGATGATGTTGGTGAGGTGCTTGGCGTCCTTCACGTCGATGTCCATCAGCATCTCGAAATAGTCCTGGCTCCGGTTGGTGATCTTGAGATTGGTGATGTTGCCGTCATTCTTGCCGATCACGGTGCTGAGCGAGCCCAGGCTGCCGGGTTCGTTGGCCACCACCAGGGCGATGCGGCCGACGTGGTTTTCCGGGCGGTTGGAACCGATATCCCAGGCCACGTCGATCCACCGTTCCGGAGAATCGCTGAAGCTTTCCAGGGTTTCGCAGTCGATGGTGTGAATGGTCACGCCTTTGCCGGTGGTGACGATGCCGACGATGCGGTCGCCGGGCAGGGGGTGGCAGCAGCGGGCGTAGTGAACGGCCATGCCCGGAATCAGGCCGCGGATCGGCAGCGGCTGGTCCTTGCCCTTGGGCTTTGGTTTGGGGCGGACCGTGGGCAGACCGGTCTTTTCGTCGCGCTCGGTCTGCTTGTGGCCGGGAAAGACCGCGTTGAACACCTCGTGCGCGGAATGGAGACCGGCTCCGACATTGGCGAAAAGGTCGTCGGTGGAGGTCGCCTGGAAGATCTTCAAGACCCCGTCCAGGGATTTGTCCGAGAAGTCGTAACCCTCGCGGCGGAAGATTTTCAGGAGCAGGGCGCGACCGAGCTGGATGTACTGGGTCCGTTGCTGGGTCCGCAAAAACCGGCGGATGCGTGCCTTGGCCTTGCCGGTGACGACGAACCGCTCCCAGGCCGGTGACGGGGTCTGAGACTTGGAGGTGACGATTTCGACCTGATCGCCATTCTGCAACTGGGTGCGTAACGGCAGCATGCGGCCGTTGATCTTGGCGCCGACGCAGGTGTCGCCGATCTGGGAGTGGACCGCGTAGGCGAAGTCCACCGGCGTTGCCCCCCGCGGCAGGCTGATCAGGTCGCCCTTGGGGGTGAAGCAGAACACCTGATCCTGGAACAGTTCCAGCTTGGTATGTTCGAGAAATTCCTCGGGGCGCTGGGCGTGCTCCAGGATGTCGAGCAACTCGCGCATCCACCGGTATTCCCGGGTTTCGGTGCGCTGCTGGTCCTGCTTGTAGGCCCAGTGGGCGGCGACGCCAAGTTCGGCTACGTCGTGCATGTCCTGGGTGCGAATCTGCACCTCAATGCGTTGCTTGTCGGGACCGATCACGCCGGTATGCAGAGAGGAATAGCCGTTGGGCTTGGGCGTTGAAATATAATCCTTGAACCGACCCGGCACCACCGGGTAGCGGGCGTGGATGATTCCCAGCGCCTGATAGCAGGCGTCCACAGATTCGACGATGACCCGAAATGCCATGATATCGGAGAGCTGCTCGAACGAGATGCTCTTGTGCTCGAGTTTGCGCCAGATCGAATAGACGCTCTTCTCCCGGCCGCTGACCGTGGCGCCGGGCAGGCCCTGCTCGTGCAGGGTCTGGCGCAACGCCTCCACCACCCGCTCGACCCGGCCTTCGCCCTCGCTGCGCAGGCGTGCCAGTTGGGTGAGTATCGAGTCCCGGGCTTCGGGATTGAGTTCGGCGAAGGACAGGTCTTCCAACTCGTCCTTCCATCGCTGGATGCCGATCCGCTCGGCCAGCGGGGCGTAGATTTCCAGGGTTTCGCGGGCGATCCGGCGGCGCTTTTCGGGATTCTTGAGGTAGTGGAGGGTCCGCATGTTGTGCAACCGGTCGGCCAGCTTGACCAGCAGCACCCGGATGTCTTCGGACATGGCCAGCACCAGCTTGCGGAAGTTCTCCGCCTGCTTGGTCTGGTCGCTCTGAAGCTCGATCCGCGACAGCTTGGTGACGCCATCCACCAGCCGGGTGATTTCACTGCCGAACAGCCGCTCGATGTCTTCGAGGGTGGCCACCGTGTCTTCGACGGTGTCGTGAAGCAAACCGGTGACGATCGACGCGGTGTCGAGCTTCATCTGGGTCAGCAGGCCGGCGACCTCGACCGGGTGGGCAAAATAGGGATCCCCGCTGGCCCGCAATTGCGAGCCGTGGCACTTCAGCGAAAACACGTAGGCGCGATTGAGGATATCCTCGTCCGCCGAAGGATCGTAGGCCCGGACGCGCTCAACCAGTTCATATTGCCGGATCATGACTGCCAGTCCCCCGTTCCGGGTCCGGGCGTCGCCGCCGGCCGGCCTTCTGCCTCCAGGGGCTTTGCCCGTCGGACCCCATTAACGGGGTCTGGGGCCGCCGGCCCCGGTGGGGTCCAGGGGTGCAACCCCTGGCTGCCAAAGGCCTGTATCGTCCTTTGGGTACATCAGGATCACACCGGCGGAATCTCGCCCTCGAACTCGACGCCGGACAGGTCGTCAATTTCGCCGTCGATGGGTTCCTCGGCGTCCTCGTCGCCTTCGTCCATCAGGCCATCGTCCAACTCGCCTTCACCTCCGGCTTCGCTGCCGGTTCGGTTCCAGACCTGCTCGCCCGCCATCAACTCGACGATTTCCTCTTCGGGCTCTTCGGAGTCCGAATGCCGCTGGTGACCCCGGATCAAATCATTGCGCAGGTTTTCCAACGACACCGTCAACTCGGCGATCTCGCGCAATGCGACCACCGGATTCTTGTCGTTGTCCCGGTCGATGGACAAGGGAGCGCCGGCGGCAACACTTCGTGCCCGCTGGGCCGCCATCATCACCAGCTCAAACCGGTTGGGAACCTGGAGGACACAATCTTCAACGGTAACGCGCGCCATGCCGAACCCACTCCATATGATGAGCCCGTAATTATAGAACGCCGGCTACGGCTACGCAAGTCGCAGCCGTGGCCATCCCGGCAATTCTCAAGAGGTTTTGCGGCCGGTGAAAATGCCGCTGCCGCGACCTCTCCCTGACGAAGCCCCCGCGAAGGGAGATAGCGCCCTGATATTTCGTTGTTTTTATTCTCTCCGGCGGTGCGGGCGCGGGATTCCCGGGGGCCTTGCTTACGCTCCGGACCCGGTGGCATCGCTGGTGTCGTCCACATGGTGAACGGGTTCGGCGTGGACCACCACCCGCTCGAGACCCTCGATCCGATCCCAGATCATCGCCTCCAGGCGTACCGTCTGATCGTGGACCCGACGGATCGGCAGAGCCTCGTCGAAGACGCAATGGCACGAAACGTAGAGACCTCCGGCCTCGCCCTGGACCTTGACGTTGTGGATGTCCACCGGCGGTCGCACCGCCTGCGCCGCCTCGCGGACCAGAGTCGTGACATGCGACACCTGATCGGGGTCAACCGGGGTTCCCGACTGGATGCGCGTGCGGCGCGGATCCAAATGGGTGTCGACGCCAACGGTGCCGCCCAGTTCGCGGCGAATGGCCTCTTCCAAACCGGTGGCCACCTGATGGGCGCTGCCGATCGGCAGATCCTCGTCCACTTCAACGTCTAGGCTGACCTGATGGGTGTTGCCCAGGGTGTGAACCGCGATGTCATGCACCGACAGCGAACGGTTGCGGGCGACGATCTGAACCGTCTCAATGATCGATTCGGTATCGAGCGCCACCGGTTCGGCGTGGACGAAGGGTTCGGCCTCGGGGATCGCCTCCTGGACCCGCCGGGCCAGACCGTCGCACATGTCATGGACCTGCTCCAGGGCCAGTGCCCGACTGACCCGCACCGTCAGCTCGACGAACACCGAAGCCCCGGCCGGCCGCACCCGCACCCGTTCGACCCGGGCGACGCCGGGATAGTCGCGGGCCAGACCGCGAACATGCTCGACCAGACCGAGAGGCGCGGTATCGACCAGGACATCGATGGTCCGCTTGCCCAACCGATAACCGGCCAGACAGACGAAGCCCGACACCACCAGCGCCGCGGTGGCGTCGGCCCAGGCGTAGCCCAGCGCCACCAGCCCAAGTCCGACCAGCACCGCCGTCGAACTGAGGATATCCGAGCTGAAGTGCAGGGCATCGGCTTCCAGTGCCTGGCTTCGGGTCTCTTCGGCCACCCGGGTCAGGACCCGCGCGCGCGCGACATCGACCACAATGGACAGCACGATAACCGCCGCCGCGTACCAGGTTGCCTGAACCGGCGGCGCACCGAACAACAGGCGTTCGGCCGCCTCGTAAAGAATCCAGCCGCTGGTCAGGAACAGCAGTCCGGTCTCCATCAGCGCCGACACGCTCTCGATCTTGCCGTGGCCATAATGGTGGTCATCGTCGGCCGGTTTGTCGCTGACCCGCAACGCGAGCCAGGTGAGCAGAGTGGCCAGCAGATCGAGGCCCGAATGCGCCGCTTCGGACAGAATCGCGAGGCTGCCGGTCAACAGGCCGACCGTCAGCTTGGTCACGGTCAGCAGGGCACTGGCGAATACCGACGACAACGCAACCGCCTGCTTCTTTTCCGTGTTCATTCGATTGTCCCGAGTTTTCCCGTCAGAAACCCGCCGCCCCGGGGCGGCGAAGCGCGGTTATGGTTTGGCCGGTTCGGATGCCGCCGGAGGCTTTTCGGTCAGGTCGTCGACGCCGGGCGTCAATTCCTTGGCCGAGTAGTCGGGCAGGCGATAGCTCCAGGCGGCCGTCCGTTCCTGAGTGTTCCTGACCTCCTGGGCCGGATCCGGTTGCCCGGCCGGCGCCGGGGCATTCGGCGCGGCCGTCGGTACGGCTTCGGTTTCGGCGGTGAAACTGGCCCAGGATTTTCCGTTGCGGCGATCGATGCGGATGGTCAGCACCTCGCCATCAAAGGCGTGGAGGGTGGTAACCACCGTGTCGGCATCGGGAAGGATCGCCGGATCGCGTTTGGCGACATCGTCAAATGACAGGAAATCGGCAACGGTTGCCAATTGATTGAGCCTGACCTGATTGGGCCTCGCGTCCGCCGGCAGACCCTCGACGGTAAAGTCCTTCTGGCCGGCGTCCTTGCGGCTGATGGTAAGCGGTGCCACGCCGGGTCGGCTGACCGTCACCGCCCTGACCCGAGCCTCCGGCAGGCCGGGCAATGACCGCTCCACCCACTGCATCGGGTCGGTGGAAAGCGACGGCAACTGACCCACCGCCAGCCAGGACTGTGCCTCTCCGGCAAGGCGGGCATAAAAGTGGAGGACCGGGTGGTCGGGACTGGAGGAGGCCGCACTCTTGCCGACCAGCAGCACCGGCAGCGTCCTGCCGTCGGCGGTTCGTAATGCCACCCGGATGGCGCCGGCGTCGTCGACCTGGAGCTTGCTGTATTGTTCGGGCTTGATCGTTCTCGGCTCCAGCGTCCTGGTGCCCGCCACCGCCAGGATGGTCTGCCGCACCTGATCCAGGGCGGCCGGGTAACCGGCCTTCTCGTCCACCGACCAGTGGTCGCTGTCGGGTGTCGGGCGCGTGATGGTTACGGAGGCGCCGGCCCCGGACACGGTCAAGGCCACCACCTGATTGATCTGGTCGGTCAGCCCCGGCACCAGCGGTGCCCCGCCGGCGACTTCGGGCAGGGTTTCGGCGCTGCGATTGGCCACGGTATACAGCGCGGCACCCGCAACCGCCGCAGTTACGGCGGCGAAGACGGCAAAAGTGATAGGTTTCATGGCTCGACCCCGGTTACTCGCGGACGGTGCGGCTGCGGCGGCGGGTGCGCCAGACGGCAAGGCCAAGGGCAAAGCCGGCCACCAGCACCGGCATGGCGCCGATGTTGAGAACCTTGACCGTTGCCGACAGCCGCTCGATGTCCTGATTGAGGGCGTGCTGGACCTGACGCAGTTCCTTGCGGGTGCTCAGCACTTCGGCGCGGAAATGTTCGATGGTCGCCTGCTCTTCCTTGGACAGCAGGGTGCCGCCGGCCCCGGCCTTGGTGGCCTTGCCTTCAAGGTCGGAGATTTGCTTTTGTGCCTCCTCCAGCTTCTTGCGCAACGCCTGTTCGCGGGCCAGCACCTGCGCTCCGGCGGCACGGTGCAGGTCTTCCACCGCCAGGAACGGCCGTGATGCTCCGGCCCGGCCGCGCAGGCCGATCAGGTCGCTGGAGCCGGCCAGATTGTCGATGCCATTGGCCAGGAAGTCGACATTGCCGGCGAACGGCACCGAAAGTTGCTGGCCGAGCAGGGTTTGCTGCTGAACCCAGAAACGATCCTCCAGCATATCGGTGTCGGCAACCACGATCAGGTTGGCCGGCTGGGCGCTGACGGTCAGCGACCTCGCCGGGGCGGCCGGCCGGGGCTTTCCGGCCTCAGCCTTCTGATCGCCGGCTTTCTGCTCGTCGGCCTTGTCATCGTCGGCCTTGTCATCGCCGGTCTTGTGATCGCCGGTCTTGTGATCGTCGGCCGGAACCGGCGGACCATCGGGGAACGCGGTCTTGAGGGTGCCGGTGACGCGCGCGGCCAGGACGTAGGCCTGCCCGCCGGAAGCCAGCGCGGTCAGCATCGCCTCGGGGTCGGGCTCCCCTTCGAGTTTGCTCACATCCACCAACTGCGCACGGGGCGAGCTGGTGGCCAGGGGCGTGAAGGTGATGTCGGCATCCTTGCGTTTGGCCAGAGCCCCTGCCGAGCCGACCATCAGGCTGGCCAGATCGGTGGTGACGACATCGTCCTTGCTGAGATTATCCGGGGTCAGCATCAGCCATGCCGGATACGGCACCGCGCGGCGCCGGCCGCCCTGGCCAAAGGCGACCCGCACCGCCAGTTCAGGATCGGCGACGAAACGGCCGGGGTCCATCTCGAGTCCCCAGGCCTGGAACAACTGGGGCAGGACGGCACTATGGGATGTCCCGGGCATCGGCATGCCGCCGGGTCCCGGCTGATCCACGACGCTTTCCACATAGGGATCCACGAACACCATGGCCCGGCCGCCGGCCAGCAGATACTGATCGACGGCGAAGAGCGTCGGCGGCGCCAGCTTTTGCGGTCGCAGCACCAGCAGTACCGAGACATCCTTGTCAATGGCGGTCAGATCGGTCTTCAACACCCGGACATCGAAGGTCTGGCGCAACGAGTCCAGAAAGGCGTAGGGATGCGCCTCGCCGCGCATCGCCGCCATCATGCCCCCCGGCCCGTAGGTCAGGTCCATGTCGGTGAGAACGCCCACCACCGCCTTTTTGGGATCGGTGAGGGCGTAGACCAGCCTGGTCAGGTCGTATTCGAGGAACGCCTCCCGTTCCTGAGCGAAGTATGGGATGGTTTCCTGATGATCGGTGGTGTTGGTGCCGACCAGGCCGAAATAGGCTGGCTTGTCGCCGTTCTGATCCAGCGGCACACCCTGAATCCCGGCCTCCACCGCCCGGTCCTCGGCATCGGAGTACGGCTCGGGATCGATCTCCTGGAGTCGGATCATGCCGTGGGAGCGGTTGGCGTACTCTTCCAGAAGTTCGCGTACCCGCTGGCCATAGCCGTGGAGCTGCGGGTTGGTGCCCGCCAGCTTATCGGAAAAAAACAGCTTCAGGCTGATCGGCTCCTTGAGCGACGCCAGGATGTTGCGGGTGCCCTGGGACAGCGTGAACAACTGGCCCTCGGTCAGGTCGAGCCTGGCCTGGTGCAGCGACGTTTGACCGAGGATGTTGATGGCGACGAACAGGACGGCGGCAGCGCCCAGCGCCGCCATCGACAGGACTCTCCGGTTCATGATCGGGCCTCCCTCAGCCGGCTTTGCGCAGCTCGACCACCACCGCGTTGGCGAACAGCCAGAACGCGATGAGGGACGCGAAATAGATCAGGTCACGCACGTCGATCACCCCTTCGACGATGGAGTCGAAGCGGGCCAGAAAACTGAAGGACGCAATGGTGTCGACCAGGGTATGTGGCGCCCAGGCACTGACCAGATCCAGCACGATCGGTGTGCCCGAGACGGTGAACAGCAGACAAACGATGACCCCGACCACAAAGGCGATGACCTGATTGCGGGTGGTCGCCGACAGGCAGGCGCAGATGGCCAGGTAGCCGCCGGCCATCAGCAGGCTGCCGAGGTAACCGGCCAGGATCACCCCCTGATCGGGGTGGCCAAGAAAGCTGACGGTGAGCCAGATCGGAAAGGTCAGTGCCAGCGCGATGGCGGTAAAGCACCAGGCGGCCAGGAACTTGCCCAGCACCACCTCGTAGAGGTGTACCGGCAAAGTCAGCAGCAATTCGATCGAGCCGCTCCGGCGTTCTTCGGCCCACAGCCGCATGGCGATGGCCGGCATCAGCAGCAGATAAAGCCAGGGATGGAACATGAAGAACGGCCGCAGGTCGGCCTGCCCCCGTTCGAAAAAGCCCCCGACATAGAAGGTGAAGATGCCGTTGAGCAGCAGGAAGATGATGATGAAGACGAAGGCGACCGGCGTTGCGAAGTAGCCCGCCAGTTCGCGCCGGAAGATGGCTGCGGTTCCGCCGGTCATGCTGCCAGCTCCGTGACCTGACCGGTGGTGATCCGGCGGAATACCGCGTCGAGCCGGCCCGGTGCCGCCTCCAGCGTGCCAAAGCGCCAGCCGCGGCTGTCGGACAACGGCTCGCCTTCGGCCAGGACCTTGCCGTGGGCGATGATCAGGGAACGGGTGCACACCGCCTCGACCTCCTCCAGGATATGGGTGGAGATGATGATCGCCTTGGTGGCGGCCATCGCCTTGATCAAGATCCGCACGGCATGCTTCTGGTTAGGGTCCAGGCCGTCGGTGGGTTCGTCCAGGATCAGCACCTCCGGGTCGTGCAGGATCGCCTGCGCCAGCCCGACCCGGCGTTTGAAGCCCTTGGACAGGGTGTCGATTGGCTGTTCCAACACCGGTTCCAGGTCGATTCGGGCGATCGCCTCGTCAAGCTTGCGCCGGCGGTCGGCCCCGATCAGGCCACGGACATCGGCGACGAACTCAAGAAATGCCCGGGGCGTCATGTCGGCATAGGCCGGCGCCCCCTCGGGCAGATAGCCAATCCGCCGCTTGGCCGCCAGGGGCCGTTCGGCAAGGTCGAAGCCGGAGACCACGATTCGTCCCGAGGTCGGCGGCAGAAAGCCGGTGATCATTTTCATCGTGGTCGACTTGCCGGCCCCATTGGGACCAAGGAAGCCCAGCACGGTACCGCGGTCGACCGTGAAGCCGACGCCATCGACCGCGGTGAAAACGCCGAAGCGTTTGACCAGCCGTTCGATTTCGATCATCGCCATGGTAAAATTTATCCCCTGCGCACCCACAGTTGCCCGTCCCGGGCGAAACCCGCGGCTGAAACCCAGCCGCGCCGCCTGCCCTTATGGACCTGCGGACGTGACCGGGAGAGGGCATTTTTGTGGCATTCTCGTGGTAACCGCCCCCGGCGTCCGGCTCTCCATAGCAAAGGCCGGAGGGGTAAGGCAATCGCCGGTATCGCAACCGAACCGGTCAGGCCGGTGCGATGGCCCTCGGTTCGGTGGCCCGTGGTTCGGTGGCCCGTGGTTCGGTGGATTGGGTACAGCCGGCCGCACCGGGAATGACGAATGGCGGCAGGTTGAGCCGATGGCGACGGACATTGACGAACTCCAGCAGCGAGAGTTCGTCTTCGAGGACATGGCGGTCGACCTGCCAGCCCGGCATCCGATGGAGGACCATAAAGTCCCGCGAGCGCAACCAGCGGACCATCTCGTCCACCGAGGCCGGAACCATGGTGGGCCTGGTTTCCCGCCGCTCGCGGATCAGTCGGACGGCGGCACGGGCCGGCGCCCCTCCGGAATTTGCGGTCGGCCGGAATGACGGCGCGACCGACGGCGGCTCCGCCGGGCGTTCGACTTTGGCCTTGATCATCGCGTCCTGGGCGCCGCGCTGGCCGGAGCGGAACGGTGCCGGACCGACCAGTTCCTGCAATTTTTGCTGCACGGCATCAACGCTGCGGTCGGGGACCGCCTGGGCAATGGCGGCAAGAGAGGCGCCGGTGGCGTGAAGGGCCAGGACCGTCTCACGCTCCCGGTCGGTCCAGGGCCTCCGGAATCGCAGGCTCTGAACGTTGAGCCGGCGCAGCTTGTCGGCCACCGAGGAGCGCGGATGGCCGGTAAGATCGGCAATTTCCTTCAGGCTGCACCCGTCTTCGAGCATCCGCTGGAGCAATCGCAACTGACCGTTGGTCCAGGGCTGCGCGGAGTCCCGGCGCCGCAGGCCAAGCCGCCGGCTCATATTGCTTACCGCTTCGCCGGTACGACCGAGGCGGGCGGCGATCTCGGTATTGGTCAGTCGCTGGGCATGCAGCGCCCGAAGCTGCTCTCTCTCTTCTTCGCTCCAGGGCCGCAACTCTTCACGGCGGCTGGCTCCAACCCCCTGTCCCGGTTCCGGTTCCGGTTCCGGTTCCGGTTCATCGTCGCCGCCGGCCTTCTCGGGCCGTCCCATCGCCACGAAGAAGCCCGGGCCGAGGGTCAGTTCCTTTTGCAGATGTTTCAAATCAGGCCGGCTACCACCAAAAATTTCACCGGCCGCATCGTGGGAACCACACCGATTTGCCGGACCCGATACCGAAGGGGCTCCAAACAACAGGCCGGAACGGCGATGATCGACGCTATCCATTGTTCCAATCATCCATTCGTTGAACCCACACCCATTCCAATTGCTGCTCGGTCAGTGAACAGAACAACGAGACGGTTGAATATTAACCCTGCATTTTGGTATAATAACACTATCTATAGAGATAGGTCGTTCTGGAAATCCTATATTTTGCATTGCGATCGAATTATTTCGCGTTGCGAAAGACCAACTTCGCGACGCGGTCTTGCCCAAATGGCTCAACCTTGACGGTTGGCCGGGAGAAGGGCAGGGGTGGTTCAACAGGGCGGCATGACAGAAAAAAACCCGCTTCCGGCCCACCGTCACGCCGAGTCGGGAGCCCGGGACATCGGAGCCCGTGCGGCAGGTCAACCCTTCCCCCGAGTCGATGGTTTGAGCCCATTGCGGCCTCTCGCCAATCGGCCCGGACGGCAAACCGGTTGAGGTGGAGAGCCGCGCGATAAGGTGGTGGCGGCTTTTCCGAACCGATTTTCGCTCAATAAGTTCGCTATTTGGATAAAGCACCATGGAAAATTGAATAATAGGCACAATATCTAATCAATATTCGCCCGTTCCGCGCTATGACTCGTTGCAAATGACCACAACGAAAAAGATTGAGCGCGCGATCTATGGTTAACAATTGGTTAGCGCCAGTCCGCACAACAAGAACAGCCGCGGCCGTGCCCCAAATGACGGCAAAATGGGATGACCCTGGCGGGCGATGCCGGGCGCGGGTCTGTCGTGCGGCACCGACGTAACTCTCTCAGGCGGGAAATACTTAGACTTAAGTCTTAGACTGGGCTCGCCTGTATCTTTCCGGTCAGCCGGGCAGACCGCTCGGCTGACCGGAAGCGGAAAGTGTTGGGAGGCTGACATGATGGATATGCAGCCGAAAGGTGTAGAAAACGACGACCTGTTCGCCACTGACCCTGACGCACAGCGAACCCAGAACGAATTGCGGATTGCCCGGAGCAAGCTCGGGGCTTTCCTCGACCTGATTCCTGCCGGTCTGGTGATCCATCAGCGTCACGCGATCATCTTTGCCAATTCGGAAGCCGGTGCGGTGATCGGTATTCCGGCCCGTGAACTGGTCGGCCATCATATTTTCGATTTCATCGACGATGAGCACGCCGGGCTGGTACGGGATAAGTTCAATCAATGCTTCGATGATTCGGTCACCGTGCGCTCGCTGGAGGTTCAACTGGTCGACGTCGGCGGCAAAAAAAGAGTGATTCAGCTCTCGATGAGCCCACTATTTTGGGAAGGATTGCCGGTTATAAATATCGTGTTCAGCGATATCACGCTGCTGAAGCAGAAGGAACATGAGTTATTTATTTTGTCCACCACTGACAGCCTGACCGGGGCTTATAACCGACGATATTTCATGGATGCGGCGGCCCGCGAGTTCAAACAATTTCTGAGACACGGGACGCCCCTGTCACTGATGGTAATGGACATCGACTATTTCAAGCGGATCAACGACAGCTTTGGCCACGCAGTCGGTGACGACGCGATCAAGGCATTCGTCAATGCCGGTCTCGGCAGCTTGCGCCAGGAGGACGTGCTGGGACGGATGGGCGGTGAAGAGTTCGCGGTTCTGTTGCCCCAAACCACTGTGGAGGGGGCGGTGGCCATCGCCGAGCGATTGCGACGCCGGGTTGCCGACATCACCATTGAGGCCAGGGGCGAGAGGGCCGGCTTCACCGTCAGCATTGGGGTTACCCAGGCCGTGACCAGTGACGCCAGCATCGAAACCGGCCTGAACCGGGCCGACCGGGCGCTCTACGAGGCCAAGGCGACCGGCCGTAACCGGGTGGTGCTCGAACTCTGAGTCGGGCATTCGAGTTTTTTGCTCTGATCCGCGTCGGCGTCGGGACTTCCCCGCAACCGATCGCCGGTCCATTCCAGCACCCATTGTCCGGGCCGCCCACCCCGACAACGCAGCAATTCGACCCGCCAGCGCGGCGGCCCCAGGCCGGAAATCCCGATGCTGGCCGTCGCCGCCAGCCGCCAGCGCGTAACTGCGGCGCTGGCGGCCGGCGGCGACGCCGGCGGTCTCAGCAACAGGCCGGTGACGCCCCCCCCTTCGGCCGCCAGTTGCAGGCGCCGCGATGCCACCAGATCCAGGTCATTGACCTCCCCCAGCACCGCCGCCAGCCGACGGTGGCGAAGCGCCTCCTCCATCGCCCACAGCGTGTCGCGGTCCCGACGGACCGGCACCGGAATCAGCCTTTCCGGCCTCAACCCCAGCCCGGCAAGGCCCGGTGGATAAAGATCATCCCGGCGGGTCAGCCAGAGGACCCGCCCGCCATCGGTCGCCAGCCGTCCCAGCACCACCGCGGCAAAGCCGACTGCGGCGCCATCGTCTCCGGCTCCGGCCCCGCCGACCTCGTGGATGCAGCCCAACGCCAACCCGCCACCGGGCAACCAGCCATCAAGTTCAGACACTCCTAACGGGTGTATGGTGCCGGTCAAACATCCTTCAAGCCGGCGGACCTGCGCCCGTAACGCAGCGAGCGTCGCCGCTTTGTCGACCGGATCCTCGTTCTCTGAGCGAACAGCAGAAGACATGGGGCAACCAGCATCAAGGCCATCGGGATTGGAGCGCGGGCTCCATAGTTCCCTGTATGTTCCATTTGCCGGGGTGCTGTCAAGTGGCGCCGCAAGCGCCGGCGATTTCAAAAGAGGGGCTTGGGGGGATGTAAAATCTCCGGGAACCCCTATTTATGGCGTTATGGCCAGGCATGGATCGGACCGGTCGGACAGATGTGTGCAAAACGCCGCAGCAGTGACCGACGTCGATGACTTCATTGTGGATGCGTACACCGAGGCGCTGCTTGCGGCGCGGCGCCAACGACGGCTGATCGGTGAGGCCGCGAGACACCACGCCTGTATCGTTGCCGCGGCACATGTGTCGGCGGCCACGGGTTTGGCGATTACCGCGGAAATGGTGGCAGGGCTCACCCGTCCCTGGTGGTGACGTGGAGTGGTGATTGTTTTTGCAGGGCTCTCTCCCGCACCCGCAGGGAGGCTCGCCTCCTTGNNCAAAGGGCCGACCGGCCTTTTGCGGGTGTGGGCAGAGCCCACAAAATGGGACCGGCTCTTCCCACAGTCACCCGGGCTTGGCGTCAGGTCGTGGCCGCTCGCGCCAGGCCTTCCAGTCGGCACGGGTGGCCTCGGCCATGGCTTCGGCGGCGTCGCGCAGCCAGTGTTCGGGGCGATGCCTGAGATCGGCACGGACCGTCGCGGTTGGGGCTGGCCCGCTGCCCAGGTGGATATTGGCGGTTTCCCGGCCCATGGCCCGCAACATCTGCCTGTCATCCCGCCGGTGCGGCAGGGTCGCCAGTTCGACCCGGGTGCAGTGGGGGGCCAGTCGGCGCACCACCCAGCCACTGAGCCGGTCCGGGGACAACGGGTAGGCAAGGAACGGATCGGGGCAGCGGACCGCGGCGGCCACCAGATCGCCACAACGGATGGGCGTGGCGGCGGTGCCTTGGGTCCAACTCCAGGCCGACGGATAGAGTGCCTTGACTTCGCGGGCAACCGCGGCGCCGCCGAAGGTGGCGACGGCCACGAAGCGCCGGCGGCCCAGGCTGCCGAGTCCCGCCACCCGCGGCGCGATCCGGCGCAATTCCGCCCCGGCCGGCAGGTGGGCGTTCAGGAGTGCCCTGATTTCCGGCCCCGGATCGGGATCGGGGGGATCGGATTTCCTGGTGGCGGTCAGCTTTTCCCAAAATCGCCTGGGGTCGCGCAATTCGCCCAACGCCAGTTCCCGCAGCCAGCCGTGATTTTCCTCCAGCACGAACGGCCAACCTTCGGTCAGGCCCTCTTCATAGCCCTCGAGAATCGCCCCGGCAATATCGCCGGGCGACAGCGCATGGTCGTCGAGAGCGATCAGAGCACTGGCGGTCAGGCGGACCAGATCCAGTGGGTAGGGCATGACCTGGGCCTCATCGGCATCGTTGAGACCCCAAACCAGACGCCCTTCGGCGTCGCGCCAGGTGCCAAAGTTTTCCACATGAAGGTCGCCCACCGCCAGTAGCGTCGGGGCCGTGATCAGTTCCGGACAAACCTCCGGCCACAACCGACACCAGCGATAAAAGGTTGCGCGCAGGAACGGGAACAGGCTGTCGGCCATCTGGCTGTGTTTGAACTCCATATCCTTCAGAACCACCGGCCCCTGGGTCTTGAGCCAGGTCTCGTAGGCCGCGGTATCGGCTTGAATATTCATGATATTGCGCCACCGTAACTTGCGACCTTCGGGCATGGCCCCGGTCTGGGAGTGTGAAGCAGGGTAAATCGGCGCACGATAAAGTCAAGAACTGTCGGTAAGGGGGTCCTTGTGGGGGAGTGCGGCTTGCCCGGGTCCCCGCCCCAACGGTCATCGGCGTTTGAACCCCGGCGATCCGGCGCGTTCCGCCAAAGCTTGACAGCACCACGCAGAACGGCGATAGACCGGGGAGTGCCGACGCGAACCGTCCCCCCGACGTGGGACCGGGAGCGGGGATGGGTGGCCGAGCGGTTTAAGGCACCGGTCTTGAAAACCGGCGTGGGTGCAAGCCCACCGTGGGTTCAAATCCCACCCCATCCGCCAGAATCAAGTGGTCAGGGCGATACCCGGCCATGCCGCCCCGGCTTTTTTGGCACACCCGGTCCCGTCAAACTCCTGAGGGAGGGGCCGGGATGGCCACCGTTCAGCCGCGCGGCGAGTGCCAGTGGCGGGTGAGGTGGCCCCGGAATCCC
>PLTC01000011.1 GCA_003165295.1 Rhodospirillales bacterium | reverse complement strand
TGGCGCAGGCGCCGGTGGTCCAGCCCCGACGCAACGGCCGCGACGGCCCGTGAATCCCGGCCGATTCCCCGTTGCCTGCCATGTGACCCCGGCCCTTCGCGCACCGCTGCAAGGGCCGGGAGCATAGCCGGACACGCCCCCGCGTCAAGAACTGCGGTTGCCGGGTGAGCGAAGGCAGCGGAAGGGAAGAAAAACCCTTCGCCGCGCGGCGGACGGGACCGGCCTTACCCCTCGGCGGTATCGGCCAGAAAGCGGTCGAGCAGGCGGACGCCGAAGCCGGTGCCACCCTTGGGCACGGTGGCGCTGTCCTTCTTGGCCCAGGCGACTCCGGCGATGTCGAGATGGGCCCAAGGCACTTCGCCGACGAAACGCTTGAGGAACTGGGCGCCGAGGATGCTGCCGCCGGCCCGGCCCGAGCCGACATTCTTCACGTCTGCGATGTCGGAGTTCAGGTCCTTGTCGTAGCTTTCTCCCATGGGCAGGCGCCACAGCGGCTCGCCGACCTTGCGTCCGGCGCCAAGCAACTGCTCGGCCAGGCTGTCCTCGGTTGCGAACAGGCCGGCATGCTCGTGGCCAAGGGCGATGATCACCGCGCCGGTAAGGGTTGCGAGATCGATCAGCACTCTGGGCTTGAAGGTTTCCTGCGCGTACCACAGGGCATCGGCCAGCACCAACCGGCCTTCGGCGTCGGTGTTGATCACCTCAATGGTCTTGCCCGAAGCCGACACCACCACGTCTCCCGGGCGCTGGGCGGTGCCCGAGGGCATGTTCTCCACCAGTCCGAGCACGCCCACCACATTGACCCGGGCCTTGCGTCCGGCCAGCACCCGCATCACCCCGGCCACCACCGCGGCGCCGGCCATGTCCCATTTCATGTCCTCCATGCCGGCGGCCGGCTTGATCGAGATGCCGCCGCTGTCGAAGGTCACGCCCTTGCCGACCAGCACCACCGGGCGCGAATCCGCGGCGGCGGGGGCACCACGCCAGGACAGGGTGACCAGGCGGGGCGGTTGGGCGCTGCCCTGGGCCACCCCCAGCAGCGCACCCATGCCCAACCCGGCCATCCGGGCCTGGTCAAGCACCGCGACCTCGAGACCGAACTCGGCCAGACCGGTGCAACGGTCGGCGAAAGCCACCGGAGTCAGGCGGTTGGCCGGTTCCGAGATCAGGTCGCGGGCGAGACTCACGCCAGCCAGCAGCGGTCCGTTGCCGGCAAAGAGCCGTTCGGCGGCGGCGGGGTCGGCAACCTGAACGGTCAGCCGGACCAGGCTCGGCTTTTGTTCGGGCTTTTCGGTGGTGCGGTAACGGTCGAAGCGGTAGCCGCGCAATTGCGCCCCGACGGCCGCGGCGGCGGCAGCCTGGTCCGCGGGCAGCGCCGATTCGGCCGGCAGGTCCAGGCGCAGCCATGCCTCGGTCTCTCCGGTCCTGTTGAGGAAGGCTGCGGCGGTGCCGCCTACCGCCTCCAGGCTGGTGTCGGTCAACGGCTCGGGCTTGCCAAGCCCCACCAGCAGCAGCCGCGTCAGCGTCAGACCGGCCGGTGCCAGCAGTTCCAGGACCTCGTCCTTCTTGCCGGTAAAGCGGCTGGCCGCCATGGCCCGACCGACCGCGCCGCCGAGGCTCCGGTCGATTTCAAGACCGGCCGGACCCAGCGTGCGATCCTGGCTGACGGTTATGATCAGTGTCCCGCTGGCGGGCAGGCCGGGTTCGGCAAAGGCGATATCCATGGACGGGAACCTCGTGGGCTGGCAAAAAAATGAAAGATACCAGCCATAAGGGGGGTGTCGGGGCGACTGTCAAGCGGTCCGTCGCAAATCCGGCGGGGACTTGCCGCCGGGAAACCTGCCGCCGGAAAATCCACCGTCGAAAAGCGGTGACAGGTCGGCCCACGGGCGTTTTCATCAAAACGTCACAATTCTGAAAGACCGGTGAGCGCGTAGCCGTGCTCAACCCGGGTCCGGTGCGAAACCTTGGAGAGGTTGGAACATGACGTCCATTCGATTGTTGAAGATGCTGGCCCTCGGGGGGACGATGGCCACCGCGGTGGCCGTGCCGCCGGCCCTGGCCGGGGACTCGCCCCTGGCCGCGATCGATCACTTCGTGATCGTCTATATGGAAAATCGCAGCTTTGATTCCATGTTCGGCCTGTTCCCGGGCGCCAATGGTCTGGCCAACGCCACAAACGCCGCGCCCCAGATCGATCGGGACGGCAAGCCCTATGCGGTGCTGCCCCCGGTGATCGACACCAATCTGACCCCGCCGGCCCCGGATCCGCGTTTCCCCAAGGATCTGCCCAACCGTCCGTTCGATATCGGCCAGTACGTGCCGATGCAGCAGAAGACCGGTGATCTGATCCACCGTTTCTATACCAATCAGATTCAGATCGATGGGGGCAAGAACGACCTGTTCGTGGCCTGGTCCGACGCCAAGGCGCTGACCATGGGCTATTACGATGCCTCGAATACCGAACAGGGGCGGCTGGCCAAAGCCTATACGCTGGCCGACAACTTCTTTCAGGGGGCCTTCGGCGGCTCGTTCCTGAATCACTTCTGGCTGGTTTGCGCCTGTACCCCCCGCTACGAGAACCCCCCGGCGGCGTTGGTCGCGACCTTTGACAGCAGCGGCGGACTGATCAAAGACGGTGCGGTGACCCCCGACGGCTATGCCGTCAACACCATTCAATCCAGCTTCCAGCCCCACGATCCCAAGATCACCAACCCGGCTCTGCTGCTGCCGCCCCAGTCGATGCCGACCATCGGCGACCGGCTCAGCGAGAAGGGTGTGTCCTGGGCCTGGTATTCGGGTGGCTGGAACGATGCGGTGGTGGGCAAGGCGGATCCGCTGTTCCAGTTCCACCATCAGCCGCTGGCCTATTTCCAGCAATTCGGCGACGGCACCGCGGCGCGGGCCGAGCACCTCAAGGATTATGTCGACCTGGAAAAGGCGATTGCCGACGGCGCGCTGCCCGCGGTGACGTTTTACAAGCCGATTGGCGAGCTTAACGAGCATCCCGGCTATTCCGAGATCGCCGAGGCCGACGAGCATCTGGCCGGCCTGATGGCAAAGCTGGAAAAAAGTCCGCAGTGGTCAAGCACCGCGGTCATCATTGTTCCCGACGAGAACGGTGGCTCCTGGGACCATGTGCCGCCGCCCAAGGGTGACCGTTGGGGACCCAGCACCCGCATTCCCGCCATCATCGTGTCGACCCACGCCAGGAAGGGCTTTGTCGATCACACCGAATACGACACCACGTCGATCCTCGCCACCCTCGAGCACCGTTTCGACCTGAAGCCCCTCGGCGAGCGCGATGCCAAGGTCCACGACCTGAGCAATGCGTTTGAGGACTGATCGGCGAATCGGCACCATGGTCCCCGCGGTTGCTTTCGCTTTATGACCCCGGCGCGAAAAAAGGGGAATGACGCAGGTGCAACAACCCTCTGAAGGTATGAGGTAGGAAGACCGGGCAAGGGACACCCGACCGGACCGTTGACGCTCCGGTCGGGTATCGCGCGCTCCTGTCGCCTGCCCGGGGGTTGCCTGCCCGGGTATCGCTTGCTCGGGTTGCCCGCTGGTGGCGCTGGTGGTATGCTTCGGCATAGCGGCATGTCCTGCCGGGTTGCCGGGGTAGGACAGCGCCGCCTTTGCCGACCGCTCCGTCCTCGAACCATCCGGCGCAATCTCCATCCCCGGCAACGGCGACGACCCGGGGGTAAGGTTGCGGAAACAAGGGGGAACATCATGATCACCCCCGGAGCAGCACAGTGCCTCGCCGGATCAACATTCACTCGGCCGGCGAGGTGGATTCCACAAACAATCCGATGGAGAGAAACTTGAACAGGAAGAAATTTTTTATTATATTTGAGGCGCTCATTGGCGTTGTGTTTATTCTCTGCTACTGGGTTTTCGAGATTGGTATGATTTTTAGCTTACTGGCATGTTTACCTGTTGCGGGGTTTTCAATTTATCTGTTGATAAACACGCCTAAAACTGATGGCGATAAAGCCGACCGAGTCAATTAGGAGCCCGATCCGGGAACGCTCGTCACGGGTCGGGGGTCAAAGCCCCCTTTGTGTCAGTCTTTCCGCTCGCCGGTATGACGGGGACAAAATCGGCTTCTGGCCGCCTGGATCTGCCGTAAGGAACCTGAAAAAACCGCCAACCCCTTGGTGCGGGCGGGGGGACTCGAACCCCCACGGCCTTGCGGCCTCCAGATTTTAAGTCTGGTGCGTCTACCGGTTTCGCCACGCCCGCGCCGGGCGACTATATTCGCTGGCTTGCCCGATACAAGCGATTTGGCGGGCGCGAGCCGGGGGAACTGGCTGAAGGGAGACCCCGGCCCCCTTGGCCGGTCATAACGGTGGAGCCTCGGCCCCGAGCCGCCGGAAGCTCCGCGTCAGATCCTGCCGGCCCACCGCACCCGTCGCCACCGCCAGCCCGGCAAAGGCGCCCAGCCCACCGAAACACAGAATCGCCAGCGCACCCACCCGCACCACTGCCAGCGGATCGGCCAGGGTGGTGGCCAGCAGGGACTCGCCACCCAGCAGAACCACCACCATACCAAGTGTCGCCACCAGCATGCGCGGCACCCGCCGGCGCAGCCGGTCGTCGAGGCGCAGGAATCCCCGCCGGCCCAACATCCAGGCCAGCAGGCCGACATTGACCCAGGCCGACACCGAAGTCGCGAAGGCCAGGCCGATTTGGGCCAGCGGCGCCATCAGCGCCAGTTTGAGCCCGATATTGACCGCCACCGCCACCAGTGCCAGCCTGACCGGCGTCGCAGTATCCTGACGGGCATGGAATCCCGGGACCAGGCTGCGCACCAGAACGAAGGCGGGCAGCCCAAAGGCGTAGGCGGTCAGCGTCGCCGCCGAGGCATCGGCGTCGACACCGGTGAATGCCCCCCGCTGGAACAGCACGGTCATGATCGGATGGGCGGCGGCCATAAACGCCGCCGCCGCCGGCAAAGTCAGCAGCAACGACAGTTCCAGACACCGATTCTGACTGTCGGTGGCCGCGGCCGGATCGCCACCCTTGAGTTGGCGCGCCATCTCCGGCAACAGCACCGTGCCGATGGCGATGCCGATCACCCCCAGCGGCAACTGATTCAGCCGGTCGGCATAGTAAAGGTACGAGACCGCGCCGGTGGGCAGGAAAGACGCGATCACGGTATCGACAAAAAGGTTGATCTGCACCAGCCCCGCCCCCAGCGCCGCCGGTCCCAGCACGCGCAGAAAGTGCCGAACCCCGGGGGTCAATCGTGGCCACCCCGGTCGGAGCGCCAGGCCGGCGCGTCGGGCATCCCAGACCAGATAAAGCAGCTGCGCCAGCCCCGAGGCCAGCACGCCCCAGGCCAGCGCATAGCCGGCGTTCGGCAGTATCGGCGTCAGGCCAAGCAACGCCGCGATCATGCACAGATTGAGCAGAATCGGCGCCGCCGCCGCCGCCGAAAACCGCTTGACGCTGTTCAGCATGGCACCCAGCAGCGCCACCACCGAAATCATCAGCAGATAGGGAAAGGTGATGCGGGTGAACACCACGGCCAGTTCGAACTTGGCGGGGTCGCCGGTGAAACCCGGCGCAAACACCAGCATGAACCAGGGCATCACCGCCAGCGCCACCGCCAGCAGCACCAGTTGCGCCAGCAACAGCACCGCCAGCACCTCTTCGGCGAAACGGCGCGCCGTCTCCCGACCATCCTGAACCAGGCGCTCGGAAAACACCGGCACAAACGCGGCGTTAAACGCGCCTTCGGCAAACAGCGCACGAAAATGATTGGGCAGCCGGAACGCCACAAAAAAGGCGTCGGCCACCGGCCCCGCCCCCAGCATCGCCGCAATCAACACGTCGCGCACAAAGCCGACGACCCGGCTGACCAGCGTCAGCCCACCCACCGAAAGGATGTTACGCAGCAAGGCCGGAACCCGTCGGGTTGCGCCGCCGGAACCGGCGGAGACGTCCACGTTTGGGATGGAAATGGTGGGGCGCGACAAGGGTCGCTCCCGTGACCCCTACGATGTCAACGTCGTGGTTCTTGGACATATCCGACCCGATATCGTCGTTTTTCCCCGTACTTCTGCACATCCGTCGCGTTGCTCTCACAAACCATCACGCATTTACATGGCCTTGCCCAAGCGGCGACCCTCATAGAGATCCGATTATGCTGCCATCGCTTTCCGCTGGCAACTCAAAATTTCCTTGAACAGCATCTGATTTATACTACTTAATATTGCATACATTCGTCTGCGGTTATGGAAAGGCAGCCGGTCGATCACGTCATTCCCGGCTTGCCGCCCGGTGTCCAAGTGCTTGCCGTAAATGCGTTGGACCCTTCAGTGATCCGAACAAGCGAGGTCGCCCGGGGCGACCTCAAGGCAGCTTCCGCAAGCCGAAGCACTCCGATGGACGGCAGCCGTGGGCGATCATTCCGTCGGGTGGTTTGCACGCCGGGACGGGGCGCGGAGAGGTGGGTGCCCATCCTTCAAAGCGGGGCGCGCTCTGTTCGAGCAGGCCGTTGAACACCGGTGACGGGAAGAGGCCATCCAACCCATGGATCATCGTCCGGGCCAGCGGCGAGAGGCCTCTTAGAGCCTGTTCTTCCTCGGAAAGAGATTGGCCGCAAGGGCCGAGGGAGGTCACGAGAAAGCGAGTAGCGGCTCCCCCCGGCGGGCAGATGTGTTCGGGGGTAAAGAAGTTGGCCTTGGCCGGGTCCGGATGGCATGCGTGTATTTTGATCCTCTCCAGGTCCACCATGAGTGCGCTGGCCACCGCGATGAGGTAGGGGGGCTCGGCGTCGGTGTCGATTTCCACCGGATTTCCGGCGGGATTGCCGGCGGCGACGGCATTCGAGAAGACCCGCAGACCATCCCATCGGTAGCCATCGGCGCGGGTCAATGACAGGAAGGCCGCGAACAGCACCACCGCCCATGCTGCCAGCGGAACCGTCAGCCAGGGCCGGTAACGTCCGAGAGCCTGGATCAAGATCAGGCACGCCACCGCAAGCGCCAGGAGCGGCAAAGCAATCAGAAAGCGGCCGCTGTGCCAGCGCAGCGATCCCGGAGTGTGGAGATAGAAGAGCAGGGTGGCCAGTCCCGCCACGACAATGACCAACCCGACATCCCGCCAGAGGGACCGTGACGGCCCGCTTCCGAGCGACAGGAAGAGACCGGCAAGGATCACCAGCCATAGGAAATAGCGGAGACCCAAGCCCCGGCTGATCATGAAATCGTAAATTTCTCTTATAGGCGGGTGCTGGGCGTCCGGTCCCTGTGTAGCGTCGAAAAAAACCTTTACGATATTGCCGGGGGGATTGACCACAATATCCAGAAGAATGGGGGCCAGGAAGGCCGCGATGATCAGCCCGACCGCGAGCCAGGCGGCCCGTGGAAAGTCCCTGCCAGTCTCCCGGATCCGCCGGCACCGTCCGCCGACCAGGGCAACCAGCCAGACCGCCCCGACCACCGGAACCAACGGAATATAGCCATGGCAGAGCGCGCCCGCACAAAAGGTCGCGGCGATCAGGGCAAAGAGCGACCCTTGCAGCAGCAGCACGGCCGTCGTCAGAAAGGTCAGAAAGGGCAGCACCACGACCTCTGACATCAGCAGGGTCGCGAGAATGTCGGTATGGCCGACCAGTTGAATCAGGACCAGGACAGAGGCAGTGACGCTGGCGGCCACGGCGGACCGGCCGCGGGCGAGGCGGAACAAGGTCGCCCCCATGAGGCCGGCAAACAGCGAGACCGCGGCCATGGTGCCGAGAAGATCGGCGCCGAAGCGGGAGCCCACATACGGCCCGACCAGCACTTCGGCAAAGTAGCGGAAATAGATAAAGAACGGGCCGAGATGGTTGAGCCCGTCAACCGTATAATGCCCGGTCAGAAGGGCGCCATGATAGGCCCGATCAACCAGCAGCATGTCTGTGGCGGCATCACCGAAGGCGACGATGTCTTGCGTAAAATAAGTCCAGTTATCCGTAACAAGCTTGGTGAACAGCCCGAGGGCCACCCCACATCCCACCACAGCCGCCATATAAGGACGGTTCTGGCCCTCTGTTCTGATATCGTTCATAGGAATTACGCTTGGCTCGGGACTTGGTGCCATGTGGGGGAATGGAAGTCCCAACCGCGCCTCCGCCCCGACCCACGAGACCCCAGGACGACGGGCGCGGACCCGGTTGGGACAGATTGGTGACGGCGCGTGGACCGGGATCGAGACAGCAAACAGTCCCTACGGTCACGAACCCCGGGTAACGCTTTTTCCGCGGACGTCCACCGCCAAACCATTCGGCGCGCCGCGCACGACAAACGCCGCAGCCGGCGAAGACCAGCCAGTCGATCGGGACATCGCCTAATCCCTTGAAGGAAATGGTGGGCGCGACAAGGATCGAACTTGTGACCCCTACGATGTCAACGTAGTGCTCTCCCGCTGAGCTACGCNNCGTCAAGGTATGGCCGAAGGAAACGGGCGCGCGGCAGCCCGGGAGGCGCGGCGCCCCCGGAACCGCGGACATCCTTTCCGTCACGCATACGGGAACGCACATCGCTTGACGGCGGCGGATTGACGCCATATGTGGAACCCGAGATCGTCTCACCGCCCCAAAGAAGCCATGGCCCGTCTTCCCCTGATCGTCGCCCCCGACCCGCGGCTGAAAAAGACTGCGAACCCGATCACCGAAATCGATGCCCGGATTGTCGGCCTGATGGACGACATGCTGGAAACCATGTACGGCGCCAATGGCATCGGTCTGGCGGCGCCTCAGGTGGGCGTGCTCCAGCGGGTGATCGTGGTCGACGTGGCCGGCAAGAACGAGGCACCGCAGCCAATCGGCCTCGCCAATCCCGAGGTGGTCTGGGCCGACGAGGTGCTGTCCACCTATAACGAAGGCTGTCTGTCGCTGCCCGAGCAGTATTCCGACGTGATCCGGCCCCGCGCGGTGCGGGTGCGCTATCTCGACCGTGGCAACCGCACCCAGGAAATCCACGGCGAGGGGCTGCTGGCCACCGTGCTTCAGCACGAGATCGACCACTTGGACGNNCTGCTGGCGCGCGCCATGCAGCACGAGATCGACCACTTGGACGGCGTGCTGTTCGTCGACCACATCTCGCTGTTGAAGCGTAATATAATTCTGCGCCGACTCCGAAAGTGGAAGAAAGCCGACTCCGATGACTGAGCCGCAGCTGCGTCTGGCCTTCATGGGGACTCCCGATTTCGCCGTCCCCAGCCTTGCGGCGCTTCTCGAGACCGGCCATCGGGTGGTTGCGGTCTATTGCCAGCCGCCCCGTCCGGCCGGGCGCGGGCACCGGCCCCAGCCGTCGCCGGTCCAGCTTTTTGCCGAGGCGCGGCAGATTCCGGTCTTCACCCCCCGTTCCCTGCGTTCCCCCGAGGTCCAGGGCGAATTTGCGGCACTCGGCCTTGATGCCGCGGTGGTGGCCGCCTACGGTCTGATCCTGCCGCCCGCGGTGCTGGCGGCACCCCGGCTGGGGTGCCTGAACGTCCATGCCTCGCTGTTGCCGCGCTGGCGTGGCGCCGCTCCGATCCAGCGCGCGCTGCTGGCCGGGGATCCCGAAACCGGGGTCACCATCATGCAGGTGGATCAGGGCCTGGACACCGGTCCGATGCTGCTGCGCCAAGCCATTCCCATCGGCGCCGGGGCCACCGCCGGTTCCCTGCACGACGCCCTCGCAGCCGCCGGCGCCCGCCTGATCGTCGAGGCGCTGGACGGCGTCGCCGCCGGCCGGCTGGTGCCGGTGCCCCAGCCCGCCGACGGCGTCACCTACGCCGCCAAGCTGGAACGGGACGAGGGCCGGCTTGACTGGAGCCTGCCGGCGATCGAACTGGAACGCCGGGTCCGGGCACTCAACCCCTGGCCCGGTGTCTGGTTCGAGGCGGCCGGGGAGCGGATCAAGGTGCTGGCCGCCCAGGTCGTCCCGGGCCTGGTCCCGGGCGTCAGCGCCGCACCCGGAACCCTGCTGGACGACCAGTTGACCCTGGCCTGCGGCACCGACGCCTTGCGGCTGGTCCGGGTCCAGCGGAGCGGGCGTGGCCCCGTCGACGGCGCGGCGTTCCTGCGCGGGTTTTCATTCCCCTGAGATGATACCGGCTTGCCTTGTGATTGACCTATGGGGGCTTTGCCCCCTTGCCCCCGANNGGGCCGGCGGCCCCTGGACCCCTGGACTTAGATGACGCGCTGGAAACTGACTCTCGAGTATGATGGACGGCCGTTCGTGGGCTGGCAACGCCAGGACAACGGGCCATCGGTCCAGCAGACGCTGGAAGAGGCGATTCGCCGCTTCAGTGGGATCGAGGTCCGGGTTCACGGCGCCGGTCGCACCGACGCCGGGGTTCATGCCCTGGCTCAGGTCGCCCATTTTGACCTGGACAGGGACACCACCGCCGAAGCGGTCCGCGGCGCGCTCAACGCCCATGTCCGGCCCTGGCCGGTGGCGGTGCTGTCGGTCGAAACCGTCACCGAAGCGTTCCATGCCCGATTTTCGGCAACCGGGCGTCGCTATCTTTACCGCATCCTCAACCGCCGGGCACCGCTGACCCTGGACCACGGCCGGGCCTGGCAGGTGGCGCGACCGCTGGACGCCGGAGTGATGGACACCGCCGCCCGGGTACTGCTCGGCCGCCACGACTTTTCGACCTTCCGGGCCAGCCTGTGCCAAGCCGCCTCTCCGATCAAGACCCTTGACCGGCTTCGGGTCGAACGCCACGGCGACGAACTTCGGGTCACCGCCGCCGCCCGTTCATTCCTGCATCATCAGGTGCGCAACATCGTCGGCACCCTAGTCCTGGTCGGCACCGGCAAATGGTCGGCCGCCACCTTACAGGCCGCGCTTGAGGCCCGTGACCGCGGGCGCGGCGGTCCCACCGCTCCGCCCGACGGCCTCTATTTCACCGGGGCCTGCTACCCCACCCTCACCGGCGCCGCGGGATCCATGACTCTCCCGAACGACACCCGGGACGGTCAGGACGAGAACGGCCAGTAGTGGTGTTCGTACCAATGATTGCCGATGGCCGCGCCGAGGACGACGCCGACCACCGTGATGATGCCGCCGTCAAGGAAGGTGTCGGCGACCACCCCGAGAATCAGCCCGCCGCCGACGATCGCGCCGATTTGTGCTGACGGCATGTTCTGAATGTCGGAAATGAAATTTTCCGGTGCCTTGACGATGTCGTTAACCGTATCGTTGGCTGACACCTGCAAGGTCTGGGCACCGGCCAGGGCCGGAACCATCGACAGGGTCAAGGTCAGAACGAGTGCCCGTACCAGTTTCCGCATGGTCTTCCTCCACGTTATCAGGCCCTCGACGCCGGAGCGCCGATACGGGCGGGAACCGGCGGCGTGCCGTCACGCCGCCATCCATTCTGATAACATAGAGCACGCCCGAACGGAAATTGACGCTGTCGCCGGAAACAAAAACCGACGTCAGAGCATGCTGTCGGCGCTGTGGGAAATCAGCACCGACAGCAGAAAATCGACCAACACCAGCCCGGCCGCGATCACGCCGGACACTTCCAGGGCCACCCTGGTCAAGAACCACTGGTAAACCATCACCATTAAAATTGCCGCAAACACCACGGTATCGCCGACATCGGCGGGCAACAGACCACTTTGGCTCAACGTGAAGACGGGCAGATAGACCATCATCTGCACCACCGAAGACCAGTTGTAGACACTGAGAAAGATCGGATAGCGGGCACTGCGGCCGATCAGCCGCGACAGTTCGTCCATCACCAGAGCGTAAGCGGTCCAACTGCACACATAGGCGATGGCTTCGACCACAACGAAGACCGGCCACGAGGCCGTGCCCCCCTCCTCGGGCAGTTGCAGCAGCACCAGAACGACATAGGCCGGCAACACCAGCAGCGCCGCGGTAAAGGAGCGAATCGCCGCCGCGGCGCCGGGATCGAAGAAGCCGAGTCCCGAAGAATCCATCAAGGCCAGCCGGAGCGCACCGAACAGCGCAAAGGCCATCTCACGAAGCGTCGGCATTTCTCAGGATCCGTTCCCGGCGAAGTAATCGCCCAGCAGCGTGAGATAGATATCGGTCAGATGAGACAGGTCGGCCACCGCCACCGCTTCGTCAACCTTGTGCATGGTCCGGCCCACCAGCCCGAACTCCACCACCGGACACAGGTCCTTGAGGAATCGGGCATCCGAAGTCCCGCCGGTGGTGGTGAGAGCCGGTTGCAGACCGGTTACGCGGGCCACCGCAGCGGCCACCAGGGCGCTGAACGGCCCGGGCTCGGTCAGGAACGCCTCGCCGCTCAGGGTCAGGTCCAGCCGGTAGGCGCCGCCCACCGAGTCGAAGCGTCGGCGCAGCCAGGCTTCCAGGGATTCGGCGGTATGCAGCGGGTTGAACCGGATGTTGAAGGCCGCCGAGGCCGCCGCCGGGATGACATTGGTCGCGGCATTGCCGGCATCAATGGAGGTCAGCGTCAGCGTCGAGGGCGGAAAATGGGCGGTGCCCTCGTCAAGCAGGCAGTCGATCAGCGAATCGAGCATCCGTACCAGTCGCGGCAGAGGATTGTCGGCAAGATGGGGGTAGGCGGCATGGCCCTGGACGCCCTCCACCACCAGCCGGCCGTTGAGGCTGCCCCGCCGGCCGATTTTCATGGCTTCGCCAAGCCGCTCCGGGTTGGTCGGTTCGCCCACGAGGCAGACATCCGGCCGCTCGCCCCGCTCGGCCAGCCAGGGCAGCAGCGCCCGGGTGCCGTTGATCGAGCAGCCTTCCTCGTCGCCGGTGATCAGCAGGCCGATCGACCCTCGGGGCGGTCCGTCCCGAACCAGCAGCGCCGACACCGCGGCGACGAAGGCGGCAATCGCCCCCTTCATGTCCACCGCGCCCCGGCCAACCAGCCGGGCCTCGGGACCCTCGCCCAGAATGTCGCCCTGGAACGGGTCCGCCGTCCAGGCCCGGAGGTCGCCCGGCGCCACCACATCGGTATGACCGGCAAAGCAGAAGTAAGGCGCCCCGGTCCCCAACCGGGCGTAAAGGTTGTCCACCGCCACCGTCTCCGGGGCCTGGAGCGGCACCCGATGGCAGACGAAGCCCAACGGCGCCAGCGCCGCGGTCAGCACGTCCAGTGCCCCGGCATCGGCCGGGGTCACGCTGGGGCAGCGGATCAGCGCCCGGGTCAGCGCCACCGGATCCACCGGCAAAGAGGGATGGGGCGCCGGCGCAACGGGCGCCGCGGGGATGGGCATGGCGGTCAATCGCGCAACAGGTCGTTGATCGCGGTCTTGGACCGGGTCTGCTCGTCCACCCGCTTGACGATCACGGCGCAATAGAGAGCGGGACCGGGCGCGCCGCCGGGCAGCGGCGGCCCCGGCAGCGCCCCGGGCACCACCACCGAAAAGGCCGGAACCCGGCCGTAGTAAACCTCACCGGTGGCACGGTCGATGATCCGGGTCGAAGCGCCAAGATAGACGCCCATGGACAGCACCGCGCCGCGCTCGACCACCACGCCCTCGGCAACCTCGGAGCGGGCGCCGATGAAGCAGCCATCCTCGATGATCACCGGCCCGGCCTGCAACGGCTCGAGGACGCCGCCGATCCCGACCCCGCCCGAGATATGGACGTTGCGGCCGATCTGGGCGCAGGAGCCGACGGTCGCCCAGGTGTCAACCATGGTGCCGGAATCGATATAGGCGCCGACATTGACGAAGCTGGGCATCAGCACCACGCCCGGCGCGACATAGGCCGGACGCCGCGCCACCGATCCCGGAACCGCCCGGAAACCGGCGCCGCGCCAGCGCGCCTCGTCCCAGCCGGCGAATTTGGACGGCACCTTGTCGAACCAGCCGCCGCCCCCGGGACCGCCCGGCACCGGTGCGCTGTCGTTGAGCCGGAAGGACAGCAGCACCGCCTTCTTCAGCCACTGATTGACCCGCCAGCCGCCGGTAACGGGCTCGGCCACCCGCAGCCGGCCGGCATCCAGCCCCGCCAGCGCCTCTTCCACCGCGGCCCGCACCGGTCCCCCGGTGGCGGCGTTCAGCCCGTCGCGCGCCTCCCAGGCGGCGTCAATGGTGCGTTCAAGCTCGGCATGGCTCATGGCGGCGAATCCCGGCAGTCTCGACGGACAGACATCATGGCCGCACCATCGTCCGGTGGCGGCACCGTTGTCAACACGCCCGCTCCACCGAGGCGCGACTCGAAAATCAGATCGACGAGATACACCGCCCCGACAGGCGGGATGCGCCGTCGGAGCGCCAAAATCCTGACACGATCGCCTGCGCCGACACTTCGCCGTGACCACCTTCTTTCTCTGTAGGGCCGACCAACAACGTTCCCACGCGGGGATACCCCGCACGACGACAAACCCGGGAATCGCTTCGACGGCCGACCGGGAAACGCACGCGCCGTTTTCCACGGCAGGCGTGCAATTTACTCGGTTCCCAACAACCGCACGAGCATCTCTTGCTGTGCCTGGACGATGCCATCGGCCTCCTTCTGGCTCCAGCGAAACGACACGGGAGACGTCTTGCTCGTGACTGAGACACCCTCTTTATTGTCGACTATCAACTGATTTTCGACTTTTTTGCGATACATGAACTGGGATGGCGCACTGTAGCTCGACATCTCACATACTCCTTACGACTTGCCGAAGAGTGGGGCACAGGCGGCCGAGGCCGTAGCCAACGCTTGAAGGAAATGGCCATCTGCAAATGCCAGCACAAGATCTTCCTCGCTGTCAATACATAGGACGCCGAGCGGCTGCGGACGCAATGCCGGTGCCGCGATGGACCACGCCCCGTAATCTTCGAAAACGGGAATCGCAATCAGCGAAACTACATGGGATGGCACCAAAGCCAGCTCATACTTGGTAAAGAAGGGCAGCGCCCCGGCTGCACGCGACTTCGGAAGAAGGAGGAAGGCCGGCTCCCGTGTCCGATAAGCCTCGGGCGCGCCCACCCCCCGGAGGTCCAGCTTCAGCCGATCCTCGGAATCCTGATCCATGTTGATGCTATGGGTGACACGCATTGAGCGGTCGCCGAATCGCTGGATCATGGCGACACGAAGTCTGGTGATCGGCGGTAACGTCCTGGTGCTGCGATGGAGATTCAAAGCGTCAAGCACCCCATCATGAAATCGGACCAGTTCCGCCCTAACTTTGCCCGGCTGAATTCTCATCGTCCTCCGTAAACGTTCGGCACCACTCCGATACCCGTCCTGGTAGGCGGCTCTGGCATCATTAATACCAAGGTCAAATTTCAGAACCGATAGGGAAGATTCGAGCACAATGACATAGAGATCTTCCATATAACGCTGAATCCGCGATTGGCTTCCGTACACCGCGGCACGCGCCACCATCCCAACGTATTGTGGTAGCTCGAGACCATCTTTCAACGGCACGGCCCCATCCGCAGCGGCCACTCCGCCCGCGTCTGGTTTGGCAACTTGCTTGACCGGGCTATCGACCAGGGAGAACGCCAGCACCGGAACCCGCGGCGCCAACGGGGTGATCCGCTCGAATTCCTGCTTTTCTTCTTCGAATGCCCACACGGGCAAATTTGACACCAACCCGCCATCGGCAAAAAGAGCGGTTTTCGCACTCCCGTTATGCCTCCATGTAATCTCAACCGGCTGAAACACCAGTGGAATGGCAACGGAAGCCGCCACGGCCAAGGCAATCTCCACATCAGGCGTCTCAGGGCCAAAGATAACCATTTCCTGAGAATGGATATCTGTTGCGATAATCTTAAGCGGACAGCATTCCGGAACAATCTTGGAATCAATGTCACAAAACCTGACCCGATCAGGGAGCGGCGGTTCGGTAGTTCCATTGGTGGCACGTAACCATTCAATCTTTTGATGGATCAATTTGTTAACAATTTTTCTTATTTTTTCGGTAGAAAATACCCCTTTCGTCCTCCAGACATCTCTCACCACCGAACCAACCCCGGGAGAACGGCTTATGCCGCCCAATACCCCCAGCGCCCATGTCCAGTTAACGAATCGTCGAAGTCTTGCCTCAAAGTTTTTGACCTGAGACCATTTGTCCACGCCCAGTAAATCAAGCGGCTTGATGTTGTTAACCGAAAGAATATTGGCATTATTGTTCGGGTCAAACAGCGAATCTGCGGAATAGCCAACCGCCACCAGCGCCGCGATTACGGCTCCTGCCGAGGTTCCGGCAACGCCGATGAATTCAAAATCATTCACCTCCGCGGCTTTGAGGCCGCCGATATGCGCAATCCCTTTCGCGCCACCCCCTTCAAAAATTCCATAGGCCGGCAATTTTTGGGACATCGACCACAATCTCCTGACGGGTCTGCAAGACCATGGACGCTGCCGCAAGAAAAAATTGTATGGCTTTTTATGATAAGCTACGCTGCGCCCCAAGCACGCTCGCGGATTCGTATCAGCGCCGCCTCGCCAGATCAATATAAAAAGCAGATCGGCCACGGCAATCGGCAATCGGCAATCGGCAATCGGCAATCGGATGACTGGTCGTATGCCCGGTCGGCGGGCGCAACGGGAACCCGGCCCCAGACGCCAAAGACCGCAAGCTCCCTGGACGCTTATGACCCGGACCAGGCCAGCGCCCCCAGCCAGGCCGGCAGGTCATCGATGATGTGGTGGATGTGGGCGGTGTCCCCGGCCGCCGGCTGGCCCCAGGCCGAATCGGTGCGCAGCCAGACCGTGGTCATGCCCAGCGCCGCCGCCGGCGCCAGATTGCCGGCCATGTCCTCGACCATGCAGGCCCGCGCCGGATTCACGTCATAGCGACTCACCAGCCCGGCATAGGGCCGGGGATCGGGCTTGGGCAGAAAGCCGGCGGCGACGATGTCATGGATCGCCTCGAAGTGGCGGGCGATGCCCAGGCGCGCCATCACCCCCTCGGCGTGACGGCGCGAGGCGTTGGTGAACACCAGCTTGCGGCCGGGCAGCCGGCCCAACGCCCGGTCCAGGGCCGGATCGGGTGTGATCACCGACAGGTCGATGGCGTGGACATACTCAAGGAAGGCCAGAGGGTCCACGTCATGTTCCAGCATCAGGCCGCGCAGCGTGGTGCCATGCTCGTGAAAGAACCGCTTCTGGCGCCGTCGCGCCTCTTCCAGGGTGACGCCGAGACGGCCGGCGATGAACCCGGCCATCCGTCGCTCGATCGCCGGGAACAGATTGCTCGAAGCAGAATAAAGCGTATTGTCGAGATCAAAGATCCAGACATCCGCCGCCGCCAACCGGCACACTTCGACCGGAAGGAAAAAACCATTAGGTGTCGATGGGGTATTCGGGACATCAACCGGCATGACCCGATAATAGGACGCCACGGCCAGTGCCTGCAAGCCCGGACGGTTGCGGTCTTTGCGCCACGGCCAACCCGGTCGGTTGACAGAAATGATTTAATCTGCATTTTACCAACAAGACAGACGCGAAGTCAGGTTTCATCGTGCCGCTGCCCACCGACCCATTAACCTGCGCCGCCCCGCCGGTCCCGGCCGGACCGCTCCCGGAGGATGGGGGTGCCGAAACCTCGAGTCTGGCGGTAGTAATCACCGGCTATCCCGGGCCGGCCCTGCTGGTGTCGGAGGACGATATCGTGCTGACCGCCAACGGCCAGGCCCGGGCGCTGCTGGCCGCCGATCCGGGCTGGTGGCGGAACACCGCCTTGTGGCGCAAGGCGGCGCTGGCCGGCCTCGCCGATCAGCGGTCGACCGGCCACCGCGGGCCGGACGGACCGATGGTCTATGACTGGCTGGCCATCGGCCTGCCCCGCTCCGAACTGCTGGTGCTCGGCCGCGACGTCACCCTGGAACGACGGTTGCAGCAAACCCTTACCGAATCCCGCCAGCGTTACAAGGACCTGGTGGAAGCCTCTTCGGATTTTGCCTGGGAAACCGATCGTGACGGGCGCTTCGTGTTCGTCTCCCGGCGCGGCGCCCTGGGATTCGCCGCCGAAGCCCTGATCGGCCGGCATCCCCGCACGCTGGTCCATGACGACGACTCCGAGATGCCACTGGCCTTCGAGTCGCGCCGCCCCATCGACCGCATCGAGTTGTGGGTCCATAAGGCCGACCGCAGCCTCGCCTGCCTGCAAACCTCGGTCAAGCCGCTGATCGACGGCGACGGGCTGTGGCAGGGCGCACGGGGGGTCTGCCGGGACATCACCGAACAGGTGATGCGCAGCGCCGAGTTGAGCCGGATTCGCAATCGGGAATCCGTTCTCAATCACATCGTACACACGCTTCGCGACCAGGTGGACGCCGCCAAGGCGCTGGAGGTCGCGGCCTACGAGACCACCCGGGCACTTGAGGCGATCGGCTGCGCCATCCACCACATCGACGACGACCACAGTCCCTCCCTGGCTGCGGCCTTTGGCGATGCCATGAACGGCCGGCTGGCGGGCGGCCGGCTCTCGGAGCTGCTTGACGCAGTCGCCGCGACCGAGGCGCCGATCGAGCGAATCATGGGCGACCTGTCCGTGCTCGCCTGTCGCACCCGTTTTCGCCAGGAGGTCAACGGCACCGTGTGCGTGTGGCGCGCCGCCACCGCCCCGCCGTGGGACGAAGACGCCCGCCTGCTGATCGAGGGCGTCGCCGACCGTATCGGGATTACCCACGCCCACCTCGCGTATCAGGAGAGATTGCGCCATCTTTCCGAGCGTGACAGCCTGACCGGCCTGTTCAATCGCCGCACGTTTCTGGAGCGCCTGGAAGAAATGCTGACATGGCGCGATTTCGGCACCTCATCGCTGCTGTACATCGACCTTGACAACTTCAAGGCGGTAAACGATCAGCACGGCCACCACCAGGGCGACGAGGTGCTGCGGGCGGTGGCGGCGCTGATCGATGGCGGCATCCGGCCCGGCGACCTGGCCGGCCGCATGGGCGGTGACGAGTTCGTGCTGTGGCTCGCCCGCACCGACGAACGGACCGCCATCGCGGTGGTCCGGCGCCTGCTGGCCGGCATCGAAAAGGCGCAATCATTGTCGGCGGACCCGGACCATCCACTTGGTCTGTCCATCGGCATCGCCGTCCACGCCCCCGGCCGGGGAGAAACCGCCGCGGCCTTGATCGAGAGAGCCGACGCCGCCATGTACCGGGCCAAGATGCAGGGCAAAGGCGGCTACCGGTTGGCCTCCGCCCACGGCGACGCCGACCCGCCGCTCGAAGAGAGCCCGCCATGACCTGGCCCAACCCAGAAGACGCCATCGACTACGAAACCGCCAAGACCATGGCGCGCAGCGCCGACCGCACCGTGCGCCAGCGACTGGCCGCCCGAGACGACGTCCGGCCGGAATTGCTCTATTTTCTGGCCACCGACCACGCGGCCGAGGTCCGGCGGGAAATCGCCGCCAATACCCGGACCCCGCGCAAGGCCGACCTGTTGCTGGCCGGCGACAGCGACACCCATGTCCGCACCGGGCTGGCGCGCAAGATCGCCCGGCTGGCCCCCGATCTGCCGCCCGAACGGCTGGACCAGATCGAACGCATGACCCTGGACATCCTGGAGACGCTGGCGCGCGACCAGGCCACCGAGGTCCGGCGGATTCTGGCCGACGAACTCAAGGACGTGGCCACCGCACCGGCCACGGTGATCAACCTGCTGGCCCGTGACGTGGAACTCAACGTCTGCGGGCCGGTGCTGCGGAACTCGCCGATCCTTTCGGACGAGGACCTGCTGGAGATCATCTTTGGCCAGTCGCCCGACGGCGCCCTGTCGGCCATCGCCGAGCGCGCCAATGTCGGCGTGGCGGTGGTGGACGCCATCGCCGCCAGCAACGACGCCGGCGCCATCGCGGTGCTGCTGGTCAACCCCAGCGCCCAGATTCGGGAGGAGACCCTCGACCGGATCATCGACCGCGCCACCCAGAACGAGCCGTGGCACGGTCCGCTGGTCCGGCGGCCCAAATTGCCGGCGCGGGCCGCGGCGCGACTCGCCGCTTTCGTCGCCGATTCCCTGCTCCAGGTGCTTCAGGCGCGTACCGATCTCGGGCTGGACGCCGCCCGTCAGGTCGCCGAAAGCGTCCGCCACCGCCTGATACGCCAGCCCCCGCTCCCGGCCGGCGGCATCGCGGTTCCGGCGCCGGCCCCGGTCGGGGCCGGCGAGGTCGACCCGCCCTGGGTCACCGCCGCCGCCGTTCCCCGACCGCCGCCGCCCATGGCCGGACCGGTCGACCCGCCCTGGGCCCAGGCGGCCGAACCGGCCGCCGCGGCGGAGCCGGCGGCAAAACCCGGAGCCGGCGGCAAGGCCGAAGAGAAGGCCGCGGAGCGACCGGCCGACCGGGTGGCCCGCCTGCACGCCGAAGGCCGGCTCGACGAAGCGGTGATCGCCGCCGCCCTGTCCGAAGGCGACCGCCCGTTCGTGACCGCGGCGTTGGCCAGGTTGCTCGGCACCCCGGTTACCACCGTCGACCGGGTGCTGGCCACCCACGCCGCCCGGCCGGTCACGGCCCTGGTCTGGCGCGCCGGCCTGTCCATGCGGATGGCCCGTCAGATACAATTGCGGCTGGCGCAGATTCCGCCCAAGGACACCCTGAACGCCCGCAACGGCACCGACTACCCGCTGGCCGAACGCGATATGATCTGGCAACTGGAGTTTTTCGGCATCACCTCGTGACCATACCCCTTTTACGTCAAGGATGCCCGCCGATGGCGAATTTTTTCCCGGCCCGCCGGCCCATGGTCCCGCCGACCCTGGCGCTGGTCCTGCTGCTGGCCCTGGTGCTGTTTGCCGTCACCCCGGTCCGGGCTGCGGACGCCGACGGTCTCGCCCCACCCCCCGACCCGCGCCTTCTCGCGGACATCGAACGGGTGTTTACCGAGGCCCGGTCGGCCCTGGCCGCCGGCAACGGCATCGCGGTGCTGCCGCTGCTGTCCCGCGACAGCCGTTCGCGCCTCGAAGCGATCCGCACCGCCGCCCGCGCCGGCGCCGCCGCCGGCCTGACCCGGTTCAGCCCGGCGGAAAAGATTGCAGTGCTGTCCCTGCAACGATTCCTGACCCCGGCCGAACTCCGGCGCTGGACCACCCCCGACCTGATCAATCACGCGCTGGCCGCGCACTGGCTCAGCCCGGCCACCATCGCCGAAAGCAGCCTCGGCAAGCTCACCCTCGACGGCCCCCGGGCCAGCGCGCCCTTGCTGCTCAAGGGCAAACCCAGCCTGGTCAGCGCCACCTTCGTGCGCGACGGCGGCCAGTGGCGCATCGATCTTGGCCGGACCGTGGGTGTGGCCGACTCGCTGCTCCGCGCCTTCGCCGCCATCGCCGGACGCAGCGAGGACGCCTATGTCACCGAACTGGTCGGCCGCCTGCACCCGCCGGCACGATGACCGGCGACGGCAGCGGCCTTTGACCGCCCCGCGGCCGGAGGCCGGTTCCGACACGCCGATTGCCGCGGCCCGGCGCCTGACTGTTGATTTTTCCGGCGGAAAACTTCTAGCTACCGCCCCAGCCATTTCCAACCGAAGGCGCCCCCGATGTCGGACTCCACCGTCAAATACCTGTTGCCCGAAACCGATCTGCCGGTCGACTGGTACAACATCGTGGCCGACCTGCCGGTGCCGCCGCCGCCGGTGCTGCACCCGGGAACCCTGAAGCCGGTCGGTCCGGCCGATCTCGCGCCACTGTTCCCCGAGACCCTGATCCTTCAGGAGGTCGCGACCGGGCGGCGCATCGAAATTCCCGGTCCGGTCCGCGACATCTACCGGCTGTGGCGGCCGACGCCGCTTTATCGCGCCCGCCGGCTCGAACGGGCGCTCGATACTCCGGCGCGGATTTTCTACAAATATGAGGGCGTGAGCCCGGCCGGTTCGC
>PLTC01000187.1 GCA_003165295.1 Rhodospirillales bacterium | reverse complement strand
GATATCGTCGCGCCGTCCGACATGATGGACGGACGGGTCGGTGCGATCCGCGGCGCGCTCGACGCGGCGGGGTTCGTCAAGACCGCGATCATGTCGTACGCGGCGAAATACGCGTCGGGCTTCTACGGCCCGTTTCGCGAGGCGGCCGATTCGACGCCGAGTTTCGGCGACCGCCGCACCTACCAGATGGATCCGGCCAACGGCGCCGAGGCGCTGCGCGAGGTCGCGCTCGACCTGGAAGAAGGCGCGGACAGCGTCATCGTCAAACCCGGCCTGCCCTATCTCGACATCGTCCGCCGGGTCAAAGAAACCTTCATGGTTCCGACCTTTGCCTACCATGTCAGCGGCGAGTACGCGATGCTGAAGGCGGCGGTGGCCAATGGCTGGCTCGACAACGACCGTACCGTGCTGGAAACCCTGCTGTCGTTCAAACGGGCCGGGGCCGACGCGGTGCTGACCTATTGCGCCGTCGAAGCCGCCCGCCTGCTCCAAAACCGCCCCGCCGCTTGATGGGGTCTGGGGCCGGCGGCCCCAGTGGGATCCAGGGGTAAAACCCCTGGTCGCCAAAGGCAAAAGGAGTCGCCCCCTACCGGTTCGCCGCCACCGCCGGCAGGCTCTGGATGCGCCCGATCAGGTTTTCCACATAGACCTTTTCCACCGGCGCCAGTTCCACCGACCGCGCGGTCATCTTCTGGGCCTCTTCGGGATGGCCGCCGGCACTCAGCACCTCGGCCCAACTGCTGTAAACGTCGGAAAAGGTCGGGTCTGCCTTCTCCGCTTCCCGGAACTTGCTGAACGCCCGGTCGGGATGGCCCATCAGCGCCAGGGTGAAGCCCCATTCGGTGTAGGCCGCGGCCAGGGTGTCGGTGGGATCGCCCTTGTGCCAGCCCAGAACCACCGCCTGGAACTTGTCGATGGCGTCTTCGAGCTTGCCTTCCCGGGCCAGCACCACGCCCCAATTGAACATGGGCGAGGCAAAGCTCGGTTCGGCCTCCAGCGCCTCGCGGAATTTGTCGATGGCCCCGTCGCGATCGGACTCCTGGTAGAGCACGACGCCCCACAGGTTGAGCAGCCACTTCCGGTCCCGGGTCTCGGGATCGGCGAGGGCGCGCCGGACCACGGTCTCGGTGGTGGTGAAATCCCGGACAAGGTAATCCTTCTTGAACTGATACGCCGCGAGCATGTACGGGTCGATCATCCGTACCGCCTCATAAGCGACCTTATCGATCAGCTTCGGAACATCCTTGCCTTCGATGCCCTCGTGAATGGTGGTTTCATGATGCTCATTGTCACGGCCGCGCAGCACCATCTCAAGATTATCGCCATTGGCGACGATCTCGCCCGAGAACGTATAGGGGATCAGTCCAAAGGTGGTCTGTACCGCCCGCAGCAGCGGGGTCAGTTCGAAAAACTCACCCAGCACCGCCGCCGACCCGCCCTCGTCCTGGGCCATCACCTCTTTGGCGTCGGCCCGGGTTTGCGCCAAGTGCTCGATCTGCTGCATCTGATCCGCAAGGCGGGTCACCACCACGTCGGAGGTAAAGCCGCTTTTGGCCGATACCGACTGGGGGACGCTGACCGACTCGATATTGACCGCTTCGACGTTGGTGAAGACGGCCAGACCAAAGGCGCCAAGCGCCGTGAATAACGGGATCGCGAGGAAACCCAAGTCCATCGTCATCCTCCTGCCGCCGACCCGCCGGTACAGCGGATCGCTGGCCGACAGTTATAGGCGGATTTTCCGATCTGGCAAGCAGGCGTTCGCCGCCGGCCCGGGGTGTTGGTCGCGGACGCCACTCAAAGACCACCCCGGCCGGTGCCGCCCCCGGTTCAGGGGGCGGCGGGCCGTGGTCCCGACCGACTCCGACTTACATAATAAAGGCCCCGGAGAACCACAGGTTCCCCGGGGGTCGGATCAGGCGGCGTCGGAGTTCTGCGCCTGTGGCCGCATGGTGCCGGTCCGCTGGAACTGGGTGTGCCACGAGAAGGCTTTTTCGATCACATGGGGCGTCTGGCCGCCGCGGGTCAGCGCCTCGGCCACATACTCCTTCATGGCATCGCGATAGGACGGGTGGACGCACGACTCGATAATCAGCCCGGACCGCTCGCGGGGGGCAAGGCCGCGCAGGTCGGCCAGACCACATTCGGTCACGATGACATCGACATCATGCTCGGTGTGATCGACGTGGCTGACCATGGGCACGATGCTCGAGATGGCGCCGTTCTTCGCCATCGACTTGGTCACAAACACCGACAGATAGGCGTTCCGCGCGAAGTCGCCGGAACCGCCGATGCCGTTCATCATGTGGGTGCCCAGCACATGGGTCGAGTTGATGTTGCCATAGATGTCGGCTTCGAGCGCGGTGTTGACGCCGATCACGCCAAGCCGGCGAATCACCTCGGGGTGGTTGCTGATTTCCTGGGGCCGCAGGATCAGGCGATGCTTGTAATGACCGATATTCGCGATGAACTGCTCATACCGGTTGTTGGACAGCGTGATCGACGACCCCGACGCGAAGTCCAGCTTGCCGGCATCGAACAGATCGATGGTTGAGTCCTGAAGCACCTCGGAGTACATCTTGAGGTTATGAAACGGCGAGTCGATCAACCCGTGCATCACCGCGTTGGCGATGGTGCCGATGCCGGCCTGAAGCGGATGCAGAGTGTTGGTCAGCCGGCCCTGGCTCACCTCGTGCTTGAGGAACTCGGTCAGGTGGCCGGCGATATCCCGGGTCTCGTCGTCGGGCGGCAGCACCGTCGAACAGCTGTCGGCCTTTTGAGTGACCACGATCGCCTTGATTCGCGACGGGTCGATCGGAATGTACGGCAAACCGATCCGGGCATCAGGAGCCAGCACCGGAATCGGCGACCGGTAAGGGCGACGGGTCGGAATATAGACGTCGTGCATGCCTTCCAGCTCCAGCGGCTGGGTCAGGTTCAGCTCGACGATCACCTCTTTTGCCAGAATCGCAAAGGTCGCCGAATTGCCGACCGAGGTGGTCGGAATCAGGCCGCCGTCCTCGGTGATCCCCATCACCTCGATCACCGCAACGTCGATGGGACCCATCTGCCGGCTGCGCAGCAGTTCCACCGTCTCGGACAGGTGCTGATCGATGAACATCACTTCGCCGCGGTTGATCGCCGCCCGCAGGGTCGGATCGCCCTGGAACGGCAGACGCCGCGACAGCGCCTTGGCATTGGTCAGCGTCCGGTCGACATCGTTGCCGAGGGAGGCGCCGGTCATCAGTGTGATCTTGAGTGGTTCGCGCTTTGCCCGCTCGGCCAGCGCCATCGGCACGACCTTGGCTTCGCCGGCCCGGGTGAAGCCGCTCATGCCCACGATCATGCCGTCCTTAATGTAGGACGCGGCCTCTTCGGCGCTCGTCACCTTGTTCCACAATGACCTCAACCGGATACGATCCCGATACATGATTCCTCCCCACGGGGTTCTCAACTGAGTATTTGACGCGGTTGCGCACACCATGGCGCTCCGCGGCGGCGGATACTGCCTTGTCGTACCGCAGCCCGGCAAACCCGCTTCGTGCATGTCGTAATTGCGGGCCGGACAGAGCTGGGTAGCGCAAAGCCGATTTTCCCACCGTCCAAGCGACCACTATGTCACACTCACCGGCCGGCCGAACAGTCGATTCTGGTGCCCCCGGCAGGTTGACAGTACCCGTCGGTCTGCCGCATGCGGTTACTGTGCCCAATACGACACCCGGCCCCGGACCGGGAAAGGGCCACCGCGCGACGGGGTTGTCGGGAATATCAGACCCGTGATAGCGTCCCTTCCGAGCCAGACAGCAGCCGGGAGAAAAATGGGTTGCGTCGGCCGCTATGCGCAACTTACGGTTGTGGCTCGGCCAAAGACACCGAGTGCCCTGGCCGTTTCAGCTTATGATTGAAAAATGGCCGATACATTAATGGACCCGGTTGAGGCGGCGCTGTTGAAGGCCCCCGTCGGGAACGCGCCCTTGCCGACTTCCATCGAAACCAACCTGATCGACGGCAATCAGGCCGCCGGCTGGGTCGCGTATCGATGCAGCGAAGTGATCGCCATTTACCCGATCACGCCCGCCTCGCCGATGGGTGAACTGGCCGACGAATGGGCGACCGCGGGCAAGCCCAACCTGTGGGGCGACGTACCGCAGATCGTCGAGATGCAGTCCGAGGGCGGCGCCGCCGGGGCCATTCATGGCGCCTTGCAGGCGGGGACGCTGGCGACGACCTTCACGGCATCCCAGGGGCTGCTGCTGCTGATCCCCAACCTCTACAAGATCGCCGGCGAGCTCACGCCGTTCGTCCTCCATGTGGCGGCCCGCACCCTGGCCACCCACGCCCTGTCGATCTTCGGCGACCACAGCGACGTGATGGCCTGCCGCCAGACCGGGATGGCGCTGCTGTCGTCCTCGACGGTGCAGGAGGCGCAGGATCTGGCGCTGATCGCCCATGCCGTGACCCTCAAGGCGCGCGTGCCGTTTCTGCATTTCTTCGACGGCTTCCGCACCTCGCA
>PLTC01000198.1:2423-12260 GCA_003165295.1 Rhodospirillales bacterium | reverse complement strand
GAGCGAGCGTTCCATGATAAAAAAAGAAATTGTCCTCACCAAGACACGAAAAATAATAAGTAACCTGTCAGCAGCACATACGTCTTGGTGACTGCTTTGTGTTCTTAGTGTCTTTGTGAGGAATACTTTTTCTCCTACTCATTCTTGGTCACCAGCCTCAGGCGATTCTCAGAAAGCGTCGATCGTTCGGCTCAAGAATCGCCTCGAACGCTTCGGCCGCCTGGGGGCGTCCGGTCAGATAGCCCTGGACGTAGGGACAGCCGCAAGACTTGAGGAAGGACAGATCGGCGGCAGTCTCGACGCCTTCGGCAATCACCGCGATTCCCA
This sequence comes from Rhodospirillales bacterium, assembly GCA_003165295.1. Taxonomy (GTDB): domain Bacteria; phylum Pseudomonadota; class Alphaproteobacteria; order Azospirillales; family Azospirillaceae; genus BOG-933. Next base: position 11,933 of record PLTC01000198.1, on the reverse strand, counting down.
GCGTATGCCCGAGAGAAATGATGGCCTTGACGATCGCGGTACTGGGCGTGCCCCGGGTCATGTCATTGATGAAGGAGCGATCGATCTTGATCGCATCGACCGGCAACCGGCTGAGATAGCTCAGGCTGGAATAGCCGGTGCCGAAATCGTCCAGCGAGACCTCGATCCCGACCTCGCGCAGGCGGCGCAAGTGGCGGATGGCCAGTTCAGGATCGCCGATCACCGCGGATTCGGTGATCTCGATGCCAAGCAGGGTCGGCGGCAACCCGTGCCGGTCAAGCAGGGCGATCACGCCATCGGCAAAGTCCGGGCGCAGGAATTGCCTGGAAGAGACATTCACCGCCACCGGCGTCGGGGCCAGGTTCCGCCCGAGCCATTCGGCAAGCTGCCGGCAAACCTCGTTCAGCACCCAGTCCCCAATGGGCACGATCAGGCCGCTGTCTTCGGCAACGGCAATGAACTCCCCCGGCATGACCAGCCCCCGGGTTGGGCTCTGCCAGCGGATAAGGGCCTCGGCACCGCTCAGGGCGCCACTCCGCAGACAAAATTTTGGCTGATAGTGAACAGTAAATTCATTCCCGGCCAACGCCTGACGAATGCTTTCGATGATACCCAGCCGAGAGACCACCTCGACATTCATCGCCTGGCTAAAGAAGCAAAAGGTATCCTTGCCATTTTTCTTTGCCTGATACATTGCGGTGTCGGCGTTTTTCAAAAGCGTGACGGCATCCTGGCCGTCTTCGGGATAGATTGCGATGCCGATGCTGCTGCCGACGTGAATCGGCCGACCGTCGAGTTCAAATGGTTGTCCAAGGCGGTCGATCAGCCGCCGGCACAATTCGATCAGCGCGAGCATCGCGCCGGTGTGGGCGGAGATGACCACAAATTCGTCGCCACCCAGCCGCGCCACGGTGTCGCTGCTGCGGATGCACTCGACCAGGCGGCTGGCGGCCTCTTTCAACAGCAGGTCGCCCTTTTCGTGCCCCATGCTGTCGTTGACCACCTTGAAGTCATCCAGATCAAGGAACAACAGGCCAAACCGGTCCGACTGCCGGCTGCCGGCCTCGATCGCCTGGGAAATGCGATCCATCAGCAGGATCCGGTTTGGCAGTCCGGTCAGGGAATCGTGATACGCCTGATGGCGAATCCGCTCCTCCTGTTCGAGCAGCGTATTGCGCGAGCGGATATGTCGGGTTGCGTAAAACACGACGATGCTGCCGCCGATGACAATCAGCATCGTCACGAATGTCCCGCCCTTGATCAGCAGGCCGGTTTCGGGGTCGACCCCGGCAAAGATATCATGCTCCGACACCTCAACCGCCACCGCCAGCGGATAGGTGTCGAGCCGGCGCCAGGCATGAAGGCGGGTCACGCCATCAATGGCACTGGGGCCGTAATAGAGCCCGGCCTGCGGTCCCCCCGACGCCAGATAGGGACGGTCGGGCGGAACCTGCGAGTCGGCCCCACCGGGAGCGTCCTCAACGTTACCGGGGCTGTCGACGGCCGAAGCCCTGGCCCGAATCATCCGGTCCATGCCGATCAGCGAAATGATCCCCTCCCGGCCGATGTCGATGGATTTGTAAAAGGTGGTGAACAGCGACGGCGGGACCGAAACCACGATCACGCCGGCGAACGGCCCCGCGCCGGGATTGATCCGGCGGGTGAATTGAAGGGTGGTTTTATTCGATACCCGGCCCCGGATCGGCGGGCTGATGTACAATTCGTCACGGTCCGTTGCTTTATGAACCAGAAAGTGCCGGCGGTCGCTTAAATCAACATGGTCGGACCTGATCGACAGGTTGCTGAATTTGAGAACGCCATCGGGTCCGATGATCGCCACCTGAAGAATCAGGTCGCCGAAAATCGCCCTGTAGCGGTTTTCAAGCTGTTGCCCAAAGTCATTCTCGTCATCACGGTAAATACCACGCAAGGTCAACAGAATCGTGTCGATGTGATCGATAGTGCGGCGGACATTCTCTTCAAAGGAACGGGCCAGATTAACGGCATTGGTCTCAGCCAGCCGGCGGGCATCGGTCCGCTCGATGCCGACGATATACAGCACGCCAAGCCACACCGCGGCAACCATAAGTAGCGTCGCGGCGATCGCAATCGCCGAAAAGCGCCCGACACCGCGATTGATGCCACGATCAAAGCCCAAAAAGGCGTGGCAGAGGATGCATTCAATTCTCAGTTTCATCCCCACAGCTTCACCCCTTCCCGATCGGAAGGATAATTGCTCATCACCCGTATTCAATGATGCGCAACAATGAGAAACTACTCAGCAAGGTATCGTTCCCCGCGTTACTCCCGTCCGAGGCAATGGTATGATCGCCATCAGGCGTAAGCATCTGGACGGAGAGGGCATACAGACTAAATTACCCGCCCTCACCATCGGTCATGACCGGCGATCGCCTTGCTGCCACGCTTATTCTGTCTGGCTCCGGCCTGACTCTCAAGCATAAAGACCAGTCTTGAGTATTTTCATGCCAACCGTAAGCTAAGAAATGACTTTGTCGCGACCTTCTTTTTCCTCAGGTCGGCAAGTCCAGCCAGGACCGGATACAGCGTTCAATGGTCCTGGCCAGAAAGCACATCGGCTCGGTACCCAGGCCCTGATGGGACAGGTCGGGTTGGCGACTGCCAAGGGCGAGCATGCCGGGCGGGGTTTCACCGTTGACCCGCAGCCGGACCAGCATTTCCGAGCGCACCAGCCGGGCGGAACCCTTGAACACCGAGGGACTGCCGCAGATGTTACGGGTGATCACCACATCGCGCTGCCCAAGCCAGCCATCGACCGAACCGGCCGCGACCACGCGCACACCGGCACCGTCGCAGGCAGGCAGGTCGCCCTGGCCCGACTCGACGACCAGCAACACCGCATCCAGATCAAGCAGGGTGGCAAGATCCACGGTGATGATTTCGATCAACCGGCCGAAGCTTTGGGCGTCGAGCACCATCAGCGCGGCGACATGGACCCGGTTCTGGCCGTCGAGACTGGCCTTCACCGCGGCGACCAGCGCCTGCTGCTGACCGCGCATCTGGCCGATCCGGGCCTGGAGACGGCCAACCATGTGGTGTTGCAGGTCCAGGACATTGTCGCCGCGTTGGAGCCGCGGCGGGGTCAGGTGCTCGATCACGTCCGGGTGACGGACCAGGAAATCCGGGTTCGTGCGCAAATAGGTGGTGACGTCTCCGGCGCTGATCGTACTGCTGCTCCGATGGCTGTAACGGTATTTGCGAATCATGGCCCTTCGGCTTTCCATCAATGTCGTTTCCCGACCGACCGTATCACGGTCGCCCCGGAGAGTCCAGATAATCGGATCATAGAGCACTTATTGCCTGACGGCGGCCGGGCCGGACCGATGCCGACCCGGTTCAGGGCGCGGCGGCTTTGGCCGGCCGGCCATACAGTTCCAGGGTTGGCGAGGAAACCGGCAGCCGCCCGGCACCCATGGCCAGCAAGTGTTCACGGAACGCTGCGGCATGGCGGTTGGTCCAGTCGGGCGCCTTGCGGATCACCCCGGACAGCAAGACCACGGCGTCGGCGCGACTCAGGCGGTCGATCATCTCGGCCTCGGTTCGGCCGAGCATCTCGTCATAGACCACGGTCTCGATGCGCATCCGGCCGAAACGCCCCAGGTCGAGTTGCTGCGCCAGCAAAAAGGTCTCGAGGTTGATGGCGCTGTCGTCGGACCCCACCAGCAGGGTCAGGGGCCGATCCTGGGGCAATGTGGCCAGCACCGCCTGCACCTCGCGGACATGGCCCAGGTCCGGGCGCAGAGTCATCGGCACCGACAGCAACACCGCCGCCAGCCCCGCCAGCGCCAGCCCGCCGCCGCCGGCTCCGGTTCGGACCTGATGACGGCTGGCGCCCGCCGGCTCGGCGGCGGCCAGCGCCGCCAGGGCGAACGGCAACCCCACCAGGAACGGCAGGCCATAGCGCAGGTCATGGTTTTCGCTGGAGGCGGTCAGCACCAGATAGCCGAGCAGCACCACCACCGGCCAGGCGGGAATCGCCAGCGCCCGCCACCGGGCGGCACGCAGACGCCAGCCGGTCACGATCGCCAGCACCGCAACCGCCAGTGCCGGGGGCCAGCCCCAACGACCGAACAACGTGTCCAGATAGCCCGAAAAATCCAGACCGTAAGAGGTATACCTGGCCTGCGCCCCAACCGTCGAGATCAGCACATGGCCGATGATGTTATCCCAGTAGAGCAGATGATACGCCACCACCGGGGACATCACGACCAGCCCGGCGCCCGCGGCTATGGCGCCATCGGCAAAGCCCGCGCGGGTGATCCGCAAATAAAGCAGCAATGGCCCCAACATCGCCGCGAAATAGCCGAAGGACGTCTTGGCCATCACGCCCAGCGCGATGACCACGCCCCAGCTCAGCCCGCGCCCCAGGCTTGGCCACCACCCCGGCTCCGGCCGCCGCAGTTCCAGCGGAACCAACAGGCCAAGCAACACCACCAACAGCGAAACCAGCGTATCGCCTTCGTAGCTGCCGGCGATCACCCGTAGCAGCGGGTTGAGCGTCAGGCAAAGGAAGGCCAGCAGAATCAGCAGCCGCGGAACCGCCAGCGACAGCATCAGCCCGGCAATGGCGATCACCAGCCCGAAGGTCAGCACCGCCAGTGACACGAACGGCAGCCCGATGCCGGCCGGAGTCGCCGACTGCGGCCCCCACGGCCAGCCCAGCCAGGCCATCAGCGGCGCCTTGACCACCAGCGCAAGACAGTCGCCGAAACCGGTCAGAGCCGGATCGAACAGGGCGTGGGTAATGCAAGTGGCCCGGTGCAGGTAATGGGCATCGTCCCAGCCCACCGGCGCCGGACCGGGGTCGACCACCGCCGGCCACGCCAGCAGCACACAGGCCAGGAGACACAAGGTGGAAAGCCAGGCGGGACTCAAGCGGTCCCGGGCGATCGGCGTCATGGCCGTCGGCCCCCCGTGACCGAAGGGTGAAGGTAAACCATGGCGATGGTCTGAGCGGTGATCGCCGACCAGTCAAAGCGGATACGGACATAGGTGCGGGCGCGGTCGGAGATGCCTTGCAGTTGATCAGGCGGCATCGCCTGAAGCGCGATCAGGGCTTCGGCCACCCGGCGCGCCTGCCAGGGCTCCAGATGCATCGGCGCGGCATAGTCGGACTGGCCTTCGGCAAACAGATCAACGATAAAGCCGGTCGCGCCGTGGCGGACGAAGCGCGGGAAGGCGCCGGCGTTGCTGCACACCACCAGGCACCCCTTGGCCATGCACTCCAGCGCCGCAAGGCTGGTCGACTCCGCGGTGGACAGGAACAGGGCCACGTCGCACTCATCCAGCAACGGCAACACCTGCCGGTGCGAAAGAAAGCCCTCGAAGCGGACCCGGTCGGCCAGCCCGTGTTCGGCCACCGCCGCCTCGATGGCCGGGCGCAGCGGACCGTCGCCGACGATTCGCAGTCGCGCCGCCAGCCGCGGCCCGGCCGCCGCCAGGGCGTCGATGACGAACTGCACGCCGTTCTTGGGGTTGAGCCGGCGCAGAGTCACCAATCGCAGTTGTTCCGCAACCCCGGCAAAGCTGCGCGTGGCGGCGGGCGCGAACAGGGTGGTATCGACGCCGTTGGTGATCTCGACCACCCGTTCGGGTGGCACGAAGCGGAGCGCCACCGCCCGAAGCTCGTCACTGGTCGCGATGATCCGGGTGGCGCCACGGAGCGACGCCCAGCGGTAGAAGGCCCGGATGCGACAGCGCCCGACCGAGCTGTCGAGGGCGCCCAGGCCATGCAAGGTCAGCACCACCGGCCGACCGGTCAGCCGGCCGGCAATCACCGCCATAACCGCCAGGAACGAACTGTGATGGACATGGATCAGGTCGAAACGGCGGAACATCCGCACGAAACGCACCAGCCAGAGCCAGACATAGGGAAGCGCCCGCCGCCCCACCGCGTGGGGCAACCGATGCACCGGACAGATGTCCTGGTGGCCGACCGGCCCATCGGCCAGACCGGTCACGATTTCCACCTGATAGCCCTCGGCCAGCAGATTTCGGGTCAGGTAGTGCAGGTGGAATTCCGCACCGCCGATCAGCGGCAAATAGGTTTCCAGAATCTGGAGAACCCGTCCCTTGGAAGCATCAGACATGACAGCGGGATAACGGTTGAGGAACCGCCGGGAATGGCGGCACCGCATACTAAAGCAGCAATCACCGCCCGATGTCACCGGTCAAGGTCGACTCTCCCGGCAATTCAACCGCCGGGTTTCCCGGACCCCCGTCAGGCCGCCGCCCGGAGATCGCCCGAGAGGGTGGCGGAGACCAGACGCCAGCCATCCACCGTCCGTCGCCAGGTTTGGGTCTGGCGGTTACGGCCGGCAGCGCCGGGCTCAAGGGTATCGGTCCGGCGCAGGCTGGCCTGAACCGTGGCAAAGTTCCGGCCGTAGGTAACGATGTTGGGCGTACACAACTCATGGCCGGGCACCACCGGCGATTCGACCAGCCGGTGGCGGTCGTTGCTGCCGCACAGCGCCTCGACGACATCGTGACGCAAGGTATACGAGCCACCCCAGACCAGCTCGACCAGCGCAGTCACGTCGTTGAAGGCCAGCGCCCGCTGGTAGCTGCCCAAGGCCCGCGCAACCTCCGCCACCACTTCGGGAATGTTGATCTCGCCCATCCTGCCGCCCCCTGCCCGTTTCCGCAAAAAAAATGAAACACCGCGACGCTTACGGCCACAACACCCGCCGCGTCGCCAGCTATAGAAGGTTCGGGCGCAAATGACAAAGTTGTGACGGCATCGCTGACGCGGTTCAGCCTTGCGGGTAAAACAGATCTTCGGGCCGCAAGCCGCCGGTCAGGGGCGGAACCGACGGCTTTCGCCCGGTCCGACGGTCAGAATCATGAAGCTCTCAGGCTTGAGATGGGGGCGCGGATGGGGATGGTTTTCCGTGGGCGGGTCGAAACCGTCGGTTTCCGCAGCGGCCAGGTAAATCCGGTGGGTCGCCGGGTCGAGTGCCATGGTTCGCGCCGTCGGCCGGGTCGGCACGGTCTGCACCACCCGATAATGGTCGGGACCCGCGGCACCAACCACCGTCAAGGTTCCGTCGCCATTGGAACTGAAGGCAAGACCGGTTTCCGGGTCGAACGCCGCGGCGTCCGGGGAACCGCCGATGGGCAGCGTCTCCAGAATCGCGCCGGTTGCGCCATCGACCACCACCATTGCCTTGTTGCGGCAGACGGCAAACAGCCGGTCCCGGTCGGCATCAATGGCGAGGCCGGTCGGGCCTTGACAACCGGGGGCCAGATCGTAGCGTACCAGGACCTTCATCGCGGCGGTATCGACGACTTCAAGTTGTGACTTGTCTCCCAGATTGACATAAAGCCGCCTCTTTCCATCGACCACGGCGAATTCCGGCAGACCGTCCAGCGAAATCGTGCCTGTCACCGTTCCTTTCCCGGCCTCGATAACCGTCAACGTGCCGCCGCCGCCATTGGCGGCAAAGACCCGCCCGCTTGCGGCATCGTACACCATGGCATCCGGCTCGGTTCCGGTGGGTATGATGGCGAGGGGGGCCAGGGTCGCCAGGTCGAAAACCGTTACGGCGTTCAAAAGGCCGTCGCTGATAAACCCTTTGCCGGCTTCGGACGCAAGAGCCACGCCATGAACCCCGTGGGTCCCGGCAATGGTGCCGACAACGGTCCGGGTCTCCAGATCCAGGACATCGACGCGCTCCCCGCGGGTGATGAACAGACGACGACCGGCGGACCCCAGCGTCAGATAATCCCAGCGGGTCGGACCGGGCAGAGCCAGCACCTCCAGCACCCGATAACCCGCGTCAAGGCCGTCTGCCGCGGCCCCGCCGGCCCGGACCGCACCCGCCGGCACCGCCACCACCCCAAGGGCCATAAGAATCATAAGGACTTTTGGCTGGCCGACCCCGGCCAGACTCTCAGCGATGGTCATGACTCTCTCCCCGATTTGGAAGACCATGGTTACACTGCCCGCCTTGATCCCTTCTGCCGCCCGGTACCACGATCTGACAACGGCGCCTCGACGGATTGACTTTGCCGCCTGCCGATCCAAGATTTCCGCTTGGTAAGCAACCGTCGTCTCCCGGCTTTTTCGCGGTAGGCAAGGGCATCCGCTTTCCCGGCGCACGGGCGGTCCAGGGAGACGGGCTGTGGTATTCGTCGAAACGGTTATGCCTGTGCCAACCCGGCGCAGCCGGGCAAAAACAGCCACCCCGGCTGAATTGGCTGGAAGAGAATGATGACTGGTACGAACCCTGGCGACCGACCCACCCCCCTTATGACGGGCGTTCCGGCGCTGGACCGCCAGCACGAGTTCCTGGAAAGGCTCCTGTCCGAGTTCTCGACCGAACTCGCCTACGGCTTCGCGTCATCGAAAGTTGACGAATTCCTGACCGATCTTCTGCTGTACAGCTCTTATCACTTCGCGACCGAAGAGGCCACGATGAAGTCCAGCCGGTACCGTGGATTCATCCGGCACAAACGAGAGCATGACCAGTTTCGCGCCCGGGTCCAGGCCTTCGCCGCTACCGACCATCACGGCCGCACCAATCCGGCGGAAATCGCCCGGTTCGTCAAAGCCTGGTTGGAGCGTCACACCCACCAGTCCGACCTCGTCTTTGCGGCAACCCTCCGACCCCCCCACGATTCCTGAGGCCGGTGGCACACGGGATACTTTGTGGTCGTGGCGCCGGGCCTTGTTGCGGGGTACAGCGCAGAGAGCCCTGGTCGAAGGAGCCGGAGCGAAGCCCGCCCGGTATCAATCCCCGAAAGTCCCCACTGTCACGCGAATCCGACGTCGCTCCGCCATCAGCAACCGGCCCAACCGGTTCTCGCCAACCCCCAGCGGGCATTGGCCCCAGACCCGGTCGAACCAATGGTTGCCCTCGATCAAGTCCGCCTCGCCGGTGGCCAGCAGCTGCGCGCGCAGTTGCGGGTCGGAGAACTTCAGCGCCAGCAAGGCCGCCATGATGTCGGTCTTGACCGCTTCCCAGTCGGGGCGCAAGGCCACGCGGCGGCCGGCCGCCTTGGCGTCGGCCGGATGGGGCAGCGCCGCGATGCGACGCCGCTCGACCGGATCCAGGGTCTTCGCCGCCTGAAAGGCGTGTTCGACGGTGGGAAAGGCCACCCCTTCCCACACCACCGGACTTGGCGCAAAGTTCGACAGGAACGCGGTGTCGTGGTCGAACTCGGTGATGGCCGCGGGGACGGCTCCCCCGCGTCCCTTTCCACCCCCGTCAATCACCGGGGCAACTCCGAGGTCCCCATCAGGTACTCGTCCACCGCCCGCGCCGCCTGCCGGCCTTCGCGAATCGCCCAAACCACCAGCGACTGGCCACGGCGCANNCATGTCGCCGGCCGCGAACACCTTGTCCACCGAGGTCCGATAGCGTTCGGTATCGGCGGCAACATTGCCCTGCGGCGTCATTGCGACGCCCAGCGACTCCAGCAATCCCTGGCGCACCGGATGCACAAAACCCATGGCCAGCAGGACCAGAT
>PLTC01000198.1:0-2396 GCA_003165295.1 Rhodospirillales bacterium | reverse complement strand
GAAATCGCTCCCCGCGACGTCCGACATCCTGGGGCGACCGTCGGCACCGCTCTGCCAGTCCAGCCGGACCCCATGCACGGCACCGACTGCGCCCTTGCCGTCATCCGAGAATCGCTTGGTGGCAACGCTCCATTCGCGTTGGCACCCCTCCTCCTGGGACGATGAGGTCCGCAACTTGTTCGGCCAGTCCGGCCAGGTCAGCAGCCGGTTTTCCTTCTCAGGCGGCCGGGGCATGATTTCCAGTTGCGTCACCGACAGCGCACCCTGGCGAATCGAGGTCCCGATACAGTCCGAACCGGTGTCACCACCACCGATCACCACCACATGCTTGCGCCGGGCCGTGATCTTCTGCTCGCCGGTGCTGATGGCGCCGGCGTTACGCCGATTTTGCTGGGTCAGAAAATCCATGGCGAAATGGATTCCCGCCAGTTCCCGACCGGGCACCGACAGGTCGCGCGGCTGCTCGGAACCGCCGGCCAGCACCACCGCGTCAAAGCCCGTCAACACGTATTGCGCGGGCAGAGTCACGCCCACATGACAACCGGTGCGAAACTCGACCCCCTCGGCGATCATCTGCTCGATCCGACGGTCGACCACATGCTTGTCCAGCTTGAAGTCTGGAATCCCATAACGCAGCAGGCCGCCGATCCGGTCGGCCTTTTCGAACACCGTCACCCCATGGCCCACACGCACCAACTGCTGGGCCGCGGCCAGTCCCGCCGGCCCCGNNGAGCCGACCACCGCCACCCGCTTGCCGGTGGTGTGCCGGGCCGGTTCCGGGACGATCCAGCCCTCTTCCCAGCCGCGGTCGACGATCGCGCATTCGATGGACTTGATGGCCACGGGGTCATCATTGATGTTGAGGGTACAGGACGCCTCGCAGGGCGCCGGGCACACGCGTCNNCGGGAAAGTTGTTGGTGGAATGCAGAGTCAACAACGCCTCGCGCCACTGCCCGCGATAGACCAGATCGTTCCAGTCCGGGATCAGGTTGTTGACCGGACACCCGGTGTGACAGAACGGAATGCCGCAGGCCATGCAGCGCGCGCCTTGCTCGCGCATGGCCGGCTCCGGCAAGGGCAGCAGAAACTCGCGATAGTCCTCAATCCGATCGGCGACCGGCAGCGACTCGCGGTTACGGCGACCGAATTCCAGGAAACCGGTGGGCTTACCCATGGGCCGCCTCCGCACGAAGGTCCGACCGCGGGGCCGGCGCGTGGGCGACCGGTTGCGCCTGCAACTCCTTGAGGGCTCGACGATAATCGGTGGGCATGATCTTCACGAACTTTGGCAGGGCGTCCTTCCAGTGCGCCAGAATGGCTCTGGCGCGGGCGCTGTTGGTGTAATGCAAATGGCGCTCGATCAACACCTTCAGCCGGGCGGCATCGTGGCGGGTGGGATCCGCCATCAACTGCGCCATGGCCTCGCCATTGCCGCCGCCCCATGGGGCGGGCTGATCGGGAATCGCCTCCAACTCGACCATCGCGGTGTTACAGCGATGCTCGAAATCGGCGTGCTCATCGAAAACATAGGCGACGCCGCCGCTCATACCCGCGGCGAAGTTGCGCCCGGTGCCGCCCAGCACCACCACCGCGCCACCGGTCATGTATTCGCAGCCATGGTCACCCACGCCCTCGACCACCGCCAGCGCGCCTGAGTTACGCACCGCAAAGCGTTCGCCGGCGACGCCGCTGAAGTAACACTCGCCGCCGATCGCGCCATAAAGCACGGTATTGCCGATCAGAATGTTCTCCAACGGCTCCAGCCGGGCCTCGGGCGGGAAGTAGAGCGCGATGCGACCGCCGCTGAGCCCCTTGCCCACATAATCGTTGGCGGTACCGGCCAGTTCGATGCTGATGCCCCGGGCCAGGAAGGCGCCGAAACTCTGGCCGCCGGTGCCGGTGGCCTTGATCGAGATGGTATCGTCGGGCAGGCCGGCATGGCCGTAGCGCCTCGCCACCTCCCCCGACAGCATGGCGCCGACGGTGCGGTTGACGTTGCGCACCACGGTCTCGATCCGCACCGGCCTGCCGTGCTCCAGGGCCGGTTGCGCGGCTGCGATCAGCGTCCGATCGAGCGCCTTGTCGAGGCCGTGGTCCTGCCGCTCGCTGTTATGGACCGCAACGCCCGGCCCGGCCTCGGGCCGGTACAGCAACCGCGAATAATCCAGCCCCCGGGCCTTCCAGTGATGAAGGGCGCCGTGCATGTCGATGCGGTCGCTCCGCCCGATCATCTCGTCAAAGCGGCGGAAGCCCAGTTCCGCCATCAACTGCCGGACCTCTTCGGCGACGAAAAAAAAGTAATTGATCACATGCTCGGGAGTCCCGGCGAAGCGCCGACGCAACTCCGGGTTCTGGGTGGCGATACCCACCGGGCAGGTGTTGAGATGGCACTTGC
>PLTC01000033.1 GCA_003165295.1 Rhodospirillales bacterium | reverse complement strand
CGGCCAAGACCGAGGTCCGGTTTCGTGACGCCCAGGGCGTGCGGACCCTGATGGTCTCGGCGCTTCGCCATGCCCTCGCCGGTGCCGGCCACCGCGCCGCCTCCACCGGCGCCACCGCTGCCCTCGCCACGCTTTCCGCCGGCGGGACCGCTCTGCCCCGGCCGGCACCCCAGGCCGGGTCCGGGCTGTTCCCGGCGCCGCCGCCCCGCCCGACCGCGGCGCTGGCCGAAGGCGCGACCGCGTGGCAGGCGCCGCTGACCACGGCCCCGCTGCCCGGACTGGACGCCGCCCCGTCCGCCCGCGCCACCACCACCGGGTCGTCCCCGGCCGCACCGCCCTCGACCTATCCCCTGGGGGTGGCCCGGGCACAACTCCACAAGACCTACATCGTCGCCGAAACCGCCGACGGGCTGGTTCTGGTGGATCAGCACGCCGCTCACGAGCGGCTGGTTTACGAGCGGCTCAAGGCCACCCTGCTCGGGACCACGCCCGAGACCCAACTGCCCGGCCAGGGCCTGCTGATGCCCGAAGTGGTGGAACTCGGGACCGTCGCGGCCCGCCGGCTGCTGGCCGAGAGCGAGTCCCTGGCCCGGCTCGGTCTGGTTCTCGAGCCGTTCGGCAACAACACGGTGCTGGTCCGGGAAGTCCCGGCGCTGCTCGGCCAAACCGACGTGTCGGCGCTGGTCCGCGATCTTTCCGATCAGTTGGTGGAATTGGACCAGGCCCCGGCCCTGGCCGACCGCCTGGAAGCGGTCTGCGCTTCCCTCGCCTGCCACGGCTCGGTACGGGCCGGGCGCTCCCTGACCGGTGACGAGATGAACGCGCTGCTGCGCCAGATGGAGGCCACCCCCCATAGCGGCCAGTGCAGCCACGGCCGTCCGACCTACGTCGAACTCAAGCGCGCCGACATCGAACGGCTGTTCGATCGACGCTGAGCGTAACCCCCAACGGCGCCCCTTGTGGGGCAAAGGATGCGGCGGCAGTGGTCATCTTCGGTCTCACCGGCTCCATCGGCATGGGCAAGAGTACCACCGCGACAATGCTGCGCCGGCTCGGCGTGCCGGTCCACGATGCCGACCGGGCCGTCCATCGGCTGCTCGGTCCCGGTGGCGCCGCGGCTGCCGCGGTCGCCGCGGCGTTCGGCCCCGGCGTGCTTTCCGGCAACGGCGTCGACCGTCGCCGGCTCGGCGCCCGGGTGTTCCAGGACCCCGCGGCGCTCCTGCAACTGGAAGGTATCCTGCATCCCCTGGTCCGACAGGTGGAGCGACGCTTCCTGGCCGCCGCCGCCCGACGTCGCTGCCGGCTGGTGGCCCTCGACGTCCCGCTGCTGTTCGAGACCAACGGCACCCGCCGGGTCGACGCCACCGTCGTCGTCTCGGCGCCATCCTTTGTCCAACGCGCCCGGGTGCTGGCGCGTCCCGGCATGACCGCAGACCGGCTGGACGGCATTCTCAAGCGCCAGGTCTCCGATCGGATCAAGCGCCGGCAGGCCGACTTTGTGGTCCGAACCGGCCTGGGCAAGGCCCGGGCCTTGCGTCAATTGACTCGAATCGTCAAAGTCCTGGTGCGGCGCCGGGGCCGGCACTGGCCGGTCCGCCGCGCGCCCCTGCCCCACCGCTGAGAACCGCCCGGATCATGCGCGAAGTCGTTCTGGATACCGAAACCACCGGCTTCAAGCCGGATGATGGCCATCGCATCGTCGAGATCGGCTGCGTCGAATTGCTCAATCACCTGCCCACCGGTCGCCAGAAGCAATGGTATCTCAATCCCGAGCGCGACGTCCCCGAAGACGCCGCCCGGGTCCACGGCCTGACCACCGCATTCCTCGTCAAGTTTCCGGTGTTCGGTGACGTCGCCGGTGAGATGCTGGACTTTCTCGGGGACGCCCCGCTGGTCGCCCACAATGCCGGTTTCGATCTGGCCTTTTTGAACGCCGAACTGAGGCGCCTCGGTCTTCCCGCCCTGCCCGCCTCACGGGCTATCGATACCGTCCAGATGGCGCGGCAGCGATTCCCCGGTGCCCAGGCCAGCCTCGATGCCCTGTGCAAGCGGTTCGGCATCGATAACTCGGGCCGCAGTCTCCACGGCGCCTTGCTCGACGCAACGCTGCTGGCCGAAGTCTATCTGGAACTGCTTGGTGGTCGTCAGACCGGATTTACCCTGACCGCTGCCGCCGGCGCCGTGGTGGCGGCACCGGTGGCCCGGCGGCTTCCGCGCGTTGCGCGGGCTCACGGGGCGACTGCCGAAGAGGAGGAGGCGCATCGGGGGCTGTTGGGGCAGTTGAAGAACCCGATCTGGTTGAGCGGCTGAATGTGACCTTCGGCGACCGGGGGCGTTGCCCCTGGACCCCACCGGGGCCGGCGGCCCCGGACTCCGGTTACGGAATCAGGACCGTGGCGCCGGTGGTGGCGCGGGCTTCCAACGCCTGGTGAGCGGCTGCCGCTTCCTTGAGGGGATAGGTTTGCCGGACTTCGACGGTCAGGGCACCGGTATGGACGGCTTCGAACACCGCGCCGGCCGAAGCCACCAACTCCTCGCGCTTCGCCACGTAGGCAAACAGGCTCGGCCGGGTCAGGTACAGCGAGCCCTTGGCCGACAACACCGTAATATCGAACGGCGGAATCGGACCCGAGGCCTGACCGAAGCTGACCATCAGGCCCCGCGGTCGCAGGCAGTCGAGGCTGCCCAGGAACGTGCTCTGGCCGACCCCATCATAGACCACCGGAACTCCGGCCCCATCGGTGAGCGCCCGCACCCGCTCGACGAAGCTTTCCCGGCTGTAGAGGATGACGTGGTGGCAGCCATGGGCCCGGGCCAGCGTCGCCTTCTCTTCGGTTGACACGGTTCCGATCACCACCGCGCCCAGCCGGCTCGCCCACTGGCACAACAACAAGCCGACACCCCCGGCCGCGGCTTGAACCAGGATGGTGTCGCCGGGCCGGACCCGATAGGTCCGGTGCAGCAGGAACTCTGCGGTCATGCCCTGAAGCATCAGACCCGCGGCCTGGACATCATCGATCCACTCGGGCAACGCGATCAAGCGGTCAGCGGCGATCAGGCGGGTTTCGGCATAGGCGCCGATGGCGCCGCCATAGGCGACCCGATCTCCGGGCCTGACCGTCGTCACCCCGGCCCCCACCGATTCCACCACGCCGGCGCCCTCGACACCAAGGGTCGCGGGCAGGCTGGGAAGCTTATAGAGCCCCGAGCGGTGATAGGTGTCGATGTAGTTGAGGCCGATGGCGGTCTGACGCAGACGGACCTCCCCCGCTCCCGGTTCGGGAACCTCGACCTCATCCCAGCGGAGGACTTCGGGACCGCCGGGCTCGTGAATGCGAACCGCATGAACCATCAGTTTTCCCCTTCACTCTGTTTCACGTGAAACACCTCGGAGCGGCCCCTACCCCTCCCGCCCAGCGAGGGCCAGCCCGGCCAGGACCCGATCCAGTGCGCCGGCATCGGTCACGGGAGGGCCGCAGCGCCCGCCAACACAAACATAGGCGGTGGCCCGCCCGTCCACCATGGTCTTTCCGTAGGCCGGGTGATGGAGCGGCAGCCCCCGTCCCTCCGACATCCCGATCAGCACCCGATCGGGCAACGACCGCCGGGCAACCACCCGCCGGAGGTCCTGGGTCTCTTCGGCCCCGGCGTCCCCGATCACCACCACGACCACCGCCCCAAGCAAGAGTTCCACCTGATTAAGAAACGTCGCCAGTCCCAGCGCATTGTGCTTACTCTCCCCCGAGAACGCCCGAATCAGGGCCTCCGCCCGCTCACGGTAACCGGCCTCGCCGGTAAAATGATAAAGCCGCGCCAGCACTCCCAACATCAGGCCATTACCGCTGGGCGTCGCGCCGTCCTGGGCGCTCTTGGTTCGCACCAGCACCCGTTCCGCATCGTCCGCGGTCAGGAAATAGCCGCCCGCTTCTCTGTCCCAGAAATGCCGATCGGCGACATCGGCCCAACACCGGGCGTGGTCAAGCATCCCCGGATCACCGGTGGCCTCCAACAAGGCCAACGCCGCCTGGGCCATGGCGGCGTAGTCGTCAAGCACGGCCAACGCCCCGACCCGGCCCTGTCGCCAGCTGTGCCGCAGCCGACCGCCGATGGTCATGGCATCCGCCACGAAGGCAAAGGCCCGAAGCCCGGCCGCCACCCAGTCGGCGCGTTCAAACGCCAAACCGGCCCGAGCCAGTGCCGCAATCATCAATCCGTTCCAATCGGCCAGAACCTTGTCGTCCCAGCCCGGACGAGGCCGTTGGCTTCTCACGCCAAGCAGCCATCGGCGCAACGTCGCCAGCCGCGCCTCCTCGGCGGGGGTTCCCGGCGCCGGGTGATCGCTGCGATTGAGAATGGTCACCCCTTCCCAGTTTCCGTCCGCCTCGACGCCGTAACTCCGCTTGAACCAGGCGATCTCGGCGGCCGAAGCAATCTCCGCCAGCGCCGCGTCAATCCCGGCCGCGGTCCAGACCGTGAATTTCCCCTCCTGATGTTCGCTGTCGGCATCGAGGGACCCGGCAAACCCGCCTTCGGCGGTGGTCATCTCCTCAAGAACCCATCCGATGGTTTCCCCAACCCGATCCGCATAGAGCCGGTCGCCGGTGCCCTGCCAGGCCAGGGTCAGCATCTCCACCAGTTGGGCATTATCATAGAGCATCTTTTCGAAGTGCGGGACCAGCCACCGGGCATCCGTGGCATAGCGGGCGAAGCCGCCGGCAAGGTGATCATAGATCCCCCCCTGGCTCATTCGGGTCAGGGTGGTGGTGACCCCGATTCGGTAGGCCGCCTGCCCGGTACGCAGCCACGCCCGCCAGAGCAGCTCAAAGGCCGGAACCTGCGGAAACTTGGGCGCCTCGCCGAACCCGCCATAAAGGGGGTCGACTTCCCGGATCAGCCGCTCCGCAACCCGATCGATCAGCGACAACGGCACCAGGCCCCCGCCCTCGGCCTCCCCCAACCCGGCCAATCCCTGTCCGAGGCTTGCGGCCATCCGCGCCACCGCTTCCGGCTGCCGATGCCACGTCTCCGCGACCAGCATCAGCACCTCGCCAAAGCCGGGCCGGCCGTAGCGGGCAGTCGGTGGAAAGTAGGTGCCGCCCCAAAAGGGCACGCCCTCCGGGGTCAGGAACAGGGTTAAAGGCCAGCCTCCGGGCTGCCCAAGCATGACCAACGCCGCCTGATACATCTGGTCAAGGTCCGGGCGTTCTTCGCGATCCATCTTAACGTTGATAAAGAGCTCATTCATGAGCCCCGCGATCCCGCTGTCCTCAAAGCTCTCCCGGGCCATGACGTGGCACCAGTGGCAGGCGGCATAACCCACCGACAGCAAAACTGCCTTCCCTTCCTCCGCCGCCCGGGCAAAGGCGGCCTCACCCCAGGGCTGCCAATGGACCGGGTTGTCCTTGTGCTGAAGCAGATACGGGCTGGTCTCGAGCCCCAGCAAATTGGCGGTTGGTGAATTCGCGGACATGGTGAGGTGCTTTCCTGGCGGGACGGGCTATTCTATAGTCAATCATCAGCCACCCGGGGTGATGCCCCTGGTAATTTAGGTCGGGAGTCGCCAACATGAAGATCACGGTCAATGTCGAATGCACCGCCGAAGAGGCGCGGGCTTTCCTGGGCCTCCCCGACCTGAGGCCGATGCAGGACGCCCTGCTCGCGCAACTCCAGGAGCGCCTGAGCGCCGGACTCCAAGGCGCCGACGCCGAAGCCCTGATCCGAAGCTGGCTGCCCGCCGGCTTCCCCGGCATGGAGCCGATGATCAAGGCCATGTTCGGCCAGTTCGAAAGCATCCTGGGTCGGGAGCCGCGGACGTGACCCTGCCGGCACCGCACTATTGCGCCCACCTGTTTTTCTGCACCCATCGCCGGCCGCCCGACCATCCCCGGGGCGACTGCGCCCGCCACAACGTCGACGCACTGGCCGTCGCCCTCCGGGCGCGGATCAAGGAGTCCGGGCTCAAACGGGTTCGGGTCAATACCGCCGGCTGTCTGCATCGGTGCGGCCACGGGCCAGTGCTGGTCATTTACCCCGAGGGGGTCTGGTACGGCTTCCGAACCGAGGCCGATCTTGAGGAAATTCTCGAGAGCCATCTGATCCAGGGCCACCCCGTCACGCGCCTGCTCCTGCCCGAGCGGTCGCCAAGCGCCGGCCACGGGACCTGACGGTCCCGACCCGGCTCCAGGTTCCTGGCTGCCAAAGGTCCTGCCCGTTGTCCGCTTCCGGCGAAACCATCTTTGCCCTGGCCACCGGCATCGGCCGCGGCGCCGTCGCGATTCTCCGTCTTTCCGGCTCGGGGGCCGGTCCCGCCCTTGACGCCCTCACCGGCCGGGACCGACCGGCGCCCCGGCGTGCCGTCCATGCCACCCTGCGGCAACCGCCGACCGGCGATATCCTTGATCGGGCGTTGGTGCTGTGGTTTCCCGGCCCCGACAGCTATACCGGTGAGGACGTGGTCGAGCTTCATCTCCACGGCGGTCGCGCCGTCATTGACGGCGTCGCCGGTGCGCTTGCCGCCCTCCCCGGCCTCCGGCCGGCAGAGCCCGGGGAATTCACCCGCCGCGCCTTCCTCTCGGGCAAGCTTGACCTGACCGCAGCCGAAGCCGTGGCGGATCTGGTCGATGCCGATACCGCCGCCCAGCGCCGGCAGGCGCTCCAGCAGTTGGGGGGCGAGCTTGGCCGCCTTTATGACGACTGGCGCCAGCGGCTGGTGCGCCTGCTGGCCCACCTCGAGGCCACCATCGATTTCGCCGAGGACGATCTGCCCGCGGGCCTCGACCAGGCCGCACAGGCCGGCCTCTCCGCGCTGATCCAGGACATCGACCACCATCTTCAGGATGGTCGGCGGGGCGAGCGGCTACGCGACGGCCTGTCGGTAGCGATCGTCGGTCCGCCCAACGCCGGCAAGTCGAGTCTGCTCAACCGCCTCGCCCAACGCGAAGCCGCCATCGTCTCGGCCGAGTCCGGAACCACCCGGGACGTCATTGAGGTTCATTTGGATATTGGCGGCTACCCCGTGGTCCTGGCCGACACCGCCGGACTGCGTGAGAGTGCCAATGCCGTCGAGTCCGAAGGCATTCGCCGGGCGCTCGAGCGCGCCGGGCAGGCCGACCTCAAGATCGCGGTCTTTGATGGCGACTGCTGGCCCGATATCGACCCGATCACCGCCGGGCTGGTGGATGACGACACGCTGATCGTGGTCAACAAGCTCGACCGGCACGGCGTGCTCACGCCCGCAATTTCCGGCCGCACCGGGCTCGGAGTCTCGGCCCGGTCCGGGGCGGGGCTGACCACACTGCTGGACCGCCTTACCCGCATGGTTACGGCACGACTGGATACCGCAGGGCGGCCCACTCTCAGCCGTTGGCGACATCGGGTTGCCCTTGAGGACTGTCGCCGGGCGCTGGTCCGCGCGGTTGCAGCGCCGCTGCCCGAGTTGATCGCCGAGGATCTCCGGCTCGCCACTCGGGCGCTGGGTCGTATTACCGGGCGGGTGGCGGTGGACGAGGTCCTGGATGTCATCTTCCGCGACTTCTGCATCGGAAAGTAATGTTTCACGTGAAACGACATTTGGCGGCATTGGCGGCGCCCGGAGGAAAATCATGACAGCTTATGACGTGGTGGTGGTCGGCGCCGGCCACGCCGGCTGCGAAGCCGCGGCCGCCGCTGCCCGGATCGGCGCGCGGACTTTGCTGGTCAGCCACCGGCTCGACACCATTGGCGAAATGTCCTGCAATCCGGCGATCGGCGGACTCGGCAAGGGCCATCTGGTCCGGGAAATCGACGCCCTCGACGGCCTGATGGCCCGGGCCATCGATCGGGCCGGGATTCAGTTTCGCATCCTCAATCGCAGCAAAGGACCCGCGGTCCGCGGTCCGCGGGCGCAAGCCGACCGCGCCCTGTACCGCCGCGCCATGACCGCACTGCTCCACGACCAGCCAAACCTCGAGCTTGCCGCCGCCACCGTGGAAGGTCTGGTCACCGATGACGCCGGCGCCGTCACCGGTATCATCACGGGTGACGGCCGCACCCTTGCCGCGGGCGCGGTGGTGATCACCACCGGGACCTTTCTCCGGGGCCTGATCCATGTGGGCAGCGAGACCCGCCCCGGTGGACGTCACGGCGAGCCTCCGGCTCTCGGCCTGTCCGCGGCACTGTCCCGCCTGGGCCTGCCCCTCGCCCGGCTCAAGACCGGGACCCCACCGCGCCTCGACGGCCGCACCATCGACTGGGCCGGACTCGACCGGCAACAGGGCGATGACCCGCCGCCACCCTTCTCGACCCTGACCGAGCGCATCACCACGCCCCAGCGCGACTGTGGCGTGACCTGGACCACCCCGGCGGTTCACCAGTTGATCCGCGCCAATCTCGATCGGGCGCCCCTCTATACCGGGCAGATCACCGGGGTCGGCCCCCGCTATTGCCCTTCCATTGAGGACAAGGTGGTCAGGTTCGCCGACAAGGACCGCCATCAGGTCTTTCTCGAGCCCGAGGGCCTGGATGACGACACGGTTTATCCCAACGGCATTTCCACCTCCCTACCGGCCGACCTCCAACGCCGGCTGCTCGCCCTGATTCCGGGGCTCGAGCACGCGGTCATGCTCCGACCGGGCTACGCCATCGAATACGACTACATCGACCCCCGGGAACTGACGCCCGCGCTCCAGGCCCGTCGCGTGCCCAGGCTGTTCCTGGCCGGCCAGGTCAACGGCACCACCGGCTACGAGGAAGCCGCAGCCCAGGGACTGATCGCCGGTCTCAACGCCGCCCTGACCGCCGGCGCCACCCTCACCCGCCCGGCGCACCCGTTCACCCTCGACCGCGCCGAAGCCTATATCGGTGTGATGATTGACGATCTGGTGACGCAGGGAACCACCGAGCCCTACCGCATGTTCACCTCCCGCGCCGAATACCGGCTGGTCCTGCGCGCCGACAACGCCGACCAGCGGCTGACCCCACGAGGTCTCGCGCTTGGCTGCATCTCTCATCATCGGGCCACGCACTTCGCCCGGCGAACCGCCGACCTTACCGCCGCACGGGCTCTGCTCGACAGCCTGACCGCCACACCGTCGCAATTGCAGCGTTCTGGGTT
This sequence comes from Rhodospirillales bacterium, assembly GCA_003165295.1. GTDB lineage: Bacteria > Pseudomonadota > Alphaproteobacteria > Azospirillales > Azospirillaceae > BOG-933. The sequence continues at coordinate 5,106 of PLTC01000033.1, read as the reverse complement.
GCCGGTGAACCTCGACGGCATCCGCCGGAGCGCCATTGACCTGCTGCGCTACCCCGATATTACCCTCGCCCGGCTGGCACAACTGTGGCCAGCCCTAGCCGGGCTTCCGCCGGTCGCGGCCGAGCAAATTGAAATCGACGGGAAGTACGCCGGGTACCTCGAGCGGCAGGACGCCGACATCCGTGCCTTCCGCAGAGACGAAGGTCTGAGCTTGCCGGCGGATCTCGATCTTGACGCCATCGGCAGCCTGTCGGCCGAGATTCGGAGCAAGCTTCTCCAGTCCCGACCCGCCACCCTTGGCGCGGCGGCCCGGATTCCCGGAATCACCCCGGCGGCGTTGGTCGCCCTCCTGCGCTTCCTCAAGCGCCGGGAGGAACGCCCGGACACCCGGCCCGCCCTCGAGGGCACCTCAAAGCCGATCCCGGGGCCCGTCCATGCCGCCTCCTGATCCCATGACTCCCGACGCCTTTCAACGTCTGGCGGCGGTTTCACGTGAAACCCTCGACCGCCTCGAAACCTATGCCGCCCTGCTCCGCACGTGGCAGACCCGGATCAACCTGGTCGGTCCGGCAACACTCGGCGATGCCTGGCGGCGCCACTTCCTCGATTCCGCGCAGCTCCTGCCGCTCCTCCCCGAGTCGACCCGTCGCCTCGTCGATCTCGGCAGCGGCGCCGGCTTTCCCGGCCTGGTGCTCGCCATTCTCGGCGTCCCGGACGTGCATCTGATCGAAAGCGACCAGCGCAAGATCGCCTTCCTGCGCACCGTCGCCGCCGCCACCGATACCCGGATCTCCCTTCATCCGCGTCGTATCGAAGACGTCCCCGCTCTTGCCGCCGACGTGATTACCGCTCGGGCCCTGGCACCCCTTGCATCCCTGTTGAACTATGCGATACCTTTGCTGCGCGTTCAGGACGGCTCCACCGGAGTCTGCCTGTTCCTCAAGGGGCAACAGGTAGACCCTGAGGTGACGTCCGCTTCGACCCGTTGGACGATGAACGTCGAACGTTTCGCCAGTCGATCCGATCCCACCGGCGTTGTCCTGCGCCTGAGCGCGCTTTCGCCACGTTTACACCCATCGGCCCCGGGACTCTAACCAGGAGCCTGCCATGTCACGATCCCGTGTCCTTGCCGTCGCCAACCAAAAGGGTGGTGTCGGAAAGACCACCACTGCCATCAACCTGGCCACCGCGCTTGCTGCGGTCGGCAAGTCGGTCCTGGTGATCGACTTCGATCCCCAGGGCAACGCCTCGACCGGCCTGGGAATCGCCCCGGCCCAACGTAAGGTCGGCATCTATGATGTCCTGTTCGATGACCTCGAACTCGACCGCGCGGTCATTCCTTCGGTGATTCCCAATCTTGCCATCGTGACCTCTTCGGTGGAACTTTCCGGCGCCGAGGTCGAGCTGGTCTCGGCCCCCAATCGCGAGTACCGGCTGCGCACCGCACTGAACAACAGCCAGCTTGCCTTTGATTACATCCTGATCGACTGCCCGCCGGCGCTGGGCCTGTTGACCTTGAACGCGCTGGTGGCCGCCGACGCGGTGCTGGTTCCGCTTCAGTGCGAATTTTACGCCCTCGAGGGCCTCAGTCACCTGGTGCGCACCATCGAACGGGTCAAACGAACCCTCAACCCCGCCCTCGACATTCAGGGCGTGGTTCTCACCATGTTCGACAAGCGCAACAATCTTTCCGATTCAGTCGCCGCCGACGTCCGCGGCTTCTTCGGCGAAAAGGTTTACGACACGGTGATTCCCCGCAACGTCAAGATTTCCGAAGCCCCCTCCCACGGCAAGCCGGTCATTATCTATGACATGCGGTGCCCAGGCAGTCAGGCCTATATCCTGCTGGCCGGTGAAGTCTTGAAACGCGAAAGCAAGAGGATGGTGGCGTGAACGAACCGCTCAAGCGCCCGGAGGCCACCGGGAAGCGCAACACCCTGGGTCGCGGCCTCAGCGCATTGTTCGGCGAGGCCAGCGAAGACTATACCGCCGTCGACCGCGGCCGGGCGCCAAAACAGCTCCCCATCGAATTCATTCACGCCGGACGCTTTCAGCCCCGCCGCCGCTTCGACGACGACGCCATCGCCGATTTAATTCAATCGGTCAAGGAAAAGGGCATTCTCCAACCGCTGCTGGTCCGCCGCGATCCCGACCAGGCCAATTCCTACGAGATCATCGCCGGCGAACGGCGCTGGCGGGCGGCGCAGGCCGCAGGTCTCCACGAACTTCCGGTGATCATCCGCGACCTCAGCGACCGCGAGGCGTTGGAAATCTCGATCATCGAGAACGTTCAGCGACAGGACCTCACCCCGCTGGAGGAAGCCGAGGGCTACCGCCGCCTGCTCGAGGAGTTCCAACACACCCAGGAAGAACTGGCCCGGGTGGTCGGCAAGAGCCGCAGCCACATTGCCAACACCTTGCGGCTGCTCGCGCTGCCCGATCCGATCAAGGCGTTGCTCCACGACGGCTCCCTGACCGCCGGCCACGCCCGGGCGCTGCTCACCGCACCCAATGCCGGGGCCCTGGCTGAGGAGGTGGTGGCGCGCGGACTCAACGTCCGTCAGACCGAACAATTGGCCCGGGGCGACGACGCCTCGCGCCCGCCCCCGCCGGCCAAAGGCGCCGCGCCCAAGGACCCCGATCTCATTCACCTGGAACATGAGCTTTCCGGCGAACTGGGTCTCAAGGTCGGGATCACCAGCCGCGGGTCCGGCGGGGTCATTACCATCCAGTACAAGACTCTGGACCAGTTCGACGATGTCTTCCGCCGCCTCAAGCGGGCATGACAAGACCCCGCCCGCGTCCCCCGGGGCCCGGAACGCCTCCGGGGCCGGCGGGGCCGCGTTCAGTTCGGGGTCCGCGTTTCCACCAACAGCCAGTTGGGATCCCGCGACCGGGTATCCCGGCCGAAGGTCCAGATATCCGTCACCTCGAGCAACCGCGCGGCATCGCCATCAATCACCGCCCCCGCAGCATTGCGAGTGACGTTCATCTGATCGCTGACGACCTTCACCGTCACCACAGCGGTACGCCCATCAAGCCGGGCCTCCAGCAACTCCACCGAGCGGATGCGATCGATCGCCGTCTCGTGGGTTTCCCCCGCCGCCACCCGCCGGCGGATTTCGGCGGCGAAACTGTCGTAGACGTCATCGCTCACCAGCGGCCGCAAGACTGCGGTGTCGCCCGCAGCATAGGCCTTGACGATCATCTCGAACGCCGCACCCGCTCCCCCGACGAAACGCTTCTCGTCGAAACCGGTGTCGGCCGAGCGAATCTGCGCAATCCCCGCGCTCAACGAGAACGGCTCCTCAACGGCTGCCGCCGCACCGGCCGCGCGGCTGCGATCGGGCATCGGGATGACGTTGTCGGTCGCAGGCGGACCATCCCGGTCCACCGCATATGGATTCGGCCGCTGCCGCTCTTCGCCGCTGCGCTGACCGAGAACGCTACGCAGCCGGTATACGAGAAAGCCGGCGATTAGCGCGAAGACGATAATATCCACGAAATAGAAACCCTCGCCCATGGCCTCTGTCCTGATCGGATCAAGCTGGACCCCCCGGCCTCAGGGTATTACCTGTTGTGCGCCGAACGCTCACTCTCATCCCGGCACAACCGCCCCCTTGCGGCCTTCCGTTCTACATAGGCCGACCGGGGGGAAAGAGCAAGGATAGCCATGGCCCTGTTAGCCCCCTTTCTTCTGGTTCCGGTGGTCGAACTGTTGGTTTTTATCCTGGTGTGTTTCCTCGTCGGCTTTGCAACCGCCTTCGGGCTGTTGCTGGCCGGATGCCTGGGCGGCGCGCTGCTGCTCCGGTCGTTCGGCCTCGCCCGGCTGCAACAGGCCCGCCAACAGCGCGCCGGCGGGCCATCCGGTGCCCCGCCATCCAAGGAATTGTGGCTGGCTGCCGCGGGCGTTTTGCTGCTGATCCCCGGCTTCGTTACCGACCTGCTGGCGCTCGCGTTGCTGGTTCCGCCTTTGCGCCGCCGGCTGGGCCGCTCGCTGTTCCGCCGCCAGTGGCCCCAGAAGTCCCGACCAGCCGGTGCCGGCCGCGGGCCGGCTTCTCCCGAGCCGCCGCCGCCAATGGACGCCGGCATTCCGCCGGGTCCGATCATCGACGTGGAATTCGAGGACCTGCCCCCCGCGCCGCCGCCCCGGCCCTGAGAGGCGATCGCCCGGGCGCCCGACGCCCTGGCCGGTTGCCCTCCCTGCCGTTCCATGTTAGCTCGTGGCTCCAGTCCCCCCGAGCCCCCTGCCCCCTGACCGGGAGCACGCTCGCCTGTTCCCCCCGGGAGTCCTGACCCATGACCGATCAGCCTTCACCCGCCACCGACGGCCAGTCCCGGCCGACGGCGTTGCCGATCAATATTCTGGCCCAATATCTCAAGGATCTGTCGTTTGAAAATCCACGGGCGCCCCAAAGCCTGATGCAGGGCCAGCCGGTTCCCGAGATCAGCGTCATCGTCGACGTTCAAACCGCGGCCCAGACCGAGGCGGTCTTCGAAGTCACCTTGAACCTGCGGGTCGAAGCCAAGGCCGAGGCCGATATCGTGTTCCTGGTGGAGGTTTCCTACGCGGCACTGCTGGCCTTGCCCGGCTTGCCGCTGGAGCATCGCCGTCCGGTGCTGTTGATCGAAGGTCCGCGGCTGCTGTTCCCGTTTGTTCGCGCAATCATCGCCGACGCCACCCGTAATGGCGGCTTTCCGCCGCTGCTGCTCAACCCCATCGACTTCGCCGAACTCTATCGCCGCCGCACCGACGACACCGCCGGCACTGCCTGAACCGTCGTGGGTCCGGGGTCACCGGCCCCCGGTGGCGTCCAGGGGCGTTGCCCCTGGACGCCGAGGGTGAGCTTACTGATTCATCGACTCAAAGAAGTCGGCATTGTTCTTGGTATGCTTCAGCTTGTCCACCAGGAAGTCGACCGCATCGGTCACGCCCATCGGCATCAGAATCCTCCGGAGCACCCACATCTTGGAAATCGTCGCCTTGTCCACCAGCAACTCCTCCTTGCGTGTTCCCGATTTGGTGATGTCAATGGCCGGGAAGGTGCGCTTGTCGCTGAGCTTACGGTCCAGGATGATTTCCGAATTGCCGGTGCCCTTGAATTC
>PLTC01000077.1:7419-11874 GCA_003165295.1 Rhodospirillales bacterium | reverse complement strand
CCGGCTGCCCTTCGGCGCCTCGTTGCGGCTGGATCTGGCGGTGGATGCCCTCGAAGTCCGCCACCAGACGCTGCACGAGGCCCGGCTGGCGGTCCGGCTGGCCGATGGCACCCTGACCGTGGAAAAGCTGGCGGCGCTGGGACCGGGCGGCTCGGAACTGACGGTTGCCGGCAGTCTGGTGCGTGCCGACGACCGGCCGGTGGTCGATGCCACCCTGGAGGCCGACGCCGACAACCTCAGAGTGCTGCTTGCCGCGCTGGGGCTCGAAACCGGTGCGGTTCCGGCCGACCGTTTGCGCCGGGTCTCGCTGATCGCCCGGCTGCGCGGCCGTCCCGATGACTTTCAGGTTACGGGCATCGACCTGCGCACCGATACCAGCCACGCGACGGGCGGCCTTGCCTACCGCAATCACGGTCGGCCGGCCTTTGGCATCCGGCTCGACCTTGACCATCTGGATGTGGACGCCTACCGGGGCGATCACCGCTGGCCCGGTGTCGACCGCGGGTTTCTGGCGGGCCGGCTGGCGGCGCTGCTGGCCGCGGGCGATGTCAATCTCAAGGCCCATCTCGGTCATCTGGTGGTGGACGACCTGCCGGTCCGCGACCTTGACCTTGACCTGACCGCCGATCACGGGGCGCTGACCATCCGCAGCGCCCGGGTGGCCGAGCTGGCCGGGATCGCCGCCGGGGTCCAGGGCACGCTGGCCGGGATCGAACCGGTGCAGGGTGCCGATCTGGGTTTCAACGTGGAAATCGGCTCCGCGGCGGCCCTGGAACGGCTGACCGGCGGCACCTTGCCGTCGCCGCTGCACCGGCTGGGCGCGTTCACGCTCAACGGCCATGCCACCGGTGATGGCGGACGGCTGGCGCTCACGCTTTCGGCCAGCGGGGCCGGCGGCCGGCTCGAGCTGGCCGGCGCGGTGGCGCCCGCGGCCCGCCGGCTGGACGAACCGCTCCGCGTTCATGGGGTCTTCCCGGAAACCGGCCCGCTGATCCGCCTGTTCGTTCCCAACTACCGGCCCGAAACCGGTGACGAGCCGGGCGTCACCGACGTTTCGGCGGTGCTGGCCGGCGATGCCGAACGGTTGCACCTGACCGGACTGACCGGCACGGTGGCGGGCGTGCCGGTCCAGGGCCGGCTCGATGCCGACCTGACCGGACCCAGGCCGTCGGTCGACGCCCGGCTGCAAGCGGGAGAGATCGTGCTGGAACGGCTGCTCCCGGCCTCGGGACCGCCGGCGGCGCATTCCTGGCTGGGCCTGTGGCCCAAGGCCGCGGCGGCGGAGCCCCGTCACTGGTCCATCGATCCCCTGGATCTGCGCTGGCTGGCCGCCGCCGAGGGCCGGCTGGCCCTTGATGCCGCCGGCCTGACCGTGGCCGGGCGGCGGCTGGGGGCGCCGGCGCTGCGCGCCGCCCTGGCCGACGGCGCCCTGCGGCTGGAGCAGTTCGACGGCGAACTGATGCAGGGCCGTTTTGGCGCCGTCGGCCGGCTGGCAACCCTGGCCGCCGCCCCCGGAGGCGCCCCGGGCACTCCTGCCGCCGCCCCCGGTGCCGAGACGGCGCTGACCGTGACCGTGGTCGGCGCCCGGGTCGAGCACGGCCTGCTGTATGCCGACCGGTCGCCGGGCACGGTGGACGTCACGGCCGGCACCCTGGATCTGGACCTCGACCTCAAGGCTCGTGGCGACAGCGAACTGGCCCTGGTCGGCGACCTTGCCGGCAGCGGCCGGGTGGCCATCCGCAACGGCCGGCTTCAGGGCATCGACCTGTCCGATTTCGAGCGGCGTCTTGCGGCCATTCACCGCCCCCAGGACGTGGTCGGCCTGCTGTCCCTGGGGAAGGACGAAGCCGGCGGCGAAACCCCGTTCGACCGCCTGGCCGGCACGGTGACGGTCGATCATGGCGTCGCCACCACCACCGACCTTGTTCTGGCCGCCGCCGCCGGCACCGGCGAGGGGCAGGGCTTCGTCGACCTGCCCGATCGCGTGCTGAACCTGGGCATGCGTTTGCGGGTGCCCCACGATCCGCCGCTGCCGGCCATTGGCGTCATCTTCGAGGGCAGCCTGGACCATCCCCACCGCAGCATCGACACCCGGGAGCTTCAGGGCTACGTTACCCGAAGCCTGACCGCCGCGGTGGCGGCAGGACCGGCGGCTCCCGGCGCCATCGCTCCCGGCGCCTTCCTCCGCAACCTGTTCCGAAGCCTGACGCCGTCCCCCTCGCCGCCACCGTCCCCAACCCCCTGAGCCGGCGTGCGGCTCCCGGGGGGGGGGCCATCCGCCCGCCAAGAGGAGCCCCCATGTCGCCGCTCAGCATCGTGCTCAATCTGCTGTGGATCGTGTTCGGCGGCCTCGCCATGGCGCTGGCCTGGGTGATTGCCGGGCTGATCCTGGCCGTCACCATCATCGGCCTGCCCTGGACCCGCGCCGCGTTCATGCTGGCACTGTATCATCTGGCGCCGTTCGGCCGGACCATCGTCAGACGCGACCGGGTGGTGGGGGCCCCCACCCTCGGCACCGGCCCGCTCGGCTTCCTCGGCAATCTGATCTGGCTGGTGCTGGCCGGCTGGTGGCTGGCGCTCGGGCATCTGCTGTGGGCCATGGCCTATGCCATCACCATCATCGGCCTGCCTTTCGCCTGGGCGCACCTTAAGCTGGCGCTGGCGGCATTGTGCCCGATCGGCCTGACGGTGGTGGCCACCGACGTGCCGCTGCCGTCGCCGGGACGGTTCTGACCGCGGGTGGCGCCGGGTTTGCGGGTCGCGCCGCTGCCGCTCCGGGGAGGGTTGCGTGGCCCGCGGGGACCGGAGGCCGCAGCCGGATTTGACCTTTGACCGGTTTGGGTGATTTATAAAGGGGCGAGACCAGAGAAACTCCGGGAAACCACCGATGTCCACGCCGCGTACCCTGTTCGATAAAATCTGGGACCACCACGTCGTTCACCGTCAGGAGGACGGCGCCGGCATTCTTTATATCGATCGCCATCTGGTCCACGAGGTCACCAGTCCCCAGGCTTTCGAGGGCCTGCGTCTGGCCGGGCGCCGGGTGCGCCGGCCCGAGGCGACGCTGGCGGTGGCCGATCACAACGTGCCGACCACCGACCGCTCGGCGGGCATTGCCGACCCCGAGAGCCGGCTTCAGGTCGAGACCCTGGAGACCAACGCCCGTGACTTTGGCGTCCGGTACTTCGGAATGGACGACATCCGCCAGGGCGTGGTCCACATCATCGGCCCGGAACAGGGCTTTACCCTGCCCGGCATGACCATCGTGTGCGGTGACAGCCACACCTCGACCCATGGCGCCTTCGGTGCGCTGGCCTTCGGCATCGGTACCTCCGAGGTCGAACATGTGCTGGCCACCCAGACGCTCCAGCAGCAGCCGGCCCGGAACATGCGGATCACGGTGGAGGGCGCGCTGCCGCCGGGCGTGACCGCCAAGGACCTGGCGCTGGCCATCATCGGCACCATCGGGACCGCGGGCGGCACCGGCCATGTCATCGAATACGCCGGCCAGGCCATTCGTGACCTGTCGATGGAGGGCCGGATGACCGTGTGCAACATGTCCATCGAGGCCGGCGCCCGGGCCGGGCTGATCGCGCCCGACGAGACCACCTTTGCCTATCTGATGGGTCGGCCACTGGCGCCCAAGGGTGCGGCCTGGGAGCAGGCGGTGGCGGAATGGAAGACCCTGCCCAGCGACGAGGGCGCCCGCTACGACCGCGAGGTGGTGTTGCCCGTCGCGGAACTGGTGCCGCAGGTGACCTGGGGCACCAGCCCCCAGGACGTGTTGCCCATCACCGGCCGGGTGCCGAACCCCGCCGCGGTGGCCGATGCCGGCCGGCGCCGCGCCGTCGAGCGGGCACTGGAGTACATGGGCCTGACACCGGGAACGTTGCTGGCGGAGATTCCGGTGGACCGGGTGTTCATCGGCTCCTGTACCAACGGCCGGATCGAGGATCTGCGCGCCGCGGCGGTGGTGGCGCAGGGGCGCAAGGTTGCGGCCGGGGTTCAGGCCATGGTGGTCCCGGGCTCGGGCCTGGTCAAGCACCAGGCGGAGGAGGAGGGGCTGGATCGGGTGTTCCTCGAAGCCGGCTTCGAGTGGCGCGAGCCCGGGTGTTCCATGTGCCTTGCCATGAACGCCGACAAGTTGGAGCCGGGCGAACGCTGCGCCTCCACCTCCAACCGCAACTTCGAGGGTCGCCAGGGCCGCGGCGGCCGGACCCATCTGGTCAGCCCGGCCATGGCCGCGGCGGCGGCGGTGACGGGCCGGTTGACTGACGTTCGGGCGCTGTGATTGGCGGTGGATGGACAAGGGGGCTTTGCCCCATATACGCCAGGACAGTGCACTTGTCTTGATTTTGCAGGGCTCTGCCCTGCACCCGCGAAGGAGGCTCGCCTCGTTGACCTCATGACGTCATGGGTTCAAAGGGCCGACCGGCCCTTTGCGGGTGTGGGCAG
>PLTC01000077.1:0-7408 GCA_003165295.1 Rhodospirillales bacterium | reverse complement strand
GTCGGGAGTGCCCTTCCCGGTGATCCGCGCGATATCTCGGGCACGCCGATAGCCGCACCACAGAAACGATCTACAGCCATCACGCCCCGGGCTATTTGGCGGGTGCGATCAACGCGCTGGATCGGCGGACGAGGTGACGAGGTTGCATAACCCTCTGTGCCCAACACTGTGCCCAGAAAATCAAAAGGGCCTCCAGGTTCCCCGGGGAAGCCCTTGAAATCCTTGGCGGACCCGACACGATTCGAACGTGCGACCTCTGCCTTCGGAGGCGAGATCGACGAAGGATAGCGCATTGTTTTCATTCAATATTATTTCGACTGCGCTAGGACTGCGCTAGTGCGCCTTTGGGCCGCTTGCGGGAACTTTCGGGGCGGCAACACCGCCGTTCGGGTCTATCGCCAAAAGTGCCGCCCGAGCCTCTTCCCGCTGCTCTTTGGTCATCTTCTTCACATCGGCCATCATCTTTTTGAACTGTTTTTCGTCCATTGTTTTCGTCCCTCCGTATAAGGTCTCAGGCTGCCACAGGGCGGCCAGCGACGATGGCCGCTCCCACAAACTCAACCCACAGCCGCCATAACCTGAAGAATCTCGGCCACGCGATCACGCTTCGCACCCTTGAACTGCCGCGCTATGGCATCGACCGAACGCTGGGAACCGAGACGGACGAGTGCGGCGCGCACCGCTTGAACCTGCTCGGGTAGCGTCTTCGGCCACGGTGTCTTCCGGATCAGCAGTTCCGCAGCGCCTTGGTCAACATCGACATCGAGGGTGGGTTGCGCGGGCGCGGCGGTGCCACCAACCTGGAACTCGGGCCGCAGCCATCGAACCTTGCCCCATACTTCTTCTTGTTGTCGCTCCTTGTTGAGAGCGACCACGCGAGCGAGGATGTCCTCATCGGTCATCATCGCCGGCCAGCCGTAAGCGTCCGCGACGGCCGCGTCGATCTGGTCATGAAGGTGGCGCAGCGTGCTGACCAGCGCCTTCTCGTTCACCTCGCGGTCGTCGTCATCAAGCGGCTGGCCGGTTTGAAGTTTGACCAGCACGTTATACATCCCGGTCAGCGTCAAATCGGGATGTGCGGCTTGCTGGCGCTTGCGCAGCGCATCCAACTCTTCGGCCAGCGCGCGGATGCGGGCCTGTTGTTCGGCCGTTGCGTCTGGAAACGGAAACTTGTCGAAGCAGGCGGACTTTACATAAACGGGATCGTTTCCTACACCGAGCCGACCACCTGCGGCCAAGGCCCACACGATGTGGATGCGACTGGATAGGACGCCCAAGAAATGAGCACCGCAAAACGCAAACACGATCAGCTTGTTATCGGGACGGACGACCTCATCAAGAAACTGAAAAACTCGATGCTTGGCCGTTTCGACGGTCGCGATATAGCGGGAAAGGCCAGCGAGAGCGCGCCGGATTTCGGGGCGCGTTTTGCCGAACAGCCACCACGCTTCGGCATATTGATCGGCATCAGCCGAGTTTCCTTCTTGGGCCTTACGGTGAGGCCGGACGCGCTCAAGCACCCATTGGTAGACCTCGGGATACCGCTGCCGAACCTCGTGTTCTGTCAGCCCGAACAGGTCGATCACCATAGCGCCACGCGGTTTGCCCGTCAGATCGCGTCCGTGGCGGTAAAGCAGGATGTGCTTTTCCAGACCCGGTATCCGACCGAGACCCAGTGCCTTCGCTTCGTCTGGCGTGACGATGAAGCCCGCGCCGTGAAGCGATACACCGCGAGATGACAGCCCTCGGTTAGCCGCCAGTTCGTGAGCTTGTGTCACGTTGGATCCGATGGTCAGATCAGCGTTGATCGCACCACGCCGCTCCCGCAACACAACATCAGCGGCGTCATCGCGGCTGCGTTGTTCCGATACGACCGTCAGCAACCGGCCATCTGCGGCACCGCGAACACCAGCGGTCATTGCGACGCGCACCTGGGCCGCATCGCGGACGGCTTCCTGTTCGTTCTCGTTCAGCGCCTTGACCCACGGATGGTCCGGGATCGCGAACAACAGGCTGATCGGGTTTTTGCCCGCCATATGGGTTTCGACCACGCGGCGGCTGAAGGTCTGCGGCAGGCTGTTCGTGGTGATGAAGCCGAAGCGGCGGCTCTTGCCGACCCGCACCCGCTCGGCGGCCTTGTGCCACCAATACATCACGAAGTCAGCCGAGTTCGGCACCGCCTTTTCGTAAACGCTCCACAATGCCTCCGTGTAGCCGTCTCCCAACTCCTGCCGTAAATCCTTGCCGCCGATAAAGGGCGNNAGTCGGCAGCCTTCGGGCCGACATACTTTTCCATCGGAACCCGCGCTGTTTCGTCCGGCACCTCTTCTCCCGTGATCGGGTCAAGTTTCTTTGAAATCCCGTCCCACCGCGTCAGCGGCTTGCCGCTCTCGTCCCTCATCATTTCAACGCTGCGCCACGTCAGCAGAGCGTCGCCAGCGCGGATGTTGCCGTATTGCTTCAGCACTGGCTTCGGCCACGCTGATAACTTTGGCCGCGAGCGCGCATACCATTGCAGGTGTCCGATCCACAGCACCATTTCCGCGATGGGAACCGCCCGCTCGTTCTTCTCGATACCGAGAAACTGATGCGGATCAACGGTATGGCCGGCGAGTTCCAGCGCGTCCTGCGTCTCGCCCAACTCGGAAACCAGTAGGTCCAGCACTTCGCCTTCGAGCCTTTTCAGGTGCTCCAGCGAGACGTAAAGGAAGTTGCCGNNGCCGCAGGCCGGGTCAAGGATGGTCACGGCGCACAAGCGGCGGTGAAACTCCTTTACGGCATCGGTCGCGGCGGTGAAGTCGCCCGCATACGCCTTGGTCAGCGCTGCGACCTTCACGTCTTCCCACTCTGTGCGCAGCGGTTCGATGATGGTCGGCAGCACGAGGCGCTCGACATAGGCGCGGGGCGTGTAGTGTGCCCCCAAGCGGTGCCGCTCGCTCTCGTCAAGCGCCCGCTCAAGCAGCGTGCCGAAAATGGCCGGTTCGACCTCGCGCCAGTCCGCTTTCGCCGCCAGGATCATCAGGTCGATCTGTTCGGCGGTCAGGAGCAGGGCCTCGGCGTTCGCGTAGAGGGCGCCGTTGAACTGCGGGATCGCGTCTTCGATCACCGTCGAGAACGCCGTGCCGTGGTTCATATCCCGCCATAGGGCGGTCAGCATCTGCCGCAGAACCGGCGGGCGATCCTTGTAGCGCAACAGCACGTCCGTGAACGAACGCTCCCGCAGTATGCCGACATCCTCCGCGAACATCGTGAAAAGGCAGCGCATCAGGAAATCGGCCACTGCCTTCGGTGCGTGTTCTTTTTCCAGCGATTTCGCCAGCCGGGCCAACTTATCCGCAATGTCGCGCGTGACCTTCGCCGATATCCGCGACGGATCGAGGTCGTGCGGGCTTTCCCAGACCTTGCGCAACCGGTCGCGGATTTTCGCATCGGCCAGCGTCTCGATGTTGAAGCGAAACGACCGGGTGTCGGGGAACTGGGTATAATGGCGGCCGGTGCCGCTGAAATCCGACCATAACTCGAACGAAAAACCGACATCTACGATGACCATAAACGGTGGCACGCCATCGGCGTCCGGCAGGCTGTCGATATAACGCTTGGCCTGTGCCCGCGCGCGGAGCATCGCGTCGTCCCACTGCTTCGAGCCGCGCACACCGTGTTCCTTGCCGCTGGCCCTGCGCGTCGGCAACAGGGGCAGTCCGGGCAGTGTCGGATGTTCGGGCCGTTCGGGCGCCGGTTTGAACGAGCCTTGCTTGGCTTCGAGAACGAAACACCCGCGCTTGTAAAGATCGATACGGCCGAGCGAAGTCGTGCCGTCCCAGTTCGGCATACTGACGTTGCGCTCGAAAACATATGTTTCGCCGACCGTCTCGGGACTCCCAACGCCCAAGATGCCGCACAACTCGGTCAGGAACATTTGGTATGTGCGGCGCTCACCACCTTCGGACGGGCGCCAGCGTTCAACGAAAGCGCGGATTGCCGCGTCGCCGCTGCTACTGGCCGCTTCGCCGATTTGCCCCACGATCGCCCCCGCAATGCTTGTGTGGAGGCACCCTACCGAAGGATCATCGGCACAGCAACAATCGAACCCGCCCGCCGGTTCAAGATCAACCCGCGCCACCGATATGTTCATCGTGGACCTGCCGTGCCCGTCCATCGCTCTCCTCGAACGTTGCGCTACCGGACAGTGTCGGCCGTTCGTCACGCTGCCCGGCGGATCCAGACGTTCCCATGATATCAGCGCCTTGCCGGCACAGCGTCCGCTGGCGGACATTTCGGTGGTGCTGTCGTGAGGCGCCGTCGGCCGTGATGAAGTTTCTATCGGCGTGATTGCCACCTGTCGCCGATTGTCGGTGTTTGGTAAGATCGCGGCAGAGCAATAACCTGTTGGGGAATATCGTGGCGATCCCGGATTTCCAGAACCTGATGTTGCCGCTACTGAAGTTGGCGGTCCATACCCTGCGCTAGACATGCGCTAGGAGGGCATGGTCAAGCAAAATCTGACCGACGCTGAAACCCTTGCGGGCGCTGGGCTTGGTGATGGACGCCTTTTTGAACTACGCTAGACTGCGCTAGGCGTTTTGGGCAGCAAAAAGGGGCTAGCNNGAACGTGCGACCTCTGCCTTCGGAGTTGCCATCGATGAGGCATAGCGCCTTGTTCCGATTGAGGAAAAATATCGCTGCATTAGGTCTACACTACCTGTCCAGCCCCCGTACCGGCCTTGATCGTAGGCGATCATAGGCTGTGTAATGCGGCGACATGGCGATAGTTCGTAGCAGTTCCTTTTGGTATCCGTCAACTTGCGTGCTGACCACCCTTCTGTTTGGCACCCTTTTCCAGCCATGCCGTAAACGCGATATGGTCATCATCGCCTTCCGTCTCCCGAGCCACATCCGCCTCATCGAAAGGCCGGTTTTCCTCAAACGCGCGCCGCATCATCCGCATTGATGTATCTGGGTCGAGAAAGGCGACAGGTGGAGTCTCGCCGAACGCCCCTTCGTAGCGTTCGATCATGCCGCATTCTTCGCCGTCCATCGTGATGTGTTGGTCGTCCATCGCCTCCTCCGGCATCCCGCAAATGGCTTCAGTGACAACCGTCTGTGCCGTGGCATCCCAGCGGTGGCACGAAGGTACCGCATCACCCAGCGCCTTCGTGCCACTACCTAATAGTGTCAGGGCTTGCGCCACTGATCCGGCTTACCCACACTGGTATATCGCACCCGTTCGACCAATGGGTCTCTTGTTGGGCTCAACTCCCGTGCGCGTTCGATAGCCTCTCGCTGTGTAGGGAGGACTGCGCTCGCGCGTTCAGCACCCGGCCGCCTCACGGCATAATCACCCTCTGGGCGACGTTCGACAAAAAGTTGATCCTTGGCAACCATCTTGAAGGTCCTCTGAAAATGTGGGGATCGCCCACTTATTGCGTATCCATCCGAGGCGGTGCGCTGCGCACCGCCTCGGTGTTCGGCTACTTACTCATTCAGGCTGGCACCAAGATGGGCCAAGCCCGCAGACCGTGGTTGCGAGCGTAGAGGATACGCCCGCTCCTCGGGTCCGTTCGCCAGGGCCGGAAAATATACCGGTAGCCGGGCGGCGGCGGCGGAAAGCATGCCTTCATGGCAATGCTCCTTTCGTCGCGGAGCGTGATCCTTGATTTCCGGCTTCGACGGCGCCTATCATCACTTGTTGACAGCGACGACAGGGTTGTCGGGGAACTCAAGGTCATCCAAAGCAGGCCCCGTTATCCCTGGATGATAATCTGGACGGCGACCACCGCAAATGGTCGCCGTTTCGATTTATGTACAAAAAATCTATCTCCCGTATTTCCTCCACATAACTTCAGCGGCGGAAAAGGTGACCCCGCACTCCAATGCCATTTCACCTGGGTCTGCGAACTTCTGCACTACATTCTGCGGCATCAAAAGTCCGCCAGCAAAGCAGTCAGCCTGCCATTCGGCGTCACGGTAGATTGGAAACTCGGTACTGGAACGAGCCAGCATAACATTTCGATGCATCAGGAGATGGCCAAGTTCATGAGCCGCGGTAAACCTGCTTCGTCCATCGTTTTTCCACGCCCGTTCATAGACCGTTTCAGAAAATATGATAGTATTCTCACCTGGAACTGCGCGGGCCTCATCTCCGTTCAGTTCGGATTTGCTTGAAACTTCGATATAAAATCCGGGAAGGAAGCGCTCAAGGCGAAACTCGATAACATCCATAATCGGGAATGTCATTTCACCTGGCACACCAAAAATCTTACGAACCATATCGGCGGTATTCCAGATATCCTTCATACTCCGGCCAGCAACGAGAGTGCCGCGTTTGCGCCGAAAAAACGGAACTTCATCACCGGACATTTTGAAGACCAATCTCCGAAGTATCTCAATATCTTCTGGAGACATGGTATCAACGCGCCGGGCAAAGGCAGCGACAAGTTCACGCTCCGAACCTGGAAGCCGGCTTACTTTGACCTCCTTCCGTGTGCGATCAGCAGCACGAACTAACTCACTTCGTTCGTCGGTGTTGAGGTTGAAAGCGCGCGCGATTTCGTGCTCGAACCCCTCCGGGATTGGTTTCTTTCCCGTCTCAATCGCAGAGAGGAACGCCGAGGTGCGCTCTACAGCGGCGGCCATGTCAAGAAGCCGCAGGCCTTTATCCAGGCGCACCTTCCGGATTTGGATACCAAATGGAGTTAGCATTGCGGGGCTCCGATCACAATCGGTTCTGTCGCACCCTATATACGGGGCGAAGGCTCCGCTGTCAACCCAAGAGGCTAACTTCTTGCGATCAGCGTTATGTCTCTGTCAGCGAGCCATGTTGCCGGTTTCCTGCCAGTCTAAGGTTGGGCTCTCAATCCGGCCCCAGGCTTGACGTTGGTGCTGACGCCACCGAAGGTTCACCCACCGTGCCCAAAAACCTGCGACATGAGCGATTGCGCGAGGCGTTCGGCACCGTGCGTGGCGGTGTCGCCAAGCGTCGCCATAGCCTCTACCTCCGAAACTCTCTCGGCGAACTCTTGCTGAAGGGTGAGCGGTGGCACCAGCGTTGGCAGTCTCACAAGTTTCGCCTGCGATATGTTCTTCATGCTGTCGCTTGTCCCGGTCGCCATCCTGCTCATTGCCGCACGAGTATGGCGTTGCTGAAGGAAGTGGAGCATAAAGAACGGTAGGACAACTGATTGCTTTTTCCAAACAAATCGCCAGAGTTTATCGGGAAGAAGGATGTTCGCTGGCTGCTCGCGGACGAACGCTGTCGCACCAACCAAGTCAACCGTATTTGCTCGGCTAAAGAGAAGATCATCCTTCCGAACAAAATGATTGCGAGGCGGTGCGTAGTCGTTGGGTGCTGGCTTGCTTTCGGAACCTATAAAGCGACCTGATGTGACCCTCAACCTTCCCCTCATTTTAG
>PLTC01000098.1 GCA_003165295.1 Rhodospirillales bacterium | reverse complement strand
AAAAAAATGAGGGGAGTCATGAGGATGTGACCGCACTTACCTTCAAGATACGAAACCCGCTGCCGACCACATCGTCGCCAGCCTGTAAGTTCTTGCCACCTTCAAATCTATCAATGATGTCCCCGAGGGCCTTGACCGGCCATCCCTTCGGATTGGTTGCGGGATCGCCGAACATATCGACGAAGAGTGCCGGGATGATTTCGCGCACCTTCGCTTGAACCTGTTCCCGCAGCCTCCTGATGCTCGCGGCGTGGTCAAGGATGTCTACGATCCGGTGCTGCTCATCAAGCGGCAGCATTGGAACGGACATGCCTTCGATATATCCGGCGGAAAGGCTGTGAACGGTCGCTCCCTTTTTCACCCCGTGTGAAAGCACATCGCCTTCGCGGGATTTCAGCAGCCAGAAAATGTATTCGGGTAGGCAGCGGCGCGCATCAACAACCAGTGCCTTGATATCCTGATTGAATGCCACCGGTCGCGATGTGATAGCAACGGGCAGCCTTCGGACAAGTATGCCTGAACGAACAACAACAAGAATACTCTGTCCGGGGACGACCCGTGTGGCAGACCCGTTTACTGCGTCAGCCGAAATGTGATCCTCGGCATCACCAATAATGTCCAGGCCCATATCTTTTGGTGATACCCACGGAATATCGCCGCACCAATATGACGGCTCGGCTTTGCTTGGGGTTCCACCACTATAGATGGTTGTAACCTGCCGCAACGGGACCGTCGTAATCATGCTGTCAACTCCCGCAACTTATCCTCCAGCGCACCAAGTCCCTTGATGATCTGGCCTTCGGCCGCCCGCACTGATGAAGCGAACCTACCCCGTCCCGGTCCAGGCACGGACAGCCGCATCCGCAGGGGAGTTGCGCCTGGGGTATTGATTTCTGACTCCATCGCTGCCATCCTTTGTTCACCGGGGGACGAAAATCGGCTTCACGCCGTGTGCCCAGGGCTTCGGCTACTGGTGCCTATACCCCCCGGCCTTCCTGTAAGTGCTTCCAATGTCAGCGGTTTTTGCTGGGTGAACCATTCACCGTAGCCCCGGGCTCGCGTGTCGTCGATATCCATGACCATCCGCGCCTTGGGCCAGATCACTGACAGGTAGCGATCTTCTCCGCGTTCATAGAGCCGCTGGAGCGCCCAAAGGAGATAGTCCACCGCCTGAAGGCCGCCGTGATCGCGGGGGGTGGCGGCATAAACATGGATCGCACCGGTTCCCACCACTCCCCACTTGCGGGCAAAGTTGGTGCGAGCCTTGTCCAGCGCCGCCATAAGGGCCTGGGTGCGATCCTTGCGCCCTCTTCTGGCGAAGACAACCTCATTATAGTCGGCCTGATGAAGCCGGTCGCGGAACAGGCGAGACACGAGGGCGTCATAGACCTCGTTCTCTGAATAGCGGTAGGTTGGATCACTCTCGTTGCGGAGACGAACCGCAGTGGTGAGGGTGATTTTGTCCCGGATAATGGCGTAAAACTTGATTTCATGCCGCATCAGCAGTTTGAACACTTCTCTCCTGACCTCTGGTATATCGTCCTTGGCATGAAAGGCCACCGCAGTCTTGCGTTCAGCGGCGGTCATGGACGGCACGCGATTGAGGGTCGGATCCGCCAGCAACACCTCGCGCAGGGCTTCAATGTCCGCCGCGAGCGTCAGGGGATCGGCTACCTCCAGGCAGCCCATCATGAAGAACCTCGAACACCCCTCTTGACCGACCATGGGCTTGCCTTGACGCCCAAACAGGACAGAATCACCCGCCTCATCAACGAAGTAATGCTTTTGCGCGGGCGCCGAAACGGTCGCTTTCCGCTTCACGCTGCCCGCTCCCGCAACTTGTCCGCCAGTGCCCCGAGTTCCTCGATGATCTCCGTCTCGATCGCGCGCAACTCGTCGATCAACTCCAGCGGATCACGGTGTTCGACCTGGGTCTGCGACTGCGGGCGGTAGCGGCCAGCCGACAGATTGAAGTCGTTGGCCCGGATCGTATCGACGGTCGCAAACCACCACTTCTCGGTCCACTCCGCCTTGGCGACCCGGCTCTGCCAGTCCGACCATGCCAAGTCCCGTTGCCGGAAGTCCTCCACCAGCGTCGGGAGATCGTCGGCTTCGATCGGCGTGTCGTGGTTGGCGTCCAGTTTGTAGCCGTCGGCGTCGGCATGGAGGAACAGCACCCGCTCCGTTGTGCCGCCCTTGCGGAACAACAGCACCGATGTCTTGACGCCTGAATAGGGTTGGAACACGCCGCCCGGCAGGCTGACGACAGCCAGAACGGTGTTGTTTTCGACCAGTTGACGACGCAACTCCTTGTGCGCTCCGGTGCTGCCAAACAGGACGCCCTCCGGAACGACCACGCCGCAGCGGCCACCGTCCTTGAGGCTGTTCGTCATGTATTTGACGAACAGGAGTTCGGTGGCGGTGCCGGTGCCCACCTTGACCTCGTTGACGATCCGGTCCTTGTCCACCTTGCCCGAAAACGGGGGATTGGCGAGCACGACATCGTAGCCGTTCAGCGGCAGCCCGCGTTCCGCCCGCTCTGCGCGTTCCATGGTGCTGGTCAGCACATTGCGCTTCAGGATGTGGACATCCGAAAGGCCGCGCAGCATCAGGTTCATGGTGGAAAGCCGCACCATGGCCGGATCGACATCGTTGCCGTAGAAGGTGGCGTGCCGGAGTTTGCTCAACAGCGGCGCGCTCAACTTGTCGCCAAAGCCGCGACGGACGATCTTGCCGTCGAGTTCCGCTTCCCTGATCCCGGCCGCCGTTGAGTTCGCCAGCCGGATATGGTCATAGGCGGCCACCAGGAAGCCAGCGGTGCCAGCGGCCGGGTCATAGATGGTCTCACCGACCTTGGGATCGATCATGGAGACGATCGCCCGGATGATGTGGCGCGGCGTGCGGAACTGGCCGTTGGTGCCCGCCGTGTTCAACTTGCTCAGCAGGTATTCGTAGAGGTCGCCCNNTGGCGCGGCGTGCGGAACTGGCCCAACTCACCAGCCTGCTTGACCTGCTTCAGCACATGTTCGAACAGGTCGCCCTTGGTGTCACCGTCCGCTTCATCGAGGTGGAGGTTGTCGATCAGGTTGACCACCTGCGACAGGACGGTCGGCTCGTCAATCACCAAGCGAGCGTCGCGCAGGAAGTTGGTGGATGTCTGTTCTGCGACCTCACGGTAAAACGCGAACACCTCGTCGCGCACCCAGCGGACAAGGCCATCGCCGGTCATCTTGCTCCACACGCTCCAGCGGAGACGGTCAGCCGGAACCTTGGTCATGCCCTGCGCGCTGGCGTTGAGCGGGTTGACCAGGGTCCACTCCCCGCCGAACATGCTGCGGTATTCTACCTTTTTGCCTCTGGCGATGTCCTTGTTGTCCTCGTCCAAACCCTCGACGAGATAGAAGAAGAACAGGAACGCCATTTGCTCCGCGTTGGTCAGCGGATTCGGGTAGCCTCCGCCATAGAGATAGTCGCGGATTTGCTCAACACCGCGCCGCATTTCCGGGGTCATGGGCATAAGGCTGGTTCCCGTCGTTCAACTGGCTTGAGATCGTGCCCCGGCTGTCCGCTCACCGTCGGCTGGCGCAGTAAACAGGGCGTCGTTGAGGCGGGCAAGCATCTCGTCCAACCGCTCTGCCCCACCAAACACCTGCCGCGCCCGCTGGATGCCTCCGTTCTCTGAAAAGGGGCTCTGCCGGAAATGGTAGGTTTCGAAACTTTCGAGGTCGCTGGCATTGGCCTTGATCTGGCTTTCGATGAGACGCAACAGGCGCATCTGGTCGCTGTTGAAGGTCTGCCGCGCCAGCCACGCCTCGAACCGGATACCAAGCCCAACCGCAAGCGCCTCGTCCTCCGGCGTTGGTGCGAAGTTGCCGCTGTCATCGATAACCCAGCCGCGCGTGGTCGGGTCGATGTGGTCATGGACATCAAGGGTCAGCAACCGCCGGGGCTCGCGGTTCGGGTCTCGTGGTTTGGATTGAGTGGTGAACCCACCATCCGGCAGTTCGTCCTCGTCGTCGCCGTGGAAGTCAGCCACACCGACGAAATCGAACATCGTGAAGTTGACCTTCTTGATATGGTCCGCCTTCCGGGTGCCACGGCCACGCATCTGCTGATAAAGGGTGGCGCTCCGGGTAAACCGCGCGAACACGAGGTTGACGGCTTCCGGATAGTCGAACCCCGTGTCCAGCATGTTGACGCTGACCAGGATCATCGGAAACTGCTCTTTCTTGAAGCGTTCGATCCGCATCGCGGCATCAGCGGTGTCGTCGCCGCCCATGCCCGACACCACGAAGTCGGCATAGCGCACTTCCGGTGATGGCTTCTTGTCCGCAAAGGCTTGGTCGAACATCTGCGCCAACGCTTCGGCGTGCCGCTTGTTCACCGCAAACACGATGGTCTTGCCCCACTGCGGCTCCCGGCGGACACCATCCTTCCCCATGAACCCCTTTTCCAGGACTTCGCGGAACTCCCGAACCATAGAGCGGTTGCGTTCCGGGATCGTAAACTTGCGCTCCAGGGCGGACGGATCGACGGTGATGCACTCTTGACCGGCGAAGAGGACCTCGAACTCGTTTCGGGTCTGCTCGTCCATCGCCGACCAATCCAACTCATCGCGCCGAACCTCGAAGCCTCCTTCAGCGGCCGTCCGCACGGTCATCGCCTTGTAAATCTGATAGGGAACGAGATAGCCTTCCTGAACCGCCTGCCGCAGGGTGTAGCGGTAGGTTGGCTGCTCTACCTCGAAGAAGCGGAGGGTGTCCTTGATAAAGGCGCCGTCTTCAGGGTCTGGCAGGTTATCAAGATCACGAAAGACGCAGGGTGTAGCGGTCAAACCGACCTGAACGCCGTCAAAATGCTTCAGGACGCCACTCCATTTTCCGTAAATCGACCGGTGGCACTCGTCGGAAATGACCAAATCGTAATAGCCGGAGGAAAAGTTAGCGTATTCACCGATAAAGGTTTGGAGGGTGGCGATGGTTATGACCTTCTCATCCTTGAACTTGCCCGATCTCATGATATGGCACGGATAGTCCGGCAAATACTCGCAAAAGGCATCTTCCGTTTGCTTTGCCAGATTGATCCGATCCACCAGGAACAGAACGCGGGTGATGGCGTTGGCCTGGAATAGCCGCTTGATCAGCGCCGCAGCGGTGCGGGTCTTCCCGGTGCCGGTAGCCATCTCCACCAGCATCTTGCGGCGCCCGAGATTGAGTTCCGCGCAAAGAGTATCGATACACTCCTGCTGATATGGACGCCCCGCTATGTGCTTGTCGATCGCAATGGTCAGAGGATCGACGCGGAGTTTTTGTTTGGCCGCGCGGCGCTCAAGGTCAGGCTGTGAAAAGACCGTCTTGATCTGCCTCGGGTGCGCTTCGGTCTCCCACTCCCAGAACCAGACCTCCTCACCGTTCGCAAGGAAGATGAAGGGCACCTTCAGTTGGCGCGCGTATGCCAGGGCTTGGCCTTCCGCCTCGGGTGGGTTGATCGACGCTCGCTTGGCCTCCAGCACCGCCAGACTATGACCCCGGCGAGAACACAGCGCATAGTCGGCCTTGGTGCCATCCTGGAGCGGATACTCGAAACGCACGCTTCGGCCGTCCGTCAGGTTCCAACCGGCATCCATGAGTTGGGCATCGATCTTGACGCGGGAGAAGGCTTCGTTCGTCGCCATGCCGACACCGTGGCTGTGGATTGTGTCGAGAGATTACCACAATGCCCGGGCCGCGAAGCCCTTTGCTATTCCGCCAGCATAAAGCCCTACCGTGCCCGCCCATGCGCTTGGTCCGACTGCCCGCGACTACGCAAAGCCCCGAGAGTCCATCACCCTTGCCGACCCTCCCAGGCCCTCCGACTCCGAACGATCTCGCGCCGCTGCTGTTGCGCAAAAGACTCGAACAAACGACCTTTTTCCGCGGATCTCGGAAGCCCTTTCATCAACCATTTGATTTCGGTTAGAATCCTCGTGGTCAGGAAAACGGGGAAACCGATGGACAAGTCTTACAATATAAATGGTGGGTTCAAGCCTACGGCAAAGCGTTTCGCTGACCTTGATGGGCCGGACTTTTTTCCAACGCCTCGTTGGGCAACTTTTGCCTTGATCGACAACGAAAAGTTTCAAGGTGATATTTGGGAGTGCGCTTGCGGTGATGGCGCAATGTCTGAAGTATTAGAGCAGACAGGAAATACCGTAGTTAGTTCCGATCTCTATGATCGGGGTTATGGGGAGCACGGTATCGATTTTACAAAAACCAAAAGGCGGCACAGCAATATCATTACCAATCCACCCTATAACTGCGCCGAGGAGTTCGTAAAGCCGATTGGACCTCGTGCCCCCTTATCCGCCCCGATTACGTGATTGCGAGCCATTAACGGTTTTGATACTATAGAAAGTAGGAGAGGCCAGTGGGTTGGCACATTTTGTGGAGTATGGTCTATGGCTAAGGGGCTTCTTGCCGTTTGCTTCTCCCATGGCTGCCCCCGAAAGCAGAGGTCCGACTGCCCGCACTAACGCTGCACTACTTGAGGGCGGTCAACAGAAATCTGACCCCCGTGGGCGCTGGGGTTTTGGAGGGCGCTGGAACGCTACACTACCTCTACACTACCCTTTTTGGGCAGCAAAAAGGGGCTAGCCGTTGGGCTAACCCCTTGAATTCGTTGGCGGACCCGACACGATTCGAACGTGCGACCTCTGCCTTCGGAGGGCAGCGCTCTATCCAGCTGAGCTACGGGTCCGTGCTGTGGTGCGGACATTAGCGCAGGCGGCGGCCGGAGGAAACCCCCTTTTTTAGGAATGTGGGCGAAAGGGGCAGGGCATGACTGGGGTGCGGTAAGGTCGGGTTCCCGGCCCCATCCGACCCGGCCATATTAGGCGCCTAATAGTTAGGGTCCTCCCAATGACCGGAATCGACGGGTCTTCCGATTGCCCTCGGGGGCGGAGCGAGTTCGGGTTGCGCATGCTGCTGCTGGCCCGGCGCTGGCGCAATGTCGTCGACGGCGAGTTGCGCGGTTTCGGCGTGACCTCGGCGACCTGGCGCGCGCTGTTTCATGTGGGGGAAATGGGCGACGGGGTGCGGCCCAAGCATCTGGCCGAGGTGCTGGAGATGGAGCGGCCGTCGCTGAGCCAGTTGCTCGACCGGCTGGAAGCCAGCGGGCTGGTGACGCGCCGGGAGGACCCGGAGGACCACCGGGGCAAGACCGTCCATCTGACCGACGAGGGGCGCGAGGTTCACCGGCGCACCGTCATGGCCAGTTCACGGGTGGCCCGGCGACTGATGGCGGAAATCGGCGACGATGAGCTGGCCGTGGTGGAATCGGTGTTCGCCCGCATTTCCGCCGCCATCTCGGCTGTCGAGACCGCCGGAGCGACCGCGCCCGGAGCGACCGCGCCCGGAGCGAAAGCCCCGGGAGCGAAGACCCGATGAGCGTCGCCGCTCCGGCCTCGTGGCGCCCGGGTGCCTGGCGCCTGCCCGGCGCTTCGCCGGCGGCCTGGGCCCATGCCGCCCGGACCACTCTTGCGGCGCTGGCCGCGGTGGGCATCGCCTATGCCCTGGAACTGGGCACGCCCTATTCGGCGGCGGTGACGGTGCTGCTGGTGGCGCATCCGGTCCATGGCATGGTGCTGGCAAAAAGCGTCAGTCGGCTGGCCGGCACCGTGGCCGGTGCGCTGATGGCCATCTTGTTAATGGGCCTGTTTTCCCAAAGCCCGGAGCTGTTCCTGCTCGGCTTCGGCCTGTGGATGGGGCTGTGTACCCTGGGCTCGACGGTGCTGCGCCATTTCCGCTCTTACGGATTCGTGCTGGCCGGCTACACGGTGGTTCTGATCGCCTTGCCCGGCACTGATTCGCCGGACCAGATGTTCGATCTCGTGACTACCCGGATCTCGGTGGTCGCCATCGGTATCCTGTGCTCCGGGGTGGTGGCGGCCCTGTTGACGTCCGGGGCGGCGGCGCGGGCGCTGCGCGCCAGATTGCGGACGGCCGTGCGGAGCCTCAATGGCTATCTACGGTTGGCCATGTCTGACGGGGACGGCGAACAGCTTCGGCCGCTGCGGCGCAAGCTGAGCGCCGATGTCGCCGAACTGGATGCGTTGGTGGAATTTGCCACCATGGAGGTCGCAGAGGTTGCTCCGCTGCGCGATACCCTGCGGATGGCGCTGGGGGCGATGCTCGGGGTGCTGGCCGCCGCCGCCTCGCTGCATGAGGCGCTCCGGCGGACCGCGACCGACCGGGATCCGGCTCTGGCCCAAGGGGTGGCCGGCAGCCTGCGTTTGTTGTTGAAGATCGACGCCGGGCTGGCTCCGGACCGGCCCGCCAACCGCCTGGCCGTCAAATGCCTGATGGCCCTGCACCGGCGGCTGGTGGCGCTGGGGTCGTCGGTGGCCGCCGGGCTGGACCCGGCCAACGTGCCTTCCCTGGTCGCCCATGACCGGTTGGCCGAAGTGCTTGACGAACTGGGTATGGTTCTGGCCGGGGTGATTGTCCTGCAGGCCGGACGTCCCGTTGCCCTCGACGACGCCGCCGCCGGCGGCAACCGCCGTTCCGACCGCCTGGCCTTCCATCTCGACTGGCGGGCCGGTCTGATCAACGGCGTCCGCGCCGCGGTGGCGGTGTGGTTCGCCGGCGCCCTGTGGATTCTTTCGGGCTGGTCCTATGGCTGGATGATGGTCGGCATCGTGGTGCCCAACAGCGGCCTGCTGGCCATGCGCGACCACCCCGAACAGGATGCCATGGAATTCTTCAAGGGTTGCATCCTGGCGGCGGTGCTGGGATGGCTCAGTCTGGTCTGGCTGCTGCCCCTGGCCGACGACTTTTTCGGGCTGTGTCTGGTCCTCGGGCCGTGCCTGTTCCTGGCGGTGATGCTGGCGACCAATCCCAGGACGATTTTTATCGGGGTCGGTGTCAGCGTTTTTTATCTGGTGCTGCTGACCCCGACCAATCCCATGGTCTACGACGCCGATCTCTATCTCAACAGCGTCCTGGCGACGCTGGCGGGGGGCATCGTGACCATGGTGGTGTTCCGTCTGGTGCTGCCCGCCGACGCCCATGGCCATGTCCGGGCCATGAGCCGCACCATCCGCCGCGACATCGCGGCGTTGCTGGCCGGCGACCGCGCGCCTGCGCCGGTGGCCTGGGAGTCCCGGATGCACGACCGCATGCTGCGGCTGGTCGGCCGCATGCGGGTTGCGGAACTGAGCGACGACCGCCTGATCCGCGGCGGCTTCGCTTCCTTGCGCATCGGCCGCGAAATCATCCGCGCCCGCCGGCTGCTGGCCGGGGTTGCCGGCGACCGGCGGCTGGTCGCGGCGATGGCGCCGTCGTGGCAGGCGTTGCGCGACCTCGGTCGGCAGCCGGCGGCGGCGGTGCGGGCCTTGCGGGTCTCGGCCGGACGCCTGCTCGATCTTGCGGCCACCGAACGCGCCGACATGGCCCTGACCCTGGCCCGGGTCGCCGCCTCGCTGATCGAAGTCGCCATGCTGGTCGGCCGCAACCGCCGTTTCTTCCAGGCGGAAACCGATCAACGGCGCAGGAGTTCGCCATGCTGAAAGAAGTCGATCTGGCCGGGGTCTATGTCGCCCCCATCGTCGTGTACCTGTTGCTGGCCACCCCGATTTTCCTGGTCTGCCGCTGGGTTCTGGCCCGCCTGGGGGTGCTGGCCTTCGTCTGGCATCCGGCGTTGTTCGAGATCGCGCTGTTTGGCCTGATCCTCGCCATCCTGGTTCCCCGGCCGTAGCGTCCTTCCGCAACGGCGTCCTTCCGCAACGGCGTCCTTCCGCAACAGAGTCCTTCGACCATGTCCCTGTTCCGTCCCATCCTGCGGTTCGGCCTGACTTTGTCCGTGGTGCTGATCGCGGCCGATCTGATGGTGGCCTTGTGGCACCACTACATGATCGCGCCCTGGACCCGCGACGGTCGGGTCCGGGTCGAAACCGTAAGCATCGCCCCCGAAGTCTCGGGGCCGGTGGCCGCGATCAAGGTTGCCGACAATCGGAGTGTTCACAAGGGCGACGTGTTGTTCGTGGTGGATGCCGAGCGGTTTCGCATCGCCGAGGCCGAGGCCGAAGCCATCGCCGAAAGCCGCAGGCAGGAACTGCGGCTGGCCCGGGGCAAGAGCGAACGCCGCACCCGCCTGACCAATCTGGCCGTTTCCAACGAGGAGCGGGACCAGTACGCGGCGAGTGCCACCGTCGCCGCCGCCAACTACGACCAGGCGGTCGCCGCCCTTGCCATGGCCCGGCTTAATCTGGAAAAGACTGTGATCCGCTCGCCCGTCAACGGCTATGTCACCAATCTTCGATTGCGGGTTGGCGATTACGTTACGGCCGGGCAGACCGCGGTGGTGGTGGTGGACCAGGAGTCCTTCTGGATTGCCGCCTATTTCGAGGAAACCAGGCTGGCGCAGATCAAACCCGGGGCGCCGGTGCGCATCCAGTTGATGGGTTTCGAAACCCCGCTCAAAGGCCATGTGGACAGCCTGAGCCACGGCATCTCGGACGAGAACGGCAAGGCCGGTGCCGGCGGGCTGGTCAGCGTCAATCCGGTGTTTACCTGGGTGCGCCTCGCCCAACGTATTCCGGTCCGGATCCAGATCGACGAGGTGCCGCCCGACGCCGGGATCGCCGCGGGCATGACCTGCACCGTCAATCTCGATGTCCCCGAAGCCCCCGGATCGGACGGCTGGTTGCCGCTGCGCCGGCTGACCGCCGGTCTGATGTGACCGGCGGGCGTAAAAGGCGACCCCCGGAGTCCAGGGCCGAAAATGAAATATGCCGCCCGACGGTCCGTCAGGGGTAAATCATGATCGGCGTGCCGGGCCTGACCAGTTGGGCGATTTCGTCGATTTCCGGGTTGGTGAGGGCGATGCAGCCCCGGGTCCAGTCGAACAGCTCGTGAATTCGTTTGATCAGGGTGGTTTCACCGGGCAGGCCGTGGATCATGATATCGCCGCCGGGGGAAACCCCCTTGAGGGACGCCTGCTGATAGTCGGCGGCGTTGGGGTAGGAAATGTGCAAGGCCCGATGGAACTTGCTGTCCCGCTTGATGTAGTCGATCACATAGCGCCCTTCCGGGGTGCGGTTGTCGCCGGCCCGCTCCTTCTTGCCAAGCTGCCGGCCGAGGGCGACCCGGTATCTTTTGACCACATGGTCGCCCGCCACCAGCCGCAACTCATGCTTGGTCTTATAGACCTCCACATGATCGATCTCCGGGGTGGGGGTGGCATCGGCGGTTCGGGGGCCGAAGAGACAGGCGGCGAGCACCACCAGAATCCAGCCGCAACGGCTCCAGCCGCAATGGCGCGTGACGGTCAGGTCGCAAATCATGATCAAGGCAAATCCCGGTATTAGGAGTGGGCTGCCGACCGCATCGGCGACGCCGGGCCGCCGATGGGCGGACGGCAACGCGGCCGGACCAGCCTGAAACACCGGCGCACCGTAACAGGCCGGTGCCACCGGGAACAAGCCAAGAGGGCACCGGCGTCCCCGAACCGGGTTTCGCCGCCGCCGATCGCCGTGAGGTGTTGTTCCGAGAGCACGGCTTTGCGTCCATTGATCATTGAAAAGCCTGTCCGATGACACCCGGACTCGACCGCCGGAGGTTCTGCGACCGGATTTATGAGATAAAATATTTCTTACAGACCAACATGTTGCGGAAAAATCGGAGCGGCTTTGGTCCTTGCCTGGGGCGGGTCCGGGGGCGTAAAACAGTTGACCGCAGGCGCCCACAATGATATCGACTGACTACTTTGCGGGGCTCGACGACGCGGAAGGCGGCGGGAATCGCCGGGAGGAGGTCCGATGCTGGTCTGGAGTAAGAAGTATTCGATCGGCATCCCCCGACTCGATGCCGATCACGTCATGCTGGTCAGTTTGCTGAATCAGCTTCACATCAATCTGGCCGAAGACATGAGCGGAGAGGCCATCGGGCCGATTCTCGACGCGCTGCAACACTATGCCGACGGCCATTTCATCATTGAGGAGTCCATGATGACCGATTGTGGCTACCCCGGGCTGGCCGGACATCGGGAGCGTCACGACGGTTTTTGCATTGAAATGGCCAGATTATGCCTGAAGCATCGGGCGCGCCTTGATGTCGCCCGCAGTTTGCGTGCGCTGCTCAACACCTGGCTGTTCGACCATGTGGTTCGGGCCGATGGCCAGTTTGGGGCGTGGCTCAGGGCCAACCGGGTCAGCATTCCGCCCGGCGCCTCGAGCGGTCCTGACGTCCGGCGCCCGGTTCGGACCCCCGCCACCGCCGCCACCGCCACCGCCACCGCCACCGCCAGTGATCGTCGGTTCGCCCCGGCGTGATCCGGGGCGACCGGACCTTGCGGCGCGATCACCGGGACGCGCAGATCAGGGCGTCCACGGGAATGGTCAGGCCCGAGGCCAGACCCTGATTCTGCCGGATTGCCGCCGCCAGCCGTTCGGTGTCGACACCGATCACCAGCACTTCGGACTGGTCGTCGTTGCCGGTTTCGTTGACCATGACGGTGGTCGGATGATTACGGCCGGGCAATGGTACCGGCACCGGCAGCCGCGGCCGGTCGCGGACGAAATCGAAGAGGTGCCGGTCCTGCCGGTTCAGCGTCTCGATTTCGTCCCGCCAGGGTTCGGCGTCCAGGCGATAGGCCGGGCTGGTGGTGTTGATGCGTTCCATGACCACA
Source organism: Rhodospirillales bacterium (assembly GCA_003165295.1). Classification (GTDB taxonomy): domain Bacteria; phylum Pseudomonadota; class Alphaproteobacteria; order Azospirillales; family Azospirillaceae; genus BOG-933. Next base: position 24,360 of record PLTC01000098.1, on the reverse strand, counting down.
TTGGGCAGCCGGTAGCGCGACAGATAAAGCCCGATCAGCGCGGCCACGTCATGGTGGGTGACATAGGCGTGGAAGTGCTGCTCCAGGTTCTCCCGTGCCTGCCGGTGGAGATCGGGCGGCGCCGGCCGGTCGAGCCGGGTCTGGCCGGCAAGCTGCTTGACCGCACGGTTGATATTTTCCTCGGCGCGGAAGCTGGCCTCGAAGCCGGCGGCCGAAACCGGCCGCTGTTGGCGCATGCTGGTATAGGTGTATTCGGAACGCACCCGCCCGAGCGGGTCCCGGACGATGGTGGTGAGCAGGAACGGTTGACGGAACTTCCGGTGGAAGCCGAAGGTATGGTGTGAGGCGATCAGGGCATAACCGGCCTGGAACAATCGGCGATGGGGAACTTCTTCGTCGATCCGGTGGACCGCAGTGTCGGTGACGGTCGCGCCCAGCCGGTCCTCGTACTTGCTGGCGAAGCCGATGGCGCTGCGCAACGCGATGTAGAAGCTCAGCCCGCCGGTCTTGGGCACATGGTAGAAGAACAACGGCGCGCAAGCCGGCTCCGGCCCGTCGATCCGGCTGTCCACGGCGAGCGTGCGTCCGGTGTCGGTAAACAGGTCTGACAGCATCCCAGGCCCCTGATCGCCGGGTATCCGGCGGGTGAGAACGCGACCGGCAGGCCGCCCATGACATCGCCCGGCGCGACGTCCGGCACGACAAAAGAACGACCCTTTGGGCGGTCAGGCGCGGTGGTGCCGGAGGGGCTCGGTCCCGCTGTCGGTATGATCGCCCTTGGCCGGAACCACCGGGAGGGTTAAGGTAACACCAGATCAGTCCGGGAGTCCCGATGGAAGTCTATTTGCCGATTGCCGGGATGTCGGTGAACGCCGTGGCGATTCTGGGAATGGGGGGGGTGGTCGGGTTCCTGTCGGGCATGTTCGGTGTCGGCGGCGGCTTTTTGATGACGCCCTTGCTGATGTTCATCGGCGTGCCGCCGGCGGTGACGGTCGGGACTCAGGCCAACCAGTTGATTGCCGCCAGTATTTCGGGGGTGCTGGGGCATTGGCGGCGTAACAATGTCGACGTGAAGATGGGGCTGGTGCTGCTGGCGGGCGGGGCGTTGGGCAGTGTCGTCGGCATCGCGGTGTTCGAGCGTCTCCAGGACCTGGGACAGATCGACCTGACCATTTCTTTGCTTTACGTGCTGTTGCTGGGCGTCGTCGGCGTTTCGATGCTGGTGGAAAGCGTGGCGGCCATGCTCCGGCGGCGGCGGCCGGTCAGCCGGGCCAAGCTGCACCGGCACACCTGGCTGCACGGCCTGCCGTTCAAGACCCGGTTTCCCCGCTCCAGACTTTACATCAGTGCCTTGCTGCCCTTCGCGATCGGCGTCTTTGGCGGCATTCTGGTGTCGGTGATGGGAATCGGCGGTGGCTTTCTGCTGGTTCCGGCGATGATTTATCTGCTCGGCATGCCGACCGCGCTGGTCGCCGGAACCTCGCTGTTCCAGATCGTCTTCACCACCGCAGCGGTGACGGTGATGCAGGCCACGGTCAACCACACCGTCGACGTGATGCTGGCGTTGCTGCTGCTGCTGGGTGGTGTGGTCGGCGCCCAGTTCGGCAGCCGGCTCGGCGGCCGGCTGCGCGGCGAGACGGCGCGGGCGCTGCTGGCGTTGCTGGTGGTGGCCGTGGCCGTGGCGGTGGCGATTCAACTGGTGGAAACGCCCGAGTATCCCTATTCCCTGGCCGTCGAGGCGCCGCGATGATCGATATGGCGGGCCGGCGGGGCAGGGCGTTGGTGCTGCTGGCGGCGCTGGTGTCGGGTATCGGCGGCCTTTCGGTGCTCCGGGTTTCGGCGACCTCGGCCCAGGCGCTGGTGGCCGACCTGTCGAGTCACCTGATTGCCATCTCCACCGGCTTCGTCGGGACCGAGGTGGTGCTGTTCGGGGCCACCGACGGTCCCGGCGAGGTGGCGGTGGTGGTGCTTGGTCCCAAGAGCCAGGTGACGGTACGGCGTAAGGAGCGGGTCGCCGGCATTTGGATGAACCGGCACCGGGTGACGTTCGATCAGGTGCCGAGCTATTACGCGGTGGCCACCAGCCGGTCGCTGGAGTCGCTGGCGCCGCCGGCGGTGCTGGCCCGCCACGAGATCGGGATCGGGCACCTGCCCCTGGTGCCGGCGGCGGCGGACGGGGTGGACGAGGTCCTGGCGGCGCCGTTCCGGGCGGCGCTGATTCGGGAAAAGCAGCGGGAAGGGCTTTACGGGGTCGGCGACGGGCAGGTGGTGTTTCTCGGGCAACGGCTGTTCCGCACCACCATTTCCTTTCCGGCGGAGGTGGCCACCGGCGCCTATTCGGTGGGCGTGTTCCTGATTCGCGATGGCGACGTGGTCAGCGCCCAGACCACGCCGCTGATCGTCAATAAAATCGGGATCAGCGCCGGGATTTCGGAGGTTGCCCAGCGCCAGCCGCTGCTTTATGGGCTGGCGGCAGTGGCGGCGGCGGCGGCCATCGGCTGGTTGGCCGGTGCCTTGATGGGGAGACTGTGACATGACCGTGGCAGCAGCAGGGGCGGCGGCACCGGTGGCTTCGGCGGTATCGGCCCGCATCTTTCTGGTGGTGGTGGACGAAAGCGATGAACTGTCGCTGGCGTTGACCTATGCCTGCCGGCGCGCGCGCCATTCGGGTGGCCGGGTGGCGCTGCTGGCGGTCATGGAACCCACCGAGTTCCAGAACTGGCGGGCGGTGGAAGATCTGATGCGCGAGGAGCGGCGCCTTAATGCCGAGCTGATGCTGCAACGCGCGGCCAAGGAAGTCTTCCGGCGCACCGGTACCATGCCGGTGCTGTACCTGCGCGAAGGCGAGCGAAGCCAGGAGTTGCTGCGGCTGATCGACGAGGACCTTTCGATTTCGATCCTGGTGCTGGCCGCCGGCACCGGTCCCGACGGGCCGGGGCCGGTGATTTCCGCCCTGGCGGCGGCCGGCTTCAATCATCTGCGCATTCCGTTGACCATCGTTCCCGGTACCCTCACCGAGGAGCAGATCTCGGCGGTCAGTTGACGGACGAGGCCGGGAGCGCCGTTGCGCCACCGGGGGACATGAGGTGCTCAAAAGGGGCGTCCCTGCGGTGGGGGCGGCCCGGATTCAGCCACGATGGGGACAGAGGGTCAGCATGAGAGTCGCCATACCCAGGGAGCGGCGCCCGAACGAACGCCGCGTCGCCGCGTCGCCGGAGACCGTCAAGAAGCTGAAGGGGCTGGGTCTTGACGTGGTGGTCGAGAGCGGGGCCGGGGCGGAAGCGTCGTTTCCCGATGGCGCCTATGCCGAGGCCGGCGCCCGGATCGAGGTCGAACCGGCGGCGGTGTTCGGCGATGCCGATCTGGTGCTGATGGTGCAACGGCCGCAGGACAAGGCCGAAGGCGGGCCGGACGCGCTGCATCTGCTGAAGCCGGGGGCGGTGCTGATCGGCATGCCGGCGCCCCACGGCTCCAGGGACTGGCTGCGCGCCTGCGCCGCGGCCGGGGTGACGGCGGTTGCCATGGAACTGATGCCGCGCATCTCCCGGGCCCAGTCCATGGATGTGCTGTCCAGCCAGGCCAATCTGGCCGGCTACCGGGCGGTGATCGACGCCGCTTATGAGTACGGCCGGGCCTTTCCCATGATGATGACCGCGGCGGGTACGGTGGCGCCCGCCCGTTGTCTGGTGATGGGCGTTGGCGTCGCCGGCCTTCAGGCCATCGCCACCGCGCGCCGTCTGGGCGCCGTGGTCAGCGCCACCGACGTTCGGCCGGCGGTCAAGGAACAGGTCCAGAGTCTCGGGGCGACCTTCGTGGCGGTGGAGGACGAGGAGTTCCGGCAGGCCGAGACCGCCGGCGGCTACGCCAAAGAGATGAGTCCCGGCTATCGGGCCAGGCAGGCGGAACTGATCGCCGCGACCCTCAGGAAGCAGGACATCGTGATCACCACCGCCCTGATCCCCGGCCGCAAAGCGCCGGTGCTGATCGACGCGGCGATGGTGGCCTCGATGAAACCGGGGTCGGTGATCGTCGATCTCGCGGTGGAGCAGGGCGGCAACGTCGAGGGTGCGCGTCCAGGCGAGGTGGTGGTCACCCCCGGCGGCGTCAGGATCGTCGGCCACCTCAATGTGCCCAGCCGGATCGCGATGGACGCCTCGGCGCTCTACGCCCGCAATCTTTTCAAGTTCGTCGAACTGCTGGTGAACCGGCAGACCGGCGCCGTCGCGCTCGACTGGAACGACGAGATCATCAAGGCCACGGTGCTGACCCACGGCGGCCGGATCGTTCATCCCGCCTTCGCCGACGCCGACCCTGCCGCGCCCCCGTCCTCTGCCGCGCCCGTGTCCGCCTGAGGGAGATCGAGACCATGGATTCCACCGACCTTGCCCAAAGCGTCGCGGCGCTTCAGGCCGAACTCGAGACGGTGCTGAAAAAGACCAACGCGCTCACCGCCGCCATCGGTCAGGCCGGCGATAAGGCGTCGGACATCGCCGGCGCCGCGTCGTCCCACGGTACCTTCTTTCTGACCGGCCTGACCGTGTTCGTGCTGGCGGTGTTCGTCGGCTACCATGTGGTCTGGCGGGTGACGCCGGCGCTGCATTCGCCGCTGATGAGCGTGACCAACGCCATTTCGTCGGTGATCATCGTCGGCGCGCTGATCGCCGCGGGACCGGCGAGTTTTCACCTGTCCCAGGCCATGGGGTTCATCGCGGTGGTTCTCGCCTCCATCAACATCTTCGGCGGCTTCATCGTTACCCGGCGCATGCTGGCCATGTACAAGAAAAAGACCAAATAGCGACAGGAGACCATCGTTATGGAGACCGCTTCCACCCTGGCCTATCTGGTCGCCTCGGTTTTCTTCATTCTGGCCTTGCGGGGCCTGTCGTCTCCGGTGTCATCGCGCGCGGGCAATCTGTTCGGCATGGCCGGCATGGCCATTGCCGTCATCACCACCCTGGCGCTGCCCATCGTGGTGTCTTTGTGGGTGATCCTGCCCGGCATCCTGATCGGCGGCGGCATCGGCGCCGTGATCGCCTATCGCATCAAGATGACCGCGTTGCCCCAACTGGTGGCAGCCTTTCACAGCCTGGTGGGGCTGGCCGCGGTGTGTGTGGCGACCGCGGCGTTCCTGTCTCCCGAGTCTTACACCATCGGGGTCCGCCACAATATTCTGACCGGCAGCCTGATCGAGATGAGCCTCGGTACCGCCATCGGCGCCATCACCTTCAGCGGCTCGATCATCGCCTTTCTCAAGCTCCAGGCGCTGATGACCGGCAAGCCGCTGATTTTCCCGTACCAGCACCCGATCAATCTCGGGCTCGGCATCGCCATCGTGGTGCTGGTGGTGCTGCTGTGCCGGACCAACGCCGACTGGGTGTTCGCGGCGCTGGCCGGGGTCGCTCTGCTTTTGGGCTTCCTGTTGATTCTGCCCATCGGCGGCGCCGACATGCCGGTGGTGATCTCGATGCTGAACAGCTATTCGGGGTGGGCTGCCTGCGGCATCGGCTTCACGCTCCAGAACAACCTGCTGATCATCACCGGGGCGTTGGTCGGATCATCGGGGGCGATTCTCTCTTACATCATGTGCAAGAGCATGAATCGCTCCATCATCAACGTCATCCTGGGCGGCTTCGGCGGCGGCGGCGGCGCCGGTCCGGCGGCGGTAAAGCCGGGCGGTGACCGTCCGGTCCGGGTGGGCTCGGCCGAGGATGCGGCGTTTATCCTGAAGAACGCCTCCAGGGTGGTGGTGGTGCCGGGCTATGGCATGGCGGTGGCCCAGGCCCAGCATGTCCTGCGCGAGATGGCCGATCTGCTCAAGGCTCAGGGGGTCGATGTCCGCTATGCCATCCACCCTGTGGCGGGCCGGATGCCCGGGCACATGAACGTGTTGCTGGCCGAGGCCAATGTGCCCTATGACGAGGTGTTCGAGCTGGACGAGATCAACCGCGAGTTCGCCCAGACCGACGTGGCCTTCGTGATCGGTGCCAACGACGTGACCAACCCGGCGGCGCGGACCGATCCCAAGTCACCGATTTATGGCATGCCGGTGCTCGACGTGGAGAAGGCCAAGACCGTGCTGTTCGTCAAGCGGTCGATGGCCTCGGGCTATGCCGGCGTCGAAAACGAGCTGTTCTTTCGCCCCAACACCATGATGTTGTTCGGCGACGCCAAAAAGGTGTGCGAGGAGGTGGTGCGGGCGCTGGGGTAGAACGTGACGCCCCAGGACCCGCATGACTTAAGTTCCGGGTTCCAAGGGCCACCGCCTTTGGTGGGTCCAGGGCAAAGCCCTGGTCGGGGGCAAGGGGGCGAAGCCCCCAAGGATCACGAAGCCCTGTTCCTGGCTGCGCTGAACCACCACCGGAACGGGCGGTTGGCCCAAGCCGCGGCCCTGTACCGGGAGGTCCTGGCCCGTGACCCCGGCCATGCCGGAAGCCTGCGCCTGCTGGGGGTGATCGCCGCTCAGGCCGGGGACCTTGAGGCCGCGATCGGCCTGTTCCAGCGGTCGCTGGCCCGGACTCCCGATCAGCCGGCGGCTCTGCTCAATCTGGGGGCGGCGTTGTCCCGGCAGGGCCGGGCGGTCGAGGCCGAGGGCTGCTTCCGGCGGGCGCTGGCGGTGCAGCCAGGACTGGCCGAGGCCCATCTGGCCCTGGCACGGGTGCTCCAGGATCAAGGCCGGGGCGTCGAGGCCGAGACCTGCTTCCGGCAGGGACTGGCGTTGCGGTCCGCCGACGTCATGGGCTGGCTTGGCCTCGGCAACCTGTTGGCCGGGCAGGGGCGGGCGGCCGAGGCGGCGGCCTGCTTTCGGACGGCGCTGGCGCTGCGGCCGGACTGCGCCGGGGCGCATCTCAATCTCGGCCTGTTGCTGTTGGGTGTCGGTCGGGTTGACGAGGCGGCGGCCTGCTGTCGGCAGGCGGTGGCCGACGACCCCGGGTTGGCGGCGGCGCATAATGGTCTGGGCGCGGCGGCGCTGGTCCAGGGCCGGCTGGCCGAGGCGGCGGCCAGCCTGGAGCGGGCCTTGACGCTTCAGCCGGCTTTCGCCGAGGCGCACAACAATCTGGGGGGCGTGCTCCAGGCATCGGGACGGCCGGTGGAGGCGGCCGGGCAGTATCGGGCGGCGCTGGCGCTGCGGCCGGACTATGCCCTGGCTCACGAGAATCTCGGCATGACCCTGCTGGCCCTGGGTGATTATGTCGAGGGCTTCTGCGAATACGAGTGGCGCCAGCGGGGACCCGCGCCCCCCTGTCCGCCCTGGGACGGCGGCGATCCGGACGGCCGGACCCTGCTGCTGGTGGCCGAGCAGGGGCTGGGCGACACGCTCCAGTTCATCCGCTTTGCGCCGCTGGTGCGCGCCCGGGGCGCCAGGGTGATCGTGGCCTGTCAGCCCGAACTGGTCCGGCTGCTGGGATCGCTCCCGGTTCTCGATCGGGTGGTGGCACTGGGGGAGCCGTGGCCGGCGGCGGACGCCTGGGCGGCGTTGCTCAGCCTGCCCCGACTGCTGGGGACCACCCTTGCCACGGTTCCGGCCGAGGTTCCCTATCTGGCGCCATCGCCCGGGGAGGCTGCGGCCTGGGCGGCGCGGCTGGCCGGCGGCCCCGGGCTCAAGGTCGGGCTGGTGTGGGCCGGCAATCCCTACCCGAATCTGCCCAAGGGGCAGGCGGTGGACCGGCGCCGCAGTGTGGCGCTCCGGCAGTTCGCGCCGCTGGCCGGGGTGCCCGGGGTGACGTGGGTCAGCCTGCAAAAGGGCGCGGCGGCGGCCGAGGCCGAAGCCCCGCCGCCGGGGCTGTCGCTGCTCGACCCGATGGCCGGGGTTGCCGACTTTGCCGATACCGCGGCGCTGGTGGCCGGCCTGGATCTGGTGATCGGCGTCGATACCGCGGTGATCCATCTGGCCGGCGCCCTGGCCCGGCCGGTCTGGGTGCTGTCCCGGTTTGATGCCTGCTGGCGCTGGCTAAGCGGACGCGACACCAGCCCCTGGTATCCGACCCTGCGCCTGTTCCNNCCCGTGATCGAGCGGGTGGCGGCGGCACTGACCCTTCTTGCCGGCGGCCGGTCCCCGTAACCGCACGTTACCAGCGGTACGCGGTGGTTCCCGGGTTGCAACGCTGTGTCATGATCTGTAATAAATAGCCGGAAGATTCCTGGGAACCGGACATTATGATCACTCGTGTTTACAGAAGTATGGCGCTCTGGCTGGCCCTGGCGGCGGTGTTGATCTCCGCGGCGATGGCGGTCGCGACCTACTTCTTTGAAATCGCGAGAGTCGATCAGGCCATCGTCGAACTTGCGGTCGGCGAGGCGCGGACGTTCCGTAACATGGACCATGATCTGCTGGTCCGGGCCATGGTCAACGGCGGCGGCGTGTCGGAGGACGAGGTCGGCCAGCGGCTCCAGCATTTCCTCGAAACCCGCGAGGTCAATGCCGAGGGCCACTTCGTCGTGGCCGAACTCTACGACGCCGGGCGCCGGCCGTTGGGGGAGGCGGTCCAGCAACCGGCCGGACTCACGCCCGAAAGCCGGCTGTCGGTCCCGCACCGGTTTCCCGACGGCGAGTCCCCCTGGTACGATAAGGTGATGGTCGATGCCCGGCTCTATATCCGGGTGGTGGTGCCGCTTCGCGATCAACAGGCGCGGTCACTGGGATACTTCGAAGGCGTTTACCATGTGGCCGACAGCCGGATTGCCTCGATCCGTGCCCGGCTGGAGACCACCGTGCTGCTGGTGGTCGGGGTGGTGCTGTGCACGACGTTGTTTCTGGTGCCGGTGATCATCGGCGTCAATCGCGCCCAGTGGTCGTTGTCGCTGCGGTTGATGCGCGCCAACATCGAAACCCTGGAGGTTCTGGGAGACGCCATCGCCAAGCGCGACGGTGACACCGGAGCCCACAATTACCGGGTCACGCTGTTCGCGATCCGGTTGGGCGAGGCGGTCGGGCTGCCGGCCGAGCGCATCCGGGGTCTGATCAAGGGGGCGTTCCTGCACGATGTCGGCAAGATCGGGATCAGAGACGCCATTCTGCTGAAGCCGGGCAAGCTGACCGCGGAAGAATTCGCCGAAATGCAAGGGCATGTCGCTCACGGTGTCGACATTGTTTCGCGCGGGTCGTGGCTGCATGATGCCGCCGACGTGGTGCTCTATCATCACGAGAAATTTAACGGCAGTGGCTATCTCAAGGGCCTGAGCGGTGACGAGATTCCCGTAACCGCCCGCATCTTCGCCATCGCCGACGTCTTCGACGCCCTGATCTCACGCCGTCCCTACAAGGAACCCTTGCCCTTTGACGACGCCCTGGCGATCATCAGCGAGGGCGCCGGCAGCCACTTCGATCCGGTGCTGGTGGCGGCGTTCCAGCGCATCGCCCGCTCGCTTTACGACACGGTCGCCGGCCAGGAAGACCAAAGGGTCGAACGCATGTTGCTGGATCTGACCGATACCTATTTCCGGGTGGTGGCGGTCTGAGGGTGGGGTAAGGGCGCGGGGCATACCGCGAGGAAAAGGCCAGTTTTACTCTCAGGGAACCATGCTAAGACCAGGAAAGCAGACTTAAGGATCTCCATTTTAAACGCCCGCCGGTATCACTCCTCCAGTTCCTCGACCGAGCGGATCAGGCGATGGCTGGCCGCTGCCGCGGTCGGGACCAGGGCCGTTTCTTTCGGGACCGCGGCTTTGGCCTTGGCGCGCTCCACCCAGGCCAGCCCGCCATAGACCATCGCGAGGCTGACCTCGTTCAACAGGTCCAGAATCTGGTGGCCGTTATCGACGATGATCGGCTGGATACCCGCCGCCATCAGCCGGCGGATCGACGAGGTGCCGACCGAGGCGGCATAGACGGCGTGGCAGCCTTCCAGGAAATCGAGCTTGACCAGAACCTTGTCGTGGCTGGTGCCGGCAAGGCCGGCGCGCCCGCTTTCGCCCACATGCTCGGCCTTCATGAAGCTGCCGACGTCGACCAGATCGGCCTGTCCCGGCGCGACATCGTAGACCACCAGACTCTCGGCACCGCCGAAATGCAGGTTGACGGTGGTGCCGTCGTTTGAGGCGAAGGCGATTCTCAGCATGGGGTGTGCCTCCCGGCTTCGTCGTCGCGCCGGGTTCCCTGCCAGAAGCGCGAACGGTAAGGGCGGAGTTCCTGATAGTGCCCGGCCAGCAGATTGGCCACGTCGAACAGCAACTGACGGCTGCCGCCGTAACCGGTCCAGGTTCGGGCGTGGGCGCCGTGGGAATCGTAGATCGGAAAGCCGGCGCGCAGCAGCGCCGTGCCCAGCCGCTTTGCGATTTCGGCGCCGTGGGAATTGGTGACGATCACCTCGGCGCCGTGCTCCCGGGCCAGCCACTCGAGGTCTTCGAGGTCGCCGACCACGACGCTGTCGACGGGCAGCTCGGCAAGGTGCCCGGCCCGGGCCGAGGCCACCGCTGCCACCACCTCCGCGCCCATGCCGGAGAGGAAGCGGGTGAGGGCGGCCAGCAGGTCGGCGTCGGCGGCCACGGCGACCCGGGCGCCGCCCAGTTGGAACTGGCAATCGACCATGGCGTCCAGCAACTGGGCGCGCCTGCGCTCGAGGATCGGCGGAACCGGCGCGTCGGCGATCTCGGCCAGCGTCCGGGTGAAGGCGTCGCAGGCGTCGAGACCGATCAAGCCGGCGAAGCGATGGTCGGGAACCCCGGTGCGTGCCCGCAGCAGGTCGGCGGCGCGGTCGAGGGAGGGGCCGATCACCAGTGTGGCGATGGACTGGCCCATGGTGGCGATGGCCTCGCGCGGCGTACCGCCATAGGTCAGGGTCGAGAAGCCCTCGGGGATCAGGTGGCCGTCCAGGGAATCGGCGATGTCGGGCAGGATGATCGGGGTGAGGCCGAAGGCGCCGATCCAGTCCCTGACCGCCTCGACATCCCCCGGGGTCAGCATGGCCGGGGCCAGCACGTTGACCTGGCCCGAGCGCCGGAGCGGCACCGTCGCCGCCGTCGTCGCCGGCACCAGCGCCGCGATGATCGCCTCGACCGCCGCCGAGAAGCCGGTTTCGAGACAGCCCAGGGTGTCGGCGGCGCTGACCGGAATCACCGCCACCCGGTCGTGCCGGGGACAGGCGGTTCGGAACGCGGCGACGGTGCGGGGAATGTCGGCACCCTGGGTTTCGGAGAGGCCGGTGGAGATCAGCCCGATCACCGCAGGCCGGTTGCGGTCGCAGATGGTGGCCAGCGCCTCGACCACCGCATCGTCGGCGCCGAGCACGGTGGTCATCTGATCCATCGCCGTGGTCTGCAAGGCGATCGGGTCGTGGAAATGGCGCATGAAAAACAGCTTGTTGAACGAGGTGCAGCCGCGGGCGCCGTGTTCCAGCGGCATGGCGCGGGCGAGACCGAGAAAGGCCAGGGAGGCCCCGATGGGCTGGCTCGCCTTCAGCGGATTGACCGCCAGGGCCTTGGACGGCAGGACGATGTCGGCCATGGGGGCGCTCCCTAAGCCGCGGCCGCCGGCAACCAGCCGGGTCGGCGGCGGACCTGTTGCCACACCGGCGAATGCACGGCGCGGTCGAGATTGCGGGCCAGCTCGATCATGCCGTCGTAGCCGGCATATCCGATGTTTCGGACGTGGTCGATGTCGAGGAACGGCAGCCGCGACTTCAAGGTCGGATAGATGTAGCGGTCGCCCGCCACCAGGATGTCGGCATTGAGGTCGTGGAAGGTCTGGATCAGCGCGGTCTGGTCGTTGTCCGAGATCATCAGGGCGTCCGGCCCCATCAGCGCGGTAATGCGGGCCTTGTCCTCCTCCGTGGATTTTTCGGTCCCGGTGGCCACCACCACCATGCCCAGGTCCTGGGCCGCCGAGACCACCGACCACGACTTGTAGCCACCGGTGAAGATCAGCACCCGCTTGCCGGCAAGACGCCGGCGCAACGGCGCCAGCGCCGTTTCGACCCTGGCCTCCTCGCGGGCGATCATCGCTTCGGTGCGCCGGGCGAGATCGGCATCGCCGAGCAGGCGGGCGAAGTCCCGGAAGGCCTGGGAGGTATCCTTGATCCCGTAGAAGCTGCCCTCGAAGAACGGCGTGCCGTAATCCTCCTTGAGCTTGCGCGCGACATGGAGCATGGCCTTGGAGCACACCACCATGTTGGCGGCGGCGCGGTGCATGGTCTGGACCTCGTGAAAGCGGGAATCGCCGGAAAAGGTACAGAGGATGCGCAGGCCCAGTTCGTCGAACAGCGGCGCGACGCTCCAGAACTCGCCGCCGACATTCCATTCGCCGATCAGGTTCACGTCGTGGGTGACGATCCCGGGACGCAGCGCGGCCTCCGGTACCGGGTCGGGCTCGCGGCTGCCGATCACATGCTGGTAGATCACGTCCCCGGCGAGGCGGTTGCCCAGATTCTTGTTGCCGTAAAAGCCGGCGCAATCCACCGGCACCACCGGTACGCCGTAGCGGGCCGCGGCGGCCTTGGTCACGGCCTTGATGTCGTCGCCTTGCAGGGCCGGGACGCAGGTGTTGTAGACGAACACCGCCGCCGGCCGGTAGCCCTCCACCGCCTGACCGATCGCCTGGAGGAGGCGCCTTTCGCCCCGCCCCATGATCACGTCCATCTCGCTGAGATCGGTGGTCATACCGATACGATAGGTCTCGGCACCGCTGGAGCGGGTGCCGCGGTTGTCCCAGGACGAACCGGCGCAGCCGATCGGGCCGTGGACGATGTGCGCCGCATCGGCGATGGGCAGCAGGGCGTTGCGGGCGCCGTCGAAACAGCAGCCGCCCTGGGTGGCCCCCGGCTGCGGCCGGGCGCAGCCTGATTTGGCCTTGTCGTTATGGGCGCAGGCCGGCTCGGTCATCAGGGCAAGGAGATCCTCGGGCTTCATTCCGGTGGTCCTGGCATGTGGTGCTGGTCGGCAGCGGTGCAATTGCCGGACCAGTGAGACAAGGGGGCGTTGCCCCCCTTGACCCCCCACCAGGGGCGTGACGCCCCTGGACCCGCATAACGTCATGGGTTCCAAGGGCGCAGCATTTGGTGCGTCCAGGGCAACGCCCTGGTGGGAGGCTCGGGGGCAAAGCCCCCATGCGCCGATCACAGGCCCGCCGGCATTACACGACCCCGGCGCTATAACGCCCGGCGGATCCGGCTTCGTACATTCCCGGCAGCGAAGCCGGACTTTCGTACATTTCGGTATACCGGGCGGGATGATCAGGAAACAACCAGCGGCATGTTTTGTTAGCAAAACGACAATAACGATATCAAGAAATATCAACGGATTACCGCAAGCGCGTCATGGCCCGAAATTTGCGTCGCTGAGGGCGCCGACGCATTCACAGGCGGATTCGCCGGCGGATTCACGGGTGAGGCGGAACGAACATGGATTATACGGTCGCCATCGAGCTTGACGATTTCGTCCAGGATTTCACCCATTGCTTTACCGGGGAATGCCGGGTCAACGTCCTGCCGATCCTGTTCCAGATCAGCCAGATCATCACCGAGCACGAGGACCTGGCCACGTCGTTGGCCATCATCCTCAAGGTCATGCGGGAGCGTCTGAAGATTCAGCGGGGCATGGTGACGCTTTATGACCGGCAGTCCGAGACCATCTTCATCCACGAGAGCTTCGGGCTGACCGACGAGCAGAAGGCGCGCGGCATCTACTCCCTCGGCGAGGGCGCGACCGGCAAGGTGGTGGAAACCGGCAAGGCGATCATCGTACCGCAGTTGCGCGATAACCCGAGCTTTCTCAACCACCACGGCCATGTCAACGTCTCGTTCTTTTGTGTGCCGATCGTCCACGCCCGCAAGGTGCTGGGCACCATCAGCGCCGAACGGGTCTATCTCAACCGTCGCCTGCTGAAGCAGGACGTGGAACTGCTGGCCACCATCGCCTCGATGATCGCGCCTTCCGTGGAGTTGTACCTGCTGGAAAATGTCGACAAGGTGCGGCTGGAAGCCGAGAACAGCCGGCTGCAAAACGCCCTCAAGGAGCGGTTCAAGCCGTCGAACATCATCGGCAACTCGAAGCCGATGCAGGAGGTCTATCACCTCATCCGCAAGGTCGCCGGGACCAAGGCGACGGTGCTGGTCCTGGGCGAGAGCGGCGTCGGCAAGGAACTGGTGGCCAACGCCATCCACTACAACAGCCTGACTGCCGAGGGGCCGTTCGTGCAGTTCAACTGCGCCGCCCTGCCCGAGACCCTGGTCGAGAGCGAACTGTTCGGCCACGNNCGAGAAGGGCTCGTTCACGGGCGCCACCGCGATGCGCAAGGGACGCTTCGAACTGGCCGATGGCGGCACGGTCTTTCTCGACGAGGTCGGGGAACTCAGTCTGCCGATGCAGGCCAAGCTGCTCCGGGTCCTGCAGGAGCGCACCTTCGAGCGCGTCGGCGGCACCCGGCCGGTGAAGGTCGATCTGCGCATCATCGCCGCCACCAACCGCAATCTGATGGCGATGGTCGAGAAGGGTACGTTTCGCGAAGACCTGTACTATCGCTTGAATGTATTCCCCATGACAATTCCTCCGTTACGAGATCGTGGCAGCGATGTAATTCTGCTTGCAGACCATTTTGCCGCGCACTACGCCCGTGAAGCCGGCAAGGAGGTCAAGCGTATCTCGACTCCGGCGCTGAACATGCTGATGGCCTATCACTGGCCGGGCAATGTACGGGAGCTGGAAAACGTGATCGAGCGTTCGGTGATCCTGTCCGAAGACGCGGTCATCCACGGTTATAACCTGCCGCCCTCGCTCCAGACCTCGTCCGAGACCGGAACGACCTTCGGATGCAGCCTGGAAGCGAAAATTCAGGCGGTGGAATACGAGATGATCGTCGAAGCCATGAAGACCCATAGTGGCAACATGACCGAGGCGGCCAAGGAACTGGGCCTGACCCGGCGCATCCTTGGCCTGAGGATGGAAAAACATGGCATCAACTACAAGACTTTCCGGCGGGCTGATCCCGGGCCGTGACAAAGGAACTCCATGAGCACCCTGACCGAGAACCAGCGTTACCATCTGATCCTGGCCGACATCGCGATGGCGGCGGCGATACGGACCCATGATCAGGGTTACGTCATCGCCACCGGCGCCGAGGACTATGTTCCGGCGTGCATCCGCGACGGTTGGCTGGCCCGCAACCAGGACCCGGAGCTGCGCAAGCGTGTGACCGCCATGGCGTCGGCCGGCGTCGCCTCGTTGCAAGGGGTGACCGCGGAACGGCTGGCTGCCGCCGCCCAGACCTATGGCGTGCCGCTGACGCCGGACCTGGCGGAGCGTATGGTCGATCATTTTGCCGCAAGAAGGGACGCGGTGCTGACCTACGACCGCTAATCGGCCTCCGGGCCAGAGGGGGGCGCGGGTCATGCGGGTCCAGGGCCGTCACGGCCCTGGTGGGGGTCAAGGGGGCAAAGCCCCCTTGTCTTATTTTTTCCCGAGGGCCGGTATTACATCGGCGTGATGCCATGTTCCTGGTAGATGACGTCCTGCGCCTGTTTGAATTCGTCCATGCTGAAGTCATAGCCATTGTCTTTGACCGCGGCCCAACCGGCGGCCTCGTCCTCGCTGGTTTCGTTCATCAGGCGGCGGAACTCTTCGTCTTCTCTCATGCGTTTGATGTAGGCCACGGCGGCGTCGACGGACATGGAGGTCTCCTTGGACGGTGGGGCGGGGTAAGAGAGTTCAGGCGACTGCGGGCACCTGCACCAGTTCGATGCGGTGGCCGTCGGGGTCTTCGATGAAGGCGACGATGTTCTCGCCGTGGCGCTGGGCCCGCGGCGGGCGTGGCACCGGCACGCCGGCGGCGGCGAGGCGATCGCACAGCGCGGTGATGCCGGTCACGCCGATGGCGATGTGGCCGAAGGAGTCGCCGGGCTGGTACGGCTCCTCCCGCGTCCAGTTGAACACCAGTTCCAGGGTCATTCCCTCCGGGCTGTCGCCGTAGCCGAGATAGGCCTGGGAAAACTGATTCTTCTTGTGGTCCCGACGCTCCCGAACCTGCATCCCCAGCAGGCGGGTGTAAAAATCCAGAGAGCGGTCGAGATCGCCGACCCGCAGCATCGCGTGCAGCAGGCGGAAGCCGCTGGCATCGATCGGGGTGTCGGAAGGGCGCGCCGTTTTGGCCGCGAAGACTTCGGCCAGCGCCGTCGTCACCGCTTTGCCGGCATGCCGGTCGCTGGCTTCGATGCCGGCGCCGGCCAGCTTTTCCTGGGGCGAGACCCCGATTTTGGAGACCAGCAGCACCTTACAGTCGGCCAGCATCCGGCACACCGTGTCGCGGGGGTTTTCGTCGCCCACGGCGTGATCGGCGATGGCGCGGCGGCCCACCGGAACCGCCCCGGCGGCGCCCACGTCGAACACCAGGAATTCCTCGGTCTGCCCGAAATGCTGATCGATCCGGCCACCGTCCTGGCTGGCGACGGCGACCCGCAGGCTGGGTTCGAGGCTGGGTTCAAGGGTGGAAGGGGTGTCATCCATGGCGTGCTCTCCAGGCTTGGGCGTCGGGTCGCAGGACAGGCAACCGCCGTGCCAAGGCGGTTTGGCCGCCAATGGGTGGTTCCCCGGCCAAAGGGTGGTTGATCCCGACCGGCGCGGCACCGATCGGAACTCTTCCCGGCCCGATCGTACCGAACGGAACAGCCGCCGATCCGCGCCTGCCGCGGTGCCTGGACCGGGCGGCCGTCCACCGGCGGTTCCCCCGTCGGCGGTTTACTTTGCCGTCCGCAGCCGGTTTTCCTGTCTCCGCGCAGTTATTCCGGGTGGTGCCGCACCGATCGGAACTCTTCCCGGTCCGATCGCACCGAACCGAACAGCCGCGGTTTCGCGCCTGCCCCCGAAGCCAAGCGAGTCCGGGGCTGCGGGGGGCTTGGCACGGCGCATGCTTATAGACCCGGTACGAGCTTCGGTCCCAAGCAAATGGCCCGGCATCAGCCGCCGTCACGCGGTACCAGCCAAGGAGAGACAGCCATGCCTATGGTCCTTTTGAAATGCGACAAGGACATTCCCGAGCGCGAAAAGCACATTTACTTGAAGGTTGATGGCGAGGACTCAAGGGATTTCCTTCCGGTGTCCAACGCTGCGACGCTTCCGGGCACGCTCTCGGAACGCGGCTGCGCGTTCTGCGGCGCCAAGCTGGTGATTGGCGGCGTCCTCAAGGACACCATCCAGATGATCCATGGCCCGGTTGGCTGCGCCTACGACACCTGGCATACCAAGCGTTACCCGACCGACAACGGCCACTTCAACATGAAGTACGTGTGGTCGACCGACATGAAGGAAAGCCACATCGTCTTCGGTGGCGAAAAGCGCCTGGAGAAGTCGATCAACGAAGCCTTCGACGAAATGCCCGACATCAAGCGCATGTTCGTCTATACCACCTGCCCCACGGCGCTGATCGGTGACGACGTTAAGGCCGTCGCCAAGAAGGTGATGTCCGAGCGGCCGGACGTGGACATCTTCACCTGCGAGTGCCCCGGTTTCGCCGGCGTGTCGCAGTCGAAGGGCCACCATGTGCTCAACATCGGCTGGATCAACGAGAAGGTTGGCACCGTCGAGCCGGTCATCACCAGCAAGTACACGATGAATTTCATCGGCGACTTCAACATTCAGGGGGATACCCAGCTTCTCAACCAATACTGGGAGAAACTCGGCATCCAGGTGATTGCCCACTTCACCGGCAACGGCACCTATGACGATTTGCGGGCGATGCACCGCGCCCAGCTCAGCGTGGTCAACTGCGCCCGGTCATCGGGCTACATCGCCAACGAGCTGAAAAAGCAATACGGAATTCCCCGGCTCGACATCGACTCCTGGGGCTTCAACTATATGGCCGAAGCCATCCGCAAAATCTGCGCGTTCTTTGGCATCGAGGACCGGGGCGAGGCGCTGATCGCTGACGAATACACCAAGTGGAAGCCCAAGCTCGACTGGTACAAGGAACGCCTGAAGGGCACCAAGATGGCGATCTGGACCGGCGGTCCGCGCCTGTGGCACTGGACCAAGTCGGTGGAAGACGATCTGGGCGTCCAGGTGGTGGCCATGTCGTCCAAGTTCGGCCATCAGGAAGACTTTGAAAAGGTCATCGCCCGCGGCAAGCAGGGCACCTATTACATCGACGACGGCAACGAGCTGGAGTTCTTTGAGATCATCGAACTGGTCAAGCCCGATATCATCTTCACCGGCCCACGGGTCGGCGAACTGGTCAAGAAACTGCATATCCCGTATGTCAACGGTCACGGCTACCACAATGGCCCCTACATGGGCTTTGAGGGCTTCGTCAATCTGGCCCGCGACACGTACAACGCCATGTACAACCCGCTGCTGAAGCTCGCCGCCACCGACATTCGTGGCCCGGTCAGCACCCGGTTCCTGGAGGCGGCGGAATGAACACCGAGAAAATCGATCAATTGTACGGTTACGTGCAGGAGCGTTGCCTTTGGCAATTCTTCTCCCGGTCCTGGGACCGGCAGGAAAACATCGACGGCATCCTCAAGGCCGCGACCGACCTGTTGACCGGCAAAGAGCTGGAACTTGAAACGCCGATGGCGCGGTTGTTCTACGCCGACGCCAAGATCATGGTCGCCGACTTCAAGCAGCGGTTTCCCTGGATCGAGGAGATCGGCCCGGCGCAAATCCGCGACCTGATGCATGGTCTCAAGGACAAGCTGGTGGAGTTCACCATCACCAAGTCCTTGAACCGCGAACTCAACCACTCGCTTTATTAAGCGGAGCGCCGATCATGGGTTGTGAAATCACCAACCGGGAAAGGGCAGGCGTCATCAATCCGATGTACGACTGCCAGCCCGCCGGAGCCCAGTACGCCGGCATCGGAGTCAAGGATTGCATTCCGCTGGTCCACGGCGGCCAGGGATGCACGATGTTCGTCCGGCTGCTGTTCGCCCAGCATTTCAAAGAGAATTTCGACGTTGCCTCAACCTCGCTGCATGAGGACTCGGCGGTCTTCGGCGGTCACCAGCGGATCCGGGACGGCGTGATGACGCTGGTCCGGCGGTATCCCAACCTGCGGGTGATTCCGGTCATCACCACCTGCTCGACCGAGGTCATCGGCGACGATGTCGAAGGCAACATCTCGGCCTGCCGGAAGATGATCAAGGAGGAATTCCCGGGCCGCAAGGTCCATGTGGTTCCGGTCCATACCCCCAGCTTCAAGAGCAGCCAGGTCGGCGGTTACGCCGAATGCCTGCAGGCGATGATCAAGACCATCGCCACCAGCAAGGCGGCGCCCAGCGGCAAGCTCAACGTGTTCCCGGGCTGGGTCAATCCGGGCGACGTGGTGCTGTTGAAGCGTTATCTGTCCGAGATGGGCGTGGACGCGACGGTGTTCATGGACACCGAGGATTTCGACTCGCCGACCCTGCCGGACAAGTCGATCCACACCCACGGCCGCACCACCGTCGAGGACATTGCGGGGTCGCCCAATGCCCGGGCGTCACTGGCCCTGGCCCGCTACGAGGGTGCCAGCTCCGCCGAGTACCTGAAGAATGAGTTCGATGTGCCGGCGCACGTTGTGCCCACGCCTTACGGCATCGGCAACACCGACGCCCTGCTGCAAAAGATCAGCGAGATCACCGGCAAGCCGATCCCGGAGTCGCTGATCAGGGAACGGGGCATTGCGCTCGACGCCCTGCAGGACCTGGCCCACATGTTCTTCGCCGACAAGCGGGTGGCGCTGTTCGGTCATCCCGATCTGGTCATCGGGCTGGCGCAGTTCTGCCTCGAAGTCGAGATGAAGCCGGTTCTGTTGCTGCTCGGCGACGACAACAGCAAATACAAGAAGGACCCGCGCATCACCGAAATGAAGGCGACCGCGACCTGGGACATGGAAGTGGTGTGCAACGCCGATCTGTGGGAACTGGAGAAACGGGTCAAGAGCCCCGATCACAAGATCGACCTGATCCTGGGGCACTCGAAGGGCCGTTATGTCGCCATCGACAATAACGTCCCGATGACTCGGGTTGGTTTCCCCACCTTCGACCGTGCCGGCCTCTACCGTCATCCGACCATGGGCTATCAGGGCGCCATGCTGTTGGGCGAGGCCATCGCCAACACCTTGTTTACGCACATGGAGTACACCAGGGATCGGGAGTGGATTCTGAATACCTGGTAGAATGCCGGCCGGGGTGGAGACCACCGTCTCCACCCCGGAGTTCCCCCCCCCCAGCAAATCCGTCGCCGGAGTTCGGAAGCCATGACGCTGCTGTTCGATCTGGTAGCAAATCTGTCCGCCGGCTCGGCCAACCGGCTGTCGTTGCCGGAATACCGGCAGATCGAGATGTATTCCAAGCGCAGATTGCTGAGCATCGCCGCCGCCGAAGAGCCGAGCGAGGTCCCGTTGTCGCGGATCGGCGGGCTGTGCCAGGCTTTTTTGGTGCTCGACGCCTTTCTCGCGTCCCAGAGCCAGGCCGACGAAACCATGCCCACATGGCGGCGCTATCTGGAGCTGCCTCGGACCAACACCGGCGAGCGGTTGGTGGCCGAATTGTATCGGGTGCTGCGCGTGGCGCGGACGGTGGCGTTCCACCCCCAGGGCGCCATCGAGATGCAGAACGGGGTGGTCAGGATCAAGGGCACCGTCAACAAGGTGGTGATGATTCTCGACCTGTCTTCGGCCGGTCTGATGCTGTTGGAATCGGCCGTCGCCTATTACCTGGACTCGCGGCGCCAGCCTTACCCGGACGCCTATGTCGAGGCCATGCTGTTGGAGTATTTTCAAGACATCATCAATGAGATCCGGCGGTATTCGGACGAAGGCCGCAGCCTGTACCAGTTCCGTCCCAAGCATGCGTTCAACCGCCATTTTCGCTTCGATTGCGACAACCCGAAAACCCGGCTCGATGACGAGAACCTGGAAATCGAGATCGGCGCGGCGCAACGGAACCCGGCACTCTACCCCATTGACTTCTTTATCACGTTGGGCGATGTCCTTCATATCATCCCGGTTGAGGTGCTGGTGGACGGCAAGCTACCTTTGGCCGAGATGGGCCGGTGGCGTGCCCGCACGCCCGACGGTGTCACCCTGCCGGCAAGCTTCCGGGCACGCTTCGGCCACGACACCGCGGCGGTCAACCAGCCGATGACCTGAGGCATTTCCCGCTCACACGAGGACCAAGTCATGAATGTCCCGCACCTTCGGATCGCGGTCGCCACCAACAGCCTGATTCAGGTGGACGCCAATTTCGCCGTCGCCAAGCAGATGGTGTTCTACGACGTAGCCCGCGACGCCTCCGAATTCGTCGACGTGGTCCATTTCGGCCGGGGTGCCAAAAAGGGACTGGGGGGTGGCCAGGGGACGGCCTCGGGCGGCTGCGTCATGGACGAGATGGACAACGACGACGGCACCGGGCGCGACCCGTTGGTCGAGCGGGTGGAGGCGGCCGAAGGGTGTTCGGTGCTGTTTGCCCTGGGACTGAGCGATCTGGCCGCGGTGCGCCTGCACAATCAGCGGGTGTTTCCGGTCAAGAGCGAGCGGGTCCGCGACATTGATGAGATCATTGTCAACCTCCAGCGCATGATGAACGGGGTTCCGCCCCTGTGGCTGCGCCGGGTCATGCGCGACGGCTGCGGCAATCGCCTCGCCCTGGATGATCAGGAAATCTGACCGGGCGATCCCGGGGCCGGGGAGGCCATTGACGCGGCAGGGCCGAGGGGTTACGCCATGGGGATCGTCAACAGGGCGGCCCCATGGCGGATATCCCGGATCTTCGCGTTCAGGTACGCATTCTTCCTCTCATCGGTCCCGGCAAGATTCAGCTTCTCGAGGCGATTGATCGCCATGGCTCGATTTCGGCGGCGGCGCGGGTACTGGGGATCGCCTATCCCAACGCCTGGAAGCTGGTGGACAGCCTGAATCACCATTTTCGCGAGCCACTGGTCACGCGCGTCACGGGCGGGCGGCGCGGCGGTGGGGCCTCGCTGACCGAAACCGGCCGCGCCGTCCTGGAAATCTTCCGGTCCATCGAAACCCGGGCGCGCATCCTGTTCGCCGGCGATATCGACGCCCTGACCCATCTGCTGGCGCCGGCGCCGGTTTCCGAGCCGGGCGGAGGCTCCTGCGAGGCCATCGAAGAAGGCATGGGTTCGCCGGAGTGTGGGGCGAGGAAGCGTGGCGCCGCCCGCGGCTCCCGGTAACCCGCGAAGGACCCGGTCCGCTTTCCAGTGGTATGGGTCCTGCGCAAATGGCATGCACTGTGCATGGGCGGCATGCGCTATGCCTGATCGGATACAGCGTTAACCGGTCTGGCCCCGGGGCGTCGGCCCGGGCCGTGACACTGTCAGCGGGGGATGAGGACGATGATGCAGCCGGTGAAAGCGCCATGGATCAGGCCCGGCGTCGTGATTCACGACGGCACCACCCCCGTCGACGGCCTGCTCGCGGACTTTGCCGGCTCACTCCGGGCGCGGGGCTTCGCCGTCGCCGGGCTGGTTCAACAGGACAATTCGGAGGGTGAAGGGTTTGGCGGGCGGGACGGGACGCCGGTGAAACTGGTGGATCTCGGGTCCGGCGACATCGTCCCGGTCGGACGCGACACCCCGGACGCCGAGGTCCTGGCGATCGCCTCGCGGTGTCTGCGCGGGGCGATGCGCGATGATGTGGATCTGGTGGTGATCGGCAGTTTTGCCGCCTTCAAACACGCGGCCCGGGAATTGAAAGCGGCGCTGGAGCATGGGCTGTCTCCCGGTCTGCCGGTGCTGACCTCGATTTCGGGCCAACGCCTGTACCAGTGGCATGGCTTCATCGGTCAGGACGGCGCCATGCTGGCCCCCAGCCTTGACGCTCTCTGGCGCTGGTGGGGGCCGGACCGGCTGTATCGTGACCTTGCCCTCGGCGTTGCGGACCACGAGGTCCGCCGCCTGGTCTGCGGCCGGCGCTGGCTGATGGTCGAGGGGCCGGGCGGCGCCGGTCTTGCCTATCTTCCGAAGAACCCGGCGTCCCTGCACGCCACCATGCCGAAACTGCGGTGCCGGTCGCTGCGCCAGCTGGCCCAACTCTGCCAGTCGTGGGATCCGTTGGAAATGGCGGTCGGGGTCGCGGCGATCAACGCCCATTACAACCGCTTCGACCTGCACGGCGTCTCGGGCGGCGACGGCGCCGCCACCTTTCGCCGCGAGTCCGGGCGGGTGGTGGTGATCGGGGGCTTTCCCGGCCAGCAGGAGCTGCTGCCCCGGGCCCAGGTGATCGATAGCGATCCGAAACCGGGCGAATATCCGATCGTGGCCATCGATACGCTGGTTCCGGGATGCGCCGCCGCGGTGGTGACGTCCTCGACCCTGATCAATCGGAATTTGCCCCGGATTCTGCGCCTGAGCCACGGCGCGCGGGTGGCGTTGATCGGCCCGGCCACACCCTTGACGCCGCGCCTCCATGACTACGGCATCGAGGTCCTGGGTGGCCTGGTGGTCCGGGATGCCCGTGGGCTGGCGTCTGCCATCGAAGAGGGAGCAGGTCCGCGTGAGTTCTCGTTATACGGGTATTACGGCCACCTCCGCCGCGGCGTCGGCGGGGGCGCCGGCCAGGGGAGCCAGGGCCTGATCCGCGGGGCTCACCTCGCGTCCGGCGAGCCGCGGCAACACCCCCGCTTCGCGGCGCTGGCCGTCGGTTAGATGGCCATGTGATGGGCAGGTCGCGCCGATCAATGCCTTGTCTTTGGGCCGGAACGGTACAGTCACACGCCGCAGCCGGGGACCAACGGCGTCCGGCAGGGGTCGGAATCAACCGGTGACGTGGGGTCCGGTGTGACCGCAGGCGCGGCAGTTTCCGGCGTCGCGGCGTCCAGCACGGCCAACAGATCGCCGATGGCGCCGGTGGTTCGGGTTTCCATGGTGCGGTAATGCCAGATCAGGGCGTGCCCGAACCGGGTCACGGTGGCGCCGCCGCCCGAACGGCCGCCGGTCTGGGTCGTTACCACCGGCTCGCGAAAGCAGCGGTTCAGTTCCTCGACCAGAATCCAGGCGTGACGGTAGGACATATCGAGCCTGCGCCCCGCCGCCGAGATCGAGCCGGTTTCGTCGATCAACTCCAGCAGGCGGATTTTTCCCGGGCCGATACGGCCGTGGGGATCGAAATCGATACGCAGAAAGACTTTAGCCACCAGGGGGGTCCGGGTTCCGGAGAAGCGCGTCCTGGTGACTCTACGTCCGTGAGCCGGTTCGGCGAAAGGAAAATTCCGGTGGTCGGGACACGAGGAGACCGCTCCCCGTGTCCCGGGCCCGGGTCAGGCTGCCACTGCGGCGGCGGCGGCGGCCTTGGCCTTGGCGGCNNTCGGGGTCGGGATGGTGCCCTGGCCGACGTTGTTATGGATTTTCTGGGCCAGCGTCCGGTATTCCTGGGCCTGCTGGCTGTCCGGGGCGTACTCGATCACGGTCTGGCGGCGCAGTTCGGCGTGCTGGACG
>PLTC01000291.1 GCA_003165295.1 Rhodospirillales bacterium | reverse complement strand
GCGGAAGTGCAACTGTAGTAGTAGTGAATTTGGTGACCGAGGAGTTGCTCGCCGCCATGAACATCTCCGCGGCGGATTTTCCACCGGATCAAAGCGAACTGACAGCCGCGAATTTGCAGGCGGCGCCCTCGGTTCTCGTCAAAGTCCCGCGGTTAGCCTTGGCGCAGGCAAGTCTCGAATGCAAACTGCACAGCCTGCATTCGCTTGGCGCCAATACGCTGTTCATCGGTGAAGTGATGATGTTCCATGTCGTGGATGACCTGATGGGTCCGCGATTGCACATCGACGGCTTTGCGCCAATCGGGCGACTCGGATCGCCATCGACCTACTGTCGCACCACCGATCGGTTTGAAGTTCCTCGCGTCACCTATGCCCAATGGCTAACAGACGGCGACCGAGGCAATCACGAACCGACCATCATCGGGGCGAGCGTAACCTGATGGTAGCAGCGCTGGGAGTAACGCCGCCGCGGGGCCGTTCCCGACGGCAATCAGTTCGATGGCCTGCTTCCCGGACGGTCCGGCCAGGCGGAGAAGCATTTTTGGATGCGCAGGTTCCCGTAAACGCGGCTTCGGGACGGCTGGGTCGGGCCGATCTTCCAAGGGAATCGGTACGGGATGGGTAACGCGGGAGAGGCGCGTCACCCAATCTTGCGGAAGTGAAACTGTAGCAATAGGTATATCCCGTCCCTGGCAGACAGTCCCTTCATCGCCCATTTCTCGACATAGCAGAAAACAGAGAGTCAATGGAGGGTACAATGCGCGCCTTAACAATCGGTCTATTGGGACTTTTTTGTGCTATTGTCGCAAGCCCGGCCTATGCCGATAGCGTTGTGATTTCGAGTCACCATCACCATCACCATAACCATAACCAGCACCATTACAACCACAACCGTCATATGCATCATGACTGATTGGTGTGTTCGTCACGCGCGCGGACGGCCTTGTCCAGGCTCGATAGGAGGCGCTCCGGCGCGTCGGTGACGTCGTATCGCGCTCCTCCCCGGCCCGCCGACAAGGCGATCAGGCGATGGCGAAACGCCGGAACAGCATGACCGTGATGGCGTCCAGGCAGAACGCCATCAGGATGCCCAGGGTCGCGAGGTGAACATCGAAGGCAGGGCCATGCGCGCAAGCGCCAAACCACCTTCCCAGCCTCGTCAATCACGCAAACGCCGGGTTGCTTCAACGAGACGTCAAGACCGAGATATACTCCCATCGCTGCTCTCCTTCGTCAGGGTACCCAGCCCGATCTTCCCGGATCGGACGGGGGAGAGCAGCACCCCGAACTACCGCATGGATCAGACCCGGCGCCCCATCATAGCGATGCCGTCTGGTTTGCGAGCACCACCTCTGGATGGTAACGCCGAACCATCGCTCAAGATCGTCGTCTTCGGTCGGCGGGCCTTTTCGCCACCCGGCCATGAGCAAATCCGGCTCTTGCGCGAACGACTCCCAGCCACGATTGTCCAGAGCCGTCTTACCGCTCGTCGCGGCCCAATCGAATGCCCGAGAATTGCCAGCTCGCCGATGCGGGAAAGAAATTGCGGTAGCTGGAACGGATATGACCGATCGGCGTCGCCCTGGAGCCGCCTCGCAATACATACTGATTGACCATGAACTTGCCATTATACTCTCCGACCGCGCCGGTTGCGACCCGGAATCCGGGATAGGGGGCATAACTGGACGAGGTCCATTGCCAAGCCTCCCCGAAGAGTTGTGCTGGCCTATCCTCTTCGGCACCGAGCGGATGACCGACGCCGCCATCGGCGACAAGGCCAGGACTCGCCGTCTGTTCCGCCGCATGCTCCCATTCGGCCTCGGTCGGGANNCCAGCGGGCATAGGCGTCGGCCTCATAGTAGGAGACATGGATCACCGGTCGATGCGGGTCCAGGGGAAGCAGGCCGCCCAGCGTGAATTCGGTCCAGCCGACGCCGTCCCGGCGCCAGTACAGCGGATGGGTCCGCCGCTGCGCCACGCACCAGTCCCAGCCCTCCGCCAGCCAGAATGACGGGTTTGCATAACCACCCTCGGCTACAAAGGCCCCGAACTCGCCATTGGTAACCAGCCGCGAGGCCAACCGGTAGGGTTCGAGATAGACCCGATGGCGCGGGGTCTCGTTGTCGTAGCAGAAGCCGCCGCCGCCATGGCCGATGACGGTCAGGCCACGAGAGAACCGGCACCATCTCGGGGGCGGCGCCGTCTCGGCGGGCGGCGGCGGGTCGGCGTAGGCGGGGAACAGCGGGTTGCATGACAGGAGGTGCTTGATGTCGGTCAGCAACAGTTCCTGATGCTGCTGTTCATGATGCAGGCCGAGTTCCACCAGGCACCCGATTTCTGGACAGGGCGCTGCCGACAGGCGTTCCAGGCGCTCGTCCACCTGGGCGCGGTAAGCAAGCACAGCCGCCAGGCCCGGGCGCGTCAACAGGCCGCGCCGGGACCGCGGGTGCTGATCTCCGATCGCATTGTAATAGGAGTTGAACAGCACCCGAAAGGCCGGATCAAACGGCCTGAAGTCCGCCTCCCGCGGCTCCAGCACGAAGGTCTCGAAAAACCATGTGGTGTGCCCCAGATGCCATTTGGCCGGGCTGGCGTCCGGCATCGACTGGGCGCAACAATCCTCGGCGGACAGCGGCGCGACCAGCGACAGGCTTTGCCGACGCACGGCGTGGTAGGCGTGGGCGAGCGTCATCGGACCTCCTCGGTGATCGCGTGGGCATCAGGGGCCGGCGAGGACCACGGCGAACCAGTGCCGCGGGTCGGTCCAGAGGGCAATCCGGTGCAACCCGATCCCGGCCAGGAACGCGAGGAAATCCTCGACCCGGAATTTGTAGCTGTGTTCGGTGTGGATCGACTCCCCGGCCAGGAATTTGCGGGAACCGCCCGGCCACCGCACCGCAACACCCGTGATCGCTTCCAAATGCATCTCGACCCGGGACTGCGCCGGATTGAAAAAAGCGCGATGCCGCCACTGACCAAGATCGAAGTCGCTGGCGATCAGGTGATTTACATGGCTCAAAATGTTGAGGTTGAAAGCGGCGGTGACCCCGGCCGCGTCATTGTAGGCGGCTTCGAGCACGTCGGCATCCTTCACCAGATCGACGCCGATCAAGAGGGCGCCATCATCATCCAGCAAGTCCCTGACCCGTGAGAGAATAGCCGCTGCCTGAGGCGGGTCGAAGTTTCCGATGGAGGAGCCAGGATAGAACACCACCCGTCCCGCGCGCGGCAGGTCTTCGGGCATGGCTAAATCCGTCGTCAGGTCGGCGACGACCGGACGAACCTCGAGATCGGGACAGGCGGCCCGAAAGCCCGCCGCGGCCATGTGAAGATACTCGGCCGCGATATCGACGGCGACGAAGCGGGCCGGCCGGATCAGGCGGCACAGGCGTCGGGCCTTTTCGCAGCTGCCGGCCCCAAGTTCGATCACGGTTCGGCCGATGCCCAGGCACCGGGCAATCTCGGCGCCATGGGCTGCCATGATGGCGGACTCGGTGCGGGTCAGGTAATATTCCGGGAGCCGGGTAATCCGCTCGAAAAGCTCGGACCCGGGCAGGTCGTAGAAGTATTTTGGAGAAATGTTTGCCCGCTCGTGACCCAGGCCTCGAATGATGTCGGATCGGATCGTCGAAGAGGCTCCTGGAGTGATGGGCAGGGCTGACCCGGGATGCCGGCGTCGGGCGTTGAATGCAAGGGCGTTGGGCATGCTGACGGCTCCTTTTCGGCGTTGTCCGGGCGGACGGATCGGTTGAAGATGATCTAGGCATGGACCCATGCCCAGGCAACGAAGGGTCGGCTCTCCCGGTCGATCAGATCGGCAATCGGCACGCAAGGCAGCCCCGGAGAACGCGGCGAAGCCGTCGTCGGGCCGAACAGCCCGACGCCGAAAGGTCGACCAACGGCCGGTCCTGTAGCGTTTTCCATCTACTCGCCGTCTGAGGATGGAACCCGAGCGCACCGGTCGACGTTTTCCGTTCGCATCAAACGGCGTATCGCGCACCTGATGCAGAACCGCACGACCCGCTGCGACCTGACTGATTTTCCGTGGAGCGTGGAGATTGACGTGCCAATCTCTTTCGCCGCAACCACCGTGCCCGAACCACTGGTAATGTCTTCGCCGCGATCAGATCGCGCAAAGCGGGATCATAATACTCATGTACCCGCACAATGCGACTGTCTTCGAGCAGAACACCTAACTTCTCACCCCTCCGACCATGCCTGACCCGAGGTGCCAAAACCAGGTTCGGAAACTACTCAACGCCTCCTGCGGACTATGCCCACCAGGAATCAAGATAAGCCCACCGCCAAGCGGGCCAGGGCTGGTATGGATGGACCCTGTCTTCCTCAGTACGGCCGCCCGATGGTTTTCCACGGTGCGTTGACTGATCCCGAGGTCGGAGGCGATGTTCTTGCCGGGATGCCCCGCAGGCGAAAAGCGCCCTCGAAAATACGGGCTTGAAGATGAGAATACGGGCGCCTTTTGTTGCCATCCTGGTGCCTTGCCCCGGCGATCACCCCTCCGCGAGGGCGATGGCTCCTTTGGTGGTGTGTTTGATGGCGTACATGGCACGGTCGGCCGCTTTCATCAGACCGTCGAGATCGGCGCCGTGCGACGGGTAGAGGGCAACGCCGATGCTGGCTCCGATTCTGGCGGTTCCTCCGGGAAGCGCGAAAGGCAGTTCGATGTGCGCCACGATGCGCTCGGCGATTTTCATAGCCAGGGGCAGGCCTGCCTGCTCCGCCAGAACGACGAACTCGTCGCCCCCGACACGGGCGACGGTATCGGCGTCCCGGACACAGTCACGCAACCGATGCGCGACTTCCTTCAGGACCAGGTCTCGGTAGTGTCTCAGTTTGAATCGCCGGTCCCATTTTAGGAACCGGCTCCTATCTAAATCCCAGATATCGCAGTTCAGATTATGCAGGCCAAGCGCGGGACGCTACGGTTGGCGGGAAAGGATGGGAATGTAGTGATTTGGGAACGTTCCACTGAGTAGCATTATGCCCCCAATCGTCACTCGATCATATTTACTAACTCCTGAATATTCGGCCTCTGCTTTTCCAATTGTGATGCATTGACACGAACCTCTTTGCGCAATACAGCTTTGGTCCCGGGCTTAAGTGTGCTAATCGGGATACCTAGCGCGCTAGAAACAACAGACGCGCTATTAGCGTCCAGTATCTCATATTGGAACATCTTTTTGAATGCAGATTGGTTTGCCGGTGCTCCTGATCCCGTCGGGTGAATGTGGAAATTGTTCGTAGCGACTCTCCATGCCTGCCATATCTCTTCACCGATTCCATTGACTACCGCCTTGAAAGCGACGGCGGAGGCCCCTTCTCCTTGCGTTAGTCTATTCCCGATGTAAAAATATATTCCGGGCATTGCTAGGCTGTACAGTCTTGAGTTAAGGAAGAACTCTGATTGTTGCTGGCCCTTTAGTCTAACAAACCCATAAACAAGGGACAGGACACTGCGGACGGCCCTTTTTGAAGATCCATCAGCCGTAAATGGTATGATCAGCCTATCAGACGCAGCAATTGCCAGCTCTGTATAGGTGGTGAAGCTCGGATTGCAATCGATAAATACCGTCGTGTCGGACTGTCCCCACGACGCCTTAACATCATTGATTAAATCGCGAATCCACAAATGAACAATTCGCCACGCATCATCAGGTCCCGGTTGGGCGGCTTTGCTAATCCGAGATGATAACATCTCGAGGCTTTCATCCCCAGGAACAAGGTATAGGTTATCGGGCATATTTGGGTTGTATTCCGATAGCCTTACAAGATAACCAGACCCCGTTCGCGTTGACGAATACGGGCTCCTAACTCTGTCGTCAATGTATCCCGATATCGTTGTTTTATTAGTATTTTCTGACAGACGGTTAAGCACTGACTCGCCATTGAGCATCCCCCCGAGAAGCATTATGGATGAGTTAGCCTGGGGGCATAGGTCAATGACTAACACCTTTTGTTCAGGATGCGTTAGGGCATATTCAGAAGCGATCTGAAACGTCAGGTAGCTCTTGCCTACTCCGCCTTTATTGTTCCACAACGCATATACAGCCATGTCCGCCCCCCCCAAACGCTGAGTGATGGGCGCATTATATCGATGCATGATGTGTTAGTGTTAGCTTTTCGACCAAAGGCGATCAAGCCGCCCTCTGCCAGTCCCCACAGAAACTAACGCTTGGCCAGTTCGAGGCGACAAGCCGCGTCACCAGCCGGAACCGGCTTCCATCTCAGTCCGCCAGCTTCACGATATCCTCAACCGACCACAGCCGCTCGGAGACGCCGGCTGCCATCGCCGGGGCAACGCGGAGCGTCTTGTGAATGCGCGCGAAGTTGTAATGCATGAAGTGCAGCGCGACCATGTGCGCGTGATTTTCGACCTTCTTGGAGAAGCCATTGGTGAGCCGGGTGAAGCGGCGCATGCCCATCCGCATGGTGAGATTCTGGCGCTCGACGTAGCTGGTGCTGATCTCTGATTCGGCTGGATTGCCAGTGATGGGCGTCTTCTTGATCCCCGAGCATTCCGCAGGGCTATAGCGGCGCTGGCCTTCTGGCGCCTCTCCATAAATCTTGATCAGTTGAGCGTAATCAACGTCCGAACCGAATGCGCCTTCGACGGCCTCCAGGTACGAGTTATTTCCGTCGCTGGTCAGTTGGACCCGATTCGCCAGCCTGCCAGCCAGGTCAGAAATGAATAGCTTCGCGGTCTCGCCATCCCGATTGCCGACCATCCACGACGGGACGAGCTTGGTATCGGCGCAGATCGCCGTCCAGGTCCAGATGTCACCAGCGGTGCCAGCGGCCTTCATGTCGTCCGGTGCGTTCTTGGCCTTGGCGTAGACAAATGCCCAAATCTCATCAACCTGAACCCGCTTGTACGGCAGATTTCGCAGCGCGCCGTCCTGATATTCCGAGCATGCTTGCCCGGCATCAACCAAGAGCTTGGTCACGGTGTTGATCGAGCAGTCCTCCATGCGGCTCGTGGAGCGCATGGAGTTGCCCTCGACCAAGGCGGTGATGATGCGGGTGCGGCGTGGGAGGGTGAGCTTGTTCATGGCAATGGCTCTGCGTTTGGGCTCTCTGTCTGAGCCCAACAATATGAACTTTTATGCTTAGCGTCAAGCATATTATCTATCACGCCACATTTTGTAAGCATCGCTAGATCATGCTTGCAATAAGCATGGATTTAGCTACGATGCAAGCATCAATATAATTGGAGTACGGCCATATGGTCGAGGAACCCACGGGTCGCGCAAAAGGCGCGGCCGCTAGAGCGCGGAAGCTTTCTCCTGAACGCAAGGCAGAAATCGCCAAGAATGCAGCCGAGGTGAGATGGCAAAATCAGCCCGCTAGGCCCACCATAAAGACTAGCAAAAACATGACGTTGGCGTCAAAAATAGGCGATTTGGTCCCACCCCCCGCTCAGCATGAGCTTTTCCATGTCGAAAAGCAGATTGAGTACAATGGTATCGAGATGGGGGTTTTAGAGAACGGCATTCCGTATTTAACGGAAAGCGGCCTCGCTCGGATGTGTGGAATTGACAGAAAGGTCCTTAATAGGCTTTCTATCAATTGGGATGACGAAAGAAAAAAACCAAGAGGTAAGCAGATAGATCAGCTATTGGAGCAATCATCATACAATGACGATGGATTATTCCTAAAATCAGAACACAATGGAGTGAATATAAATGCCTATACGGAACCGGTGTGTCTTGCCCTTCTTGAATATTACGCCTTTCTATCTGATGACAAGAGGGTAGAGGCCGTTAATGCGTTTAGGTCTCTTGCGCGGACAACATTTCGAGCCTTTATATATAAGGCAGTTGGGTATGCTCCTGACCAACGCATTATTGACAGTTGGAGGCACTTCCACGATAGGCTTGATATGACACTTGATTCCGTGCCAGTTGGATATTTCAGCATATTCCGGGAAATTGCCTCCATGATTGTTCCCATGATAAAGGCGGGTGTAATGATCAGTGATAGAGTTGTCCCTGATATCTCAGTAGGGAAGGCGTGGAGTGCATTTTGGAATGAAAAAAAACTAGCCACCGAATTCGGCGAGAGAATTAAATATGACCATGAATATCCATTATACTATCCACAGGCGAAGAGTAACCCACAACCAAGTTTCGCATATCCAGATTCCGCACTCGGAGTATTTCGTGCATGGCTGCGCCAACAATATATCACAAACAAGTTCCCAACGTATCTTAGTGGCCAGGCTAAGCAAGGGAAGCTATCTGTGGAGGTCGCCACCAAAGCTGTAGAAGCATTTTCAACAAAATATTTAACGAAGGGTTAGGCGCTTCCCCAACGTTTAGCCGCAGCCTTCCGCGCGATCTCTGCTCGTTGCTCGGGCGTCATTCCATCCGCCCGAGCGCGTCCGCCCTTAGCCCCCAGCGCCTTGGCCGCAGGGTCCTTGCCATCGTCCTTCGGCGAATCGTCAACCTCCCCCGTCGCGATATCGACGATGAGCCTGGCGAGTTGGTTTGCGTCACGCGGACGCGGGCTTGAGCGATCGTGTTTCATGCTCAGAATATGGCATGGTTGGCGCGAGGGTTCCAGCGGGCTTGATAGGAATATGGTCCTGGTCGGATTCAAACTGAGACACTACCGGCTGATCCCTCTGCCGGTCCCCGGGGGCGGCATCGTGTTACGCATGGTGTTTCGCGGCGCGCTCGCCGACCAGCCGGTGATCAGCCAACTCAGCCGGCGCTTCGGGACCGACATGAACCTGTTGCACGGCCGGCTCGATGCCATCGATGGCGCGTCCTACGGGGTCCTGGTGGCCGAGGTGACGGGGCCGCCCACCGGCATCCAGGCCACCATCGCCTTCCTCCACTCCAGTCGGCTTGATGTCGAGGTGCTCGGTTATGTCCCCCCAAGTCTACGCGCTGCTGGCTGACGCCACCGCCGAGACCCTGCTGATGGTCGGCATCTCGGGGTCCATCGCCACGGTTCTCGGCCTGCCGCTGGGCGTGGCGCTGGCCATCACCGGGCGCGACGAATTGCTGCCCTGTCTTGCCTTCAACCGTATCGCGGGCCTGCTGGTCAACGCCACCCGGTCGACGCCGTTCATCATTCTGGTGGTGGCCATCATCCCGTTTACGCGGCTGGTCGCCGGCACCTCGATCGGCACCCGCGCCGCCATCGTGCCGCTGGTCGTCGCGGCCACGCCGTTCATCGCGCGGGTCGTCGAAGCGGCGGTCCGCGAGGTCGACCGCGGTCTGATCGAGGCCGCCAGCGCCATGGGGGCAACGCCCTTGCAGATCATCGTCAAGGTGCTGCTGCCCGAGGCGCTGCCCGCGATCATCCTGGGCCTGACCCTGGCCGCGGTCAGCCTGATCGGTTACTCGGCGATGGTCGGCGCGGTGGGCGGCGGCGGCCTCGGCGACCTCGGCATCCGCTACGGCTACCAACGTTTCCTCCCCGACGTCATGGCCGCCGTGGTGGTGGTGCTGATTCTGCTCGTTCAGATTGTGCAAAGCGGCGGGGAGTGGCTGGCCGGCCGGGTCAACAGGCGAAACCTCCGGTCGTGAGTTTCGGTCGCGCCAGGTTTCTCAGTGTACCATGAAAGCTGTTGCCCCGGATTCATGCGTCATATAGCCTACAAAGCCGGTGATGTTGTGAGATTTCTGGCTGGCGTCGCTTCGCCGGCCGTTGCGAGAGGACAGGGTGATGGGATCTGCCGCAGCCTTGCCGGGGGTGGCGCCCGGTATCTTGTCGTTGATCGGCCGCACGCCGATGGTCGAGGCGCAGAGACTCGACACCGGTCCGTGCCGCCTGTTCCTCAAGCTGGAGAACCAGAATCCCGGCGGCTCGATCAAGGATCGCATCGCCCTGGCCATGATCGACGCGGCGGAACGTGCCGGGCACATCGCGCCCGGTGCGACGCTGGTCGAGGCCACCGCCGGCAACACCGGGCTTGGCCTGGCGCTGGTCGCGGCCCAAAAGGGCTATCGCCTGATCCTGGTCGTTCCCGACAAGATGGCCCGGGAAAAGGTGATGCATGTCAAGGCGATGGGCGCAGAGGTGATCACCACCCGCTCTGACGTGGGCAAGGGCCACCCCGAATACTACCAGGACATTGCCGAGCGCATCGCCGCCGAAACGCCGGGCAGTTTCTGGGTTAACCAGTTCGCCAACCCGGCCAACCCGCAGGCCCATTACGACACCACCGCTCCGGAAATCCACGCCCAGATGGGGGGGCGGGTCGATGCCGTGGTCGCCGGGGTCGGTTCGGGCGGGACCCTGACCGGCATCGGCCGCTACTTTCGCGACCACAGTCCCGAGACCGAGATGGTGCTGGCCGACCCGGTCGGCTCGATCCTGGCGCCGCTGGTCAACACCGGCGAGACCATCGAGCCGGGTTCGTGGGCGGTCGAGGGCATCGGCGAGGATTTCGTCCCGCCCAACCTGGACCTGTCGCTGATCCGTCACGCCTGGTCCATTTCCGACGACGAGGCGCTGGCCGCCACCCGGGACCTGCTGGTCCGGGAAGGCGTCCTGGCCGGTTCCTCGTCGGGCACGCTGCTGGCGGCGGCGCTGCGCTTTTGCCGCGCCCAGACCGCGCCCAGGCGGGTGGTGACGCTGGTCCCGGACAGCGGCGCCAAATACCTGTCCAAGGTTTTCAACGATTCCTGGCTGCTGGAGCAGGGCTTCGTCCGGCGTGATGCCAGCGGCGACGTGCGGGATCTCGTGACCCGTCGCCACACCGAGGGCGCGACCATCACCGTCGCGCCAACCGATACCCTTCGGATCGCGTATACCCGCATGCGCTCGGCCGATGTCTCGCAACTGCCGGTCCTCGATCGCGGCCGGCTGGTCGGACTGATCGACGAAAGCGATCTCTTGCGCCTCATCGACGACGCAGGCGGTTCACCCCGGCACGCCTTCACCCGGCCGGTCTCCGAAGCCATGATCACGCGACTGACCACCTTGCCGGCCCATGCCCCGATTTCGGCGCTTCATCCGATCTTCGCGGCCGATCAGGTGGCCATCGTGGTCGAAGGCGAGCGTTTTTTTGGCCTGGTAACCCGGGTCGACCTCTTGAATTTCCTGCTCCGGAGCAACCGGTGACCGAGACTCCCGATCCATCCCTGGCCTTTGATACCCGCACGGTTCATGGCGGGCAGGTCCACGATCCCGCCACCGGCGCCGTGATGACGCCCATTTATGCGACCTCGACCTACGCCCAGCAGGCGCCGGGGGTGCATCAGGGCTTCGAATACGCCCGCAGCCAGAACCCGACCCGCTTTGCCTTCGAGCGCGCGGTGGCCGACCTGGAGAGCGGGCAGGCCGGCTTTGCCTTCGCCTCGGGCCTCGCCGCGATCTCGACGGTGCTGGAGCTGCTTGAGAGCGGCGCTCACGTCATCGCGACCGACGACATTTATGGCGGCACCTTCCGCCTGCTGGAGCGCGTGCGCCGCGTGAGCGCCGGCCTCTCGGTCACGTTCGTCGACATGACCGATGTCGCCAACATCGAGGCGGCAATCCGGCCCGAGACCCGGCTGATCTGGGTTGAGACCCCGACCAATCCGCTGCTGAAGCTGGTGGACCTGTCCGCCGTTGCCGCCCTGGCCCGCAGCCGCGGCCTGATTGCGGTGGCCGACAATACCCTGGCCAGCCCATGGGTGCAGCGGCCGCTCGAACACGGTTTCCACCTCGTCGTCCATTCGGCGACCAAGTACCTCAACGGCCATTCCGACATGGTCGGGGGCGTGGCGGTGGTCGGCCGGGACGATCCCGAACTGGCGGCACGCCTCAAGTTCCTGCAAAACGCGGTCGGGGCGATTCTCGGCCCGTTCGACAGTTTCCTGGCCTTGCGTGGGGTCAAGACGCTGGCGCTGCGCCTTGAGCGCCATTGCGCCAGCGCGCTCGCCATCGCCGAATGGCTGGAGGCCCACCCCAAGGTGCGGCAGGTGCGCTATCCCGGTCTCAAGAGTCACGCCCAGCACGACCTGGCGAAACGCCAGATGCACGGCTTCGGCGGCATGGTCACGGTCGACCTGGATACCGACCGGGCCGGGGCCGAACGGGTGCTGGGGGCGCTGCGTCTTTTTACCCTGGCGGAGAGCCTGGGCGGCGTCGAAAGCCTGATCGAACTGCCGGCGGCCATGACCCATGCCTCGATTCCACCCGAACAGCGCCTGGCCCTGGGGATCACCGACAGCTTGTTGCGCCTTTCGGTGGGCATCGAGAACCACCGTGACCTGATCGCCGATCTGGAGCAGGCCCTGCACCAGCTGTGACACAAGCGGCCCTGGATACGACGGATCGCTGAAATAAAAAGGGTTGGCTCAGACTGCGTTCCAGGGTGGTGATGTTTTCAGGAAAAACCAGGGCCTGGTCATGGAGTCGGGGATCACCGGCGCCACCGCCTTCACCACCAAGGTCACGAAGAACACGAAGCAGGTCACCAAGAGCGAGACGCCTTCGTGACTGCTTTCGTGCCCGTGGTGTCCTTCGTGGTGAATGCGGCCTCGCGGTGCTCTGGCGCCTCTCCGGGTTGAAAACTCCAAGTCACTGAGAACAAACCAATTCCCAACACCCTGGAATTCAGGAAGAGCCTTCCCCTCGAAAGCGTCGAAAGCATCGACGACATCATCGCCGATCCGGTGCCGGTGCCGGCGAAGCCGCCGCAGGCTCGGCCCGCACGGTCAGGCTGAGCGTTGGCGGCCGGGCCAATGTCTGAAAGACCACGCAGTAACGCTCGGTCAGCTTGACCAGACTGGCGATCTGCCCGGCCGCGGCGTCGGTATCCAGATCGAAGCGCAGGCGGATGGCGGTGAAGCCAACCGCGGCGTCCTTGTCCACGCCCAGCGTGCCGCGAAAGTCGAGGTCGCCTTCGGTGTGGACCGTGCCGCCGCGCAGCCCGATGCCCAACGCGGTGGCCACCGCGCGCAGGGTCACGCCGGCACACGCCGCCAGCGCGTCCAGCAGCATGTTGCCCGAGCACGCCTGAAGCCCGCTGCCACCGGTCGCCGGGTGCAGGCCGGCCTCGACCAGCGCCCGCCCGGTATCGACCCGGCAGGTCATGCCCTCACCGTCCAATTGCCCGACCGAGGTCAAGGTGATGACCGCGGCGGCGGGCTCGGCCCGGTACCGGTCCTTGAGGGGGGCCTGAAGCGCGCGCAGGTCGTCGGCGGAGAGCGTCATGGGCGGGGGAATCCTCGGTTGGCGCCGGCCGGCAGGGCCTTGCCCAGCCGGTCCGCGGGAAATGTCAACGGCGGCGCACATAGTACACATATATGCCGCGGCGCACGCAATATGATTGACAGATCATAATGTTATTTATAGAACACAACTCTGGTCGATAACTGAACATTGCCGAGCCGCAGCGATGCCACCACCCGCCGACCGCCACCCCGTTCCCGCGGCCTTCGCCGCATCGGCCCTTCTGGATGAAGCGGGCTGTCACGCGCTCCATCGCCGCTCGATGGAAGACCCCGATGGTTTCTGGGGCGACGCCGCGCGGGAACTGACCTGGACGCAGCCCTTCACCCGGGTCCGGGAGGGCGACTTTTCCGGCGAGGCCCGCGTCCGCTGGTTCTCCGACGGTTCGCTGAACGCCTCGGTCAATTGCCTTGACCGCCACCTTGCCCGGCACGGCAGCCGTCCCGCGATACTCTGGGAGGGTGACGAGCCCGACGACCGGCGCACCCTTACTTATCGGGACCTGCACGATCGGGTCTCCCGGCTTGCCAACGCCCTGACCGCGCTCGGTGTGGGCAAGGGCGATTTCGTCGGTATCTACCTGCCGGTGATTCCCGAGGCGATCGTGGCGGCGCTGGCCACGGCCCGCATCGGTGCGGTCCATGCGCTGGTGTTCAGCGGATTCTCGGCGGAAAGCCTGGCCCGGCGGCTGAATGATTGCCAGGCCAAGGTGCTGATCACCGCCGACGAAAGCCGGCGCGGCGGCCGGGTGGTGCCCTTGAAGCGCAACGCCGACCGGGCGCTGGCTCACAGCCCGTCGGTCCAGGCGGTGGTGGTGGTCACGCGCACCGGCGCCGAGGTGCCGTTCACCCCCGGCCGCGACCACCGTTACGAGGAGATCGTCGCCGCCGCCGGCCCGGTGGCGCCGCCGGTGGCGGTGGGGGCCGAGGACCCGCTGTTCATCCTCTACACCTCGGGCTCCACCGGCCAGCCCAAGGGGGTGATCCACACCACCGGCGGCTATCTGGTCCATACCGCCCTTAGCTACAAGTATGTTTTCGACCATCATGACGGCGACATCCACTGGTGCACCGCGGATATCGCCTGGGTGACCGCGCACAGCTACGTGCTCTACGGGCCGCTGGCCAACGCCGCCACCATCGTCCTGTTCGAGGGCGTGCCCGGCTATCCGACGCCGTCCCGGTTCTGGGAGATCGTCGACCGCTATGGCGTCACCAGCTTCTATACGGCCCCGACCGCGGTGCGCTCGCTGATGCGCGAGGGCGACGCCCCGGTGCTGGCCACCAGCCGCCGCAGTCTGCGCCTCCTGGGTTCGGTCGGCGAGCCGATCAATCCCGAAGCCTGGCACTGGTACCATCGGGTGGTCGGCGGCGGCCGCTGCCCGATCGTCGACACCTACTGGCAGACCGAAACCGGCGCCATCCTGATCGCGCCGATTCCGGGAGCGACCGCACTCAAGCCGGGTTCGGCGACCCGGCCGTTCTTCGGCGTGCGGCCGGCCCTGGTCGATGCCGACGGCCGCGAGATCGTCGGCCCGGGCGAAGGCCATCTGGTGATCGACGCCCCGTGGCCGGGACAGGCACGCACCCTCCACGGCGACCACGAACGTTACGTCGACACCTATTTCCGGCGCTTTCCCGGCCGCTATTTCACCGGCGACGGCGCCCGGCGCGACGCCGACGGCTATTACTGGCTGACCGGCCGGGTCGACGACGTGATCAACGTCTCGGGCCACCGGCTGGGCACGGTGGAGCTCGAAACCGCGATCGCCTCGCACCCTGCGGTGGCCGAGGCCGCGGTGGTCGGCTTTCCCCATGCGGTCAAGGGCCAGGGCATCTATGCCTATGTCACCCTCAAGGCCGACATCCCCGAAACCGACGCCCTGCGCCGCGAGTTGATCGACTGGGTGCGCGCCCGCATCGGTCCGATCGCCAGCCCCGACGTGGTCCATTGGGCGTCGGACCTGCCCAAGAACCGGTCGGGCAAGATTCTCCGGCGCATCCTCGGGCATATCGCCCGCGGCGAGACCGAAGACCTGGGCGACCGCACCACCGTCGCCAATCCCGAGGTGATCCCCGGGATCATCGGCGGCCGGGCCGCCTGACCCTGTCCCTTACTTCTGGAGAAACCCCTGCTTCTGGAGAAAACGATGTCTTTTGCCAATCTGTGGCGCCGCACCGGCGCAGCCGTTGTGGCCCTGGGACTGCTCGGTGGCGTGGGAAGCGCCCTTGCCGCCGACAAGGTCGACGAACTCCGGCTCGACTATGCCTATTACAATCCGGTCAGCCTGGTGCTGAAGGACAAGGGCTGGCTGGAGGAATCGCTGGCCGCCGACGGCATCAAGGTCCGCTGGGTGCTGTCGCTCGGCTCCAACAAGGCGCTGGAATTCCTCAACGCCGGCAGCCTCGACGTGGGCTCGTCGGCGGGCGCGGCGGCGCTGCTGGCGCGCGGCGGATCGTCCCCGCCCCCGCCCCCGGTAGCCACCGTGCTGGTGCTCGCGACGCCGCCCACGGTTTACGACCCGGCCTATTTTGCCAAGGGCATCAGCGTTCTGGTCGCCCCGCCGCTGGCCAATCCGCTGGACCCGCTGT
This sequence comes from Rhodospirillales bacterium, assembly GCA_003165295.1. Classification (GTDB taxonomy): domain Bacteria; phylum Pseudomonadota; class Alphaproteobacteria; order Azospirillales; family Azospirillaceae; genus BOG-933. The sequence goes on along the minus strand of PLTC01000291.1, from coordinate 1,121 downwards.
GCGGGCACAAGACGCTTTCGTACTGGGGCAGGCTGCGCACGCTGCGGCAGGCGGCGGCGGCGGGGGCCGGCGAGGCCATCTGGCTCAACATCTCCAACCACCTGGCCAGCGGCGCCGTCAGCAACTTGTTCCTGGTCAAGGACGGGACGGTCTTCACGCCGCTGGCCCGGGGCGAAGAGGTCCAGGGGGCGCTGCCCGCGCCGGTTCTGCCGGGCATCACCCGGGCCGCGCTGCTGCAACTGGGCGCCGAACTGGGCATCGCGTGCCGGCGGCAGATGCTCGCCATCGACGACCTGCTCGACGCCGAAGAAGTGTTCCTGACCAACTCGGGCTGGCAACTGCTGCCGGTGACGCGGGTCGAAAAGAAACCCATCGGCGCCGGCCAGGTCGGTCCGCTCAGCCGGCGCTTGCGTGCGGCCCTGCTGGACCTGATCGAGCAGGAGACCGGCGCGTAACCCCAGGCGGGCGTTGGTCGATCGCGACGCCCAGGGTTGAGTCTGCGAAACCCCGGGATCAGAAACCCCTGTCCTGCTATCATGACGCGCATGGATGCTGCCGGATTTCCCGTGGGCCGACTGCGCCGGCTGCGCCGCGGGCAGGTGATCCGCGCGGCCGTGGCCGATGTCACCCTGCGCGCCCGGGACCTGATTTACCCGCTGTTTGTGACCGGCGCGGACACCGCTACCCCCGTGGCCTCGATGCCCGGCGTCAGCCAACTCCCCGTCAAACAGGCCCTGGAAACCGTGCGGGAGCTTTCCCGGCGCGGCCTGTCGCAGTTCATCTTTTTCGGCGTGACCGCCGATGACAAGAAGGATGCCACGGGCAGCTTCGCGCTCGCGCCCGACGCCCCGGTCAACCGGCTGCTGGCGGAGGTGCGCCACGCCGGGCTGTCGGATTCGGTTCTCACTTACGCTGACCTGTGCTTCTGCGAATACACCGACCACGGCCACTGCGGGGTGTTGCAGAAGGGCGGGGATGGCGCCGCGCCGATTGTGGATAACGACGCCACGCTGGAGATGATCGGCCGCCTGGCGGTGGCGCAGGCCCGCGCCGGGGCCGATGTCCTGGCCCCCTCGGGCATGATGGACGGGCAGGTCGGCGCCATCCGCAGCGCCCTCGAC